>NZ_CP150096.1:167500-467500 GCF_038396765.1 Chitinophaga caseinilytica | reverse complement strand
ACGCCGCTGCACGGTTTCCTGCCGTTCAAACATATCGATCACCTGCACCCGGACGCGGCCATCGCCATTGCGGCGGCGAAAGACGGGGAAAAGATCACGCAGGAACTGTTTGGCGGGAAGATCGGCTGGGTGCCCTGGCAGCGCCCGGGCTTCGACCTGGGACTACAGCTGAAAGCCTGCCTGGACGCGAACCCCGGCATCCGCGGCATCATGCTGGGATCGCACGGGTTGTTCACCTGGGGAGATACGGCGTACGAATCCTATATCAACACCCTCGAAGTGATCGAGCAGTGTGCGGAATACCTGGAGAAACACCTCGGCAAATCGCGCCCCGTTTTCGGCGGCGCCCGCATGGAAGCGCTTCCCCAGGCGGAAAGGCTCGCCAAAGCCGCGGAGCTGGCGCCGGTACTAAGAGGCCTCGCCTCGTCCAACCAGCGGATGATCGGGCATTTCACGGACGATGAGCGCGTGCTGCAGTTCATCCATTCCAACGACCTGGAGCGCCTCGCGCCCCTCGGCACCTCGTGCCCCGATCACTTCCTGCGAACGAAGATCAGTCCGCTGGTCGTACATCCGGAAACGGCCGCCAACAGCGAAAAGCTCGCGTCCGCATTCGACGATTACCGGAAAATGTACGCGGAATATTACGACAAGTGCAAACATCCGAACAGCCCGGCCATGCGCGATGCAAATCCGGTAGTGATTTTATGCCCGGGAATTGGTATGTTCACCTTCGCGAAAGACAAGCAAACGGCACGCGTGGCCGCTGAATTCTATATCAACGCCATCAACGTGATGCGCGGCGCCGAAGCCGTATCTTCCTACACTTCGCTGCCGCGGCAGGAAGCGTTCGATATCGAATACTGGCTGCTGGAGGAAGCGAAACTACAGCGCATGCCCAGGCCCAAAGCCCTTACCGGCCGCATCGCCCTGGTGACGGGGAGCGCGGGCGGCATCGGGAAGGCCATCGCCCGGAAGTTTGCGCAGGAAGGCGCCGTGGTAGTGCTGTCCGACAACAACGCAGACCGTTTGGCGGAAGCGAAAACCGCATTCGAAAAGGAATTCGGGAAAGATGCCTGCGCCGCCGCGCTGCTCGACGTGAAAGACGGCGGTAACGTGGCCAGCGCCTATCACACCGCTGCGCTGGCGTTTGGCGGGATAGATATTGTGGTCAACTGTGCGGGGCTTTCCATCTCCAAACCGCTGGAAGAGCATACGGAAAAGGATTGGGACCTGTTGTACGATGTGCTCGTCAAAGGACAGTTCTTCGTGACGCAGGCAGGTGTGGAAATGATGCGGAAACAGAATCTCGGTGGCGATGTGCTGAACATCGTCAGCAAAAACGCCCTCGTATCCGGCCCCAACAACGCCGCATACGGGTCCGCGAAAGCGGCGCAGCTGCATCTGAGCCGTCTGAACGCCGCAGAGCTGGGGAAAGACCGAATTCGCGTGAACGTCGTGAACCCCGATGCCGTGATCGCCGACAGCACCATCTGGGCCGGCGCATGGGCGGAAGGCAGGGCCAAAGCCTACGGCGTGAAAGTGGAAGAACTGCCGGCTTATTACGCGAAACGCACATTGCTCAACCAGGTGATTTTGCCGGAAGACATTGCAGACGCATGTTTCGCATTCGTTGGAGGATTATTGCAGAAAGCGACGGGCAACGTGCTGAACGTAGACGGCGGCGTGGCCATGGCTTTTGTCAGATAGTAAAACAGTACACCATGCAAATCGACCAGAATAAGATAGACGGTTATAATGGCCAGGCGCTCCGTAAACATGAACGGGCGCTGGCTTATCTACAGGGAGAAATCCCCCATGCCGAGGAAGTCCTCCGCCTGCTCGGCGAATTCCAGGTGGCGATCCCCAGCTGGGCCCTCGGCACCGGGGGCACCCGGTTCGGCAGGTTCCCCGCCGGTGGCGAGCCGCGCAATCTCGAAGAAAAAATCGAAGACATCGGGCTGCTGCATCGCCTCAACCGCGCCAGCGGCGCCATTTCGCTGCATATTCCCTGGGATATCCCGGAAGACCCCGCCCACATCCGCGCCCTCGCGGCCGCGCACGGGATCCGGTTCGACGCCATGAACTCGAACACCTTCCAGGACCAGCCGGGCCAGGAGCACAGCTACAAATTCGGCTCCCTCCAACATGTAAACCGCGATGTCCGCAAACAGGCCATCGAACATAATATCGAAGTGATCCGCCAAGGCGTGGCACTCGGCTCAGAATCGCTCACCGTCTGGCTGTCTGACGGATCGTGCTTCCCCGGCCAATTGAGCTTCCGCAAAGCGTTCGAAAACACGCTGGAAGGTTTGAGCGAGATTTATGCGGAACTGCCCGACCACTGGAAGATGTTCGTCGAATACAAAGCCTTCGAACCGAATTTTTATTCCACGACCGTCGGCGATTGGGGCCAGTCGTACCTCTTCGCTTCCAAACTGGGCAAAAAGGCATACACGCTGGTAGACCTCGGCCATCATCTTCCCAACGCCAACATCGAACAGATCGTTTCGCTGCTGCTCATGGAAGGCAAACTGGGCGGGTTCCATTTCAATGATTCGAAATACGGTGACGACGACCTTACCGTGGGCAGCATCAAGCCTTACCAGCTGTTCCTGATTTTCTGTGAACTGGTAGACGGGATGAATGCGCGCAATATGAAACACGCGACAGACCTGGGCTGGATGATCGACGCGTCCCACAACGTGAAAGACCCGCTGGAAGACCTGCTGCAATCCGTGGAAGCGATCCTCATCGCCTATGCGCAGGCGTTGCTGGTAGACCGCGCCGCGCTCACCGCTGCGCAGGAAAGGAACGATGTGGTGGCCGCGCAGGAAATCCTGCAACAGGCGTACCGTACCGATGTAAGGCCGCTGGTAGCCGAAGCGCGCCTCCGGGCGGGCGGTGCGCTCAGTCCGCTGGGCGTGTACCGCGGCGAGAAAGTCCGTTCGGGGCTCATCAGCAGGAGAGGGGTATCGACCATTGCTACAGGTTTATAAACCATGACGAAAATTCCCGTTATCGCCGTGCTCGACATCGGCAAAACCAATAAAAAACTGTTCCTCTTCGACGGGGCGTATCGCGTGGTGCATGAAAAAAACGTGCGGCTGCCCGAAACGGCCGACGAAGACGGGGATCCCTGCGAGTGCCTCCACAGTCTCCGCGAATTCGTGCACGCATCGCTGGAAGAAGCCCTGGCGCTGCCGGGTGTGGACGTGCGTGCGGTGAATGTGTCCGCCTACGGCGCGAGCCTCGTGTATATCGATGCCGGTGGGAAGCCGCTGACGCCGTTGTACAATTATCTCAAATCTTACCCGGCGGAGCTACGTAACCGGCTATACGAACGATACGGCGGGAAATCGGGGTTCTCCCGGCAAACGGCGTCTCCCGCGCTGGATAGCCTGAATTCGGGGCTGCAGCTGTATCGCCTGCGAATGGAGCGTCCTGAGCTTTTTACGCAGGTCAAACATGCGTTGCATCTGCCGCAATATGTGAGTTTTCTGCTGACGGGCGCGCCCTGCGCGGATATCACCAGCATCGGCTGCCATACCGCGCTGTGGGATTTCGAAAAACGGGATTACCATGCGTGGGTGCAAAACGAGCGACTGGCGGGCGTGATGGGGCCGTTGCGGAACGCGGGCGAAGTGGTGAACGGAACTGTGGCAGGACGGGAAATCCCCACCGGGCCGGGCCTCCACGATTCTTCCGCCGCGCTCATCCCGTATTTGTTGCAATTCAGGGAACCGTTCGTGCTTATTTCCACCGGCACCTGGTGCATTTCGCTGAACCCTTTCAACGACACGCCGCTCACGGCCGGGGAGCTGGAGCAGGATTGCCTGTGCTACCTTTCGTACGACGCGCGGCCGGTGAAAGCGGCGCGGCTGTTTTCAGGGTTCGTGCACGAGCGGGAAGTGGCGCGCATCGCGGCGCATTTCAACCGGGAGCCGGCGCATTACCAATCAGTGCCGTTCATCGCGGCGATGATGGGAGAAATGTTGCCTGGCGGAGATTTCGCCAGCCGTGACCTGGCCGGTTTCCATTCCGATACAGCAGCTTACCATCAATTGATATACGACCTCGTGACCGCGCAATACCATTCCACCGCGCTCGTGCTGGAAGGTGCGCCGGTACGGAAGATCTTTGTGGACGGAGGGTTCGGGAAGAACGAAGTGTTCATGCGCATGCTGGCGGCGCAGTTCCGTGGAATGGAGGTGTTTGCGGCTACCGTGCCGCAGGCTACCGCCCTGGGAGCCGCGCTGGCATTGCATGGCGTTTGGCAAAACGGGCCGCTGCCGCAACAGTTGATAACATTGGCCGCCTATCCCGATCCCTGCGCTGAAATTCTTGGATGATAGACTTCACTCGGCACGAGATCGGCATAGACCGTAAAGTATAATTGCTGATTTAGATACGTGTTAAGTGAAATAGCATACAGGGTGCAAATTTTCATTTGCCGCTCCATTTTTCCTTAATCGATCAGCGCCAGAAGGCGGTCGCGCACCAGCAGGCAGGCGCCGGCCATGCCCGCATGTTCCCCCTTGCGGGACAGCACGAGCTTGGTATCGTTATTCACCAAAGTCAACGAAAATTTATTGATAGCGCTGCGGATGGGCAGTAAAATATAATCGCCGGTGGAAGCGAGTGCCCCGCCGAGGATCACCACTTCCGGGTTGAGGATATTGATGAGGATGGCGATCCCCCGGCCGAGTTTCTCCCCGATTTCCGCGATGAGCTCGATGGCGAGGGTATCTTCCTGCTTCACGGCGGCGAGGATGTCTTCCAGCTGCACATCGTCCGGGTTGGGGATGCGCTTGGCTACGATGCTGCTCGCCCCTTCGCGGAGGCGGCGGATGAACAGGCGGGTGAGCGCGGCGCCGGAAGCTTCCGTTTCCAGGCAGCCTTTCTTTCCGCAATGACAAAGGATTTCGTTGTCGAACACCGGGATGTGGCCAATGTCTCCGGCGAAACCGGATTTACCGTAATATAATTGTCCGTTCAACAACAGCCCCATGCCGATGCCGTGCTCGAGGTTGATGAAGAACGCATTTTTCTCGTGATAGGCGCCGCTGCTGAATTCACCGTAGGCCACGGCACGGGAGTCGTTTTCCAGGAAAGTAGGAATGCCCAGCCGCTGCTCGATCACCTTGCTGAGCGGGTCTTCCTGGAAATGGAAGAAGCTGAAACTGTAGCCCGAACGGTAATTGATGCGGCCGGAAAGGTTCACGCCGATGCCGATGACTTTCTTTTTCCCTTTACCCGAAGCGGCGATGAACTCGGTGATAATGTCGCACAATCGGTTGAGGGCCTCCGGGGTATTCTTGAGATGGAAAGGCACCTTTTCCTGGGTGCGGACGAGGTTGTTCCTGAAATCCCCCAGCCCGAGGTTCACATAATATTGCTTGATATCCACCCCCACGAAAAAGAACGAATCCGGTTCCAGGCCGTACACGTTGGGCCGCCGGCCCGCCGCCGCTTCTATCTTCCCGTAATCCTTTACCAGTCCGTCGGCGATCAGCTCGTTGATCAGCTCGCCCACTTTCGGTACGCTGGCGTTCAGCTCGCGGCTCAGATCGGCGATGGTGGTGTTGCCCGCATTCACGAACCACGACAAAACCTGCTTCTTCTGTTGCAGGTTCTTGTACGCTACGCCCGTGATGGCATCGTTCCGGAGATCTTCGAAAAAGGTATGACGGCTCATTTCGCTGCTACTTCATTGAAGGGGTCAAAGTAGCAAAATTTGCCCCAAGGTTTATATCTCCCATATTTATTAAAATAATTAAAAAACTAGTTGCAGTATTCTAAATAAAATTGTTATTTAGAGTCCTGCATTATGCCGGGCGCCGTCGAAGCGGGACGCGCACCGGATATGATCGAAAAACCGTGGACCGGTGGCCGCGTTATGAGAAGTTGTGCTTCTGAGCGACCGTTCCGCCTTCATCTAAAAACCGCTTTTCATGCAATCGATTATTGTCGGGTGAAGGGAAGGCTGTTCGCAACGGCCCGCCGCCGCATCTTTTGTTACGACCCGATTCAGAACTTTTATTATCAACTTATGAACCTGTTACAAATCGCGGAGCAGTACCGCGACAACCTGCTGAACGATGTGATCCCATTCTGGCTGAAACATTCCATAGACGAGGAGTTTGGTGGATTTTTCACCTGTCTCGACCGGGAAGGGAACGTTTTCGATACCGATAAATTCGCCTGGCTGCAGGGCCGCCAGGTGTGGACGTTCGCCATGCTCTGCAACAAACTGGGCCGGCGCGACGAATGGCTGAAAACCGCTGAGCACGGGGCTGATTTTATGTTGCGCCATGGGCGCGACGCCCATGAGAACTGGTATTTCAGCCTCACTCGCGAAGGCCGTCCCCTCGTACAGGCGTACAACATTTTTTCCGACTGCTTCGCCGCCATGGCGTTCGCGCAGCTGGGCAAAGCTACCGGCAAGGCGGAATATAATGATGTGGCGCTGCGCACGTTTCAAAGCATCCTTTCCCGGTTCAGCCAGCCGAAGGGCAGCTACTCCAAAGCCGTTCCCGGAACGCGGCCGCTGAAGGGGCTATCGCTCCCCATGATCCTTTCCAACCTGGTGCTGGAAGTGGAGCACGTGCTGCCGCACGAAACGGTAGACAGCACCATCCGCGAATGTGTGCGTGCGGTGATGGAAGATTTCTACGATCCGGAAACCGGGCTCATCATGGAAAACGTGACGCCAGACGGGCGCCTGTCGGATTCCTTCGAAGGCCGTCTCGTATCGCCCGGGCACAGCCTGGAATCGATGTGGTTCCTCATGGACATCGCACATCGCCTGGGCGATGAAGCCCTCATGATCAGGTGTAAAGACATCGCTTTGCGCATGCTCGAATTTGGATGGGATACATCATTCGAAGGAATTTTCTATTTTATGGACGCGAAAGGACGGCCTCCGCAACAACTGGAATGGGACCAGAAGCTCTGGTGGGTGCATCACGAAGCCATTGTGGCCATGCTGAAAGGCTATCGCTACACCGGCGACGAGCGTTGCCGCCAGTGGTTTCACCGGCTGCATAACTATACCTGGCGGCATTTCCGCGACGCCGAGTTCGGCGAATGGTTCGGGTACCTAAACCGCAGGGGAGAAGTGCTGCTGCCGCTGAAGGGCGGGAAATGGAAAGGTTGTTTCCATGTTCCGCGCTCGCTGTTCCTCAGTTGGAAAACGCTGGAGGAGATCGCCGTTTCGCAAACCGTAACTGTATAACCAACCAGATTTGATCGTATTATGGCCAACGTACTTTCGCCCGAAATGAGCGTCCACCAGGGCGCTACTCCCTCGTCCCGCAATTATCTGCCCGCGCTGTTATCGCTTGCGGTGCTGTATTTCATGCTGGGTTTCATCACCTGTCTCAACGATACGCTGATCCCTTA
This sequence comes from Chitinophaga caseinilytica, assembly GCF_038396765.1. Taxonomy (NCBI): domain Bacteria; kingdom Pseudomonadati; phylum Bacteroidota; class Chitinophagia; order Chitinophagales; family Chitinophagaceae; genus Chitinophaga; species Chitinophaga caseinilytica. The sequence continues at coordinate 460,096 of NZ_CP150096.1, read as the reverse complement.
TTTTAAGGAAGGGTTCACGCTGAGTTACACGGAATCGTCGCTCGTGCAGTTTTATTTTTTCGCCGTGTACGGGATTTTTTCCATTCCTGCCGGACGGATCGTGTCGCGCATCGGGTTCCGGAAGGGCATGGTGACGGGTTTTCTCGTGGCGGCGGCGGGTGCGCTGTTGTTTTACCCGGCGGCTTTGCTGCATGCGTATTACCTTTTCCTGGCGGCGCTGTTCATCGTAGCGGTGGGGATCGTTTTCATGCAGGTGTCTGCCAACCCGTACATCGTGGTGCTGGGGCGGCCGGAAACGGCTTCGTCGCGCATGAACATGATCCAGAGCGTAGGTTCCGTGGGCACGATCATGGCGCCGTTGTTCGGTGCGGCGGTGATATTGCCCGGGATGGCGGCCGGCGGCTCGTCGGCCGTGAAATATCCTTATGCGGGGATCGCGTTGTTGCTGGTGGTGATCAGTGCGGTGTTGTGGCGGATGAAGCTGCCGGAGGTGCGGCCTGTGGAAGAGGGGCAGGCGGAAGGCGGATCGGCGCTGGGTTTCAGGAACCTGAAGCTGGGGGCGCTGGCGATCTTTTTTTATGTAGGGGCCGAAGTGGCGGTGGGGTCTTTCCTGACCAATTACATCGCCGATACGCTGGCTATCACGGAGCAGGAGGCGAACCGGTATGTATCTTTTTATTGGGGGGCGATGTTGATCGGGCGGCTCCTGGGCGTGGGGTTGCTGCGCGTGGTGCGGCCGGAAAGGATGCTGGTGATCAATGGTCTGGCGGCGATTGCGGGGATCGTGGTGTCGATGACGAGCGGCGGGCCGCTGGCGGTGTGGGCGCTTATCAGCGTGGGGCTTTGCAATTCGGTGATGTTCGCCATTATTTTCTCGTTGTCGGTAAACGGCGTGGGGAAGCATATCACGCAGGCGTCGGGGATCTTGTCTACCGCCATTTCCGGCGGCGCGGTGATCGTGGTGCTGCAGGGATGGCTGATCGATAGCGCATCGTGGACAACGGCTTTCATCATCCCCATCCTGTGCTACGCGTATATCGTTTTCTATGGTATCGAGGGATGTAAGCCCCGGCGGAGCGGTCTTGCAAAATCGGTTTAGTTTGTAAATAAAATTAAAAACATCCCGTTAGTTGGCGATAATTATCTAAAAATATTTCTTACTAGCTTAGTATTTTTAAAATTATTTTCTATCTTTAGCCTGTACGATGAAAATTTGAGGTAATACCACGTTAGAGAAGCCCGGGAACCCAACGAACGCAAACGAACTGATGCAGCGTGTTTAAATCCGGCCCGGGGGAGAAACAGGGGAAGGCAGGTGCGCTTCCTGATCAATCAGCAAAAAATCAAATTGGGAATGGATAGCGAAGCAGGTTTGCGCGCATGCGCGGACGGGGATACCTATTTCCTTCCCGAAACATGAGAACGTAATCAGCCAAAAGCAAAACAAATTCGCTACAAGATGAATATGCAGTAACCGCCACACTTATTACTGTTACAGATAACCAACCCTGTGCGACCGCTTCGCGCACGGGCAGTGTTTTGTCTGCAACGGGTCCACGTACCGATGTATTAAATCACTTAAATCAAGCAACAACCTACGCTATGTTATTTCCACTGAAGGTCAATTCCGGCATTACTGCCGACAGGGCGATCCTGCGCTTGAAATTGACGTTGGGATTGTTTTTCGCCGCCGGCGCCGCCATGGCAGCCAGCCCTCTGGCGGAAGACCGTCCGGATAACGCGAAATCCACTGTCAGCGCCGGCGCTATACCCGCCGCCTATTTCGCTCCGAAAGACACCGGCATCGTCGTGAAAGGTCGCGTGACCGATTCAACGGGGATGCCTTTGCCCGGGGTTTCCATCACACTGAAAACCGACCCGCTGAAAGGCGTGCAAACGAACGGCTCCGGGGAATACACCATCAAGATCGCCGGCCCCTCGACCCTCGTTTTCTCTTTCATGGGCTATATCAAACAGGAACTGGCCGTTACCGACAGCCGCACGCTGAACGTGGAGTTGAAAAGTTCCGACAAAATGCTGGGCGAAGTAGCCATCGTGGCCTTCGGTACCCAAAAGAAAACCACGATGGTCGGCTCCGTGACCACCATCAATCCCAAAGAGCTGAAAGGCCCTACCAGTAACCTTACCACCATGCTCGCCGGCCGCCTGGCGGGTGTGATCGCCATGCAGACTTCCGGTGAACCGGGGAAAGACAATGCCGACTTCTTCATCCGCGGCGTCACCACCTTCGGCAGCGGTAAAGTAAATCCCCTCATCCTCATCGATGGCCGGGAAAGCACGCCCAGCGACCTGGCGCGCATCCAGCCCGACGATATCGCCGGCTTCTCCATCCTCAAAGACGCGACGGCTTCCTCGCTCTACGGCGCCCGCGGCGCCAACGGCGTGATCCTCGTGGCCACGAAATCGGGCGGCATCACCAGTACGCGCTTCAACGTGCGGGTAGAAAACTCCAATTCCAGCAATACACAGAGCCTGAAGCTGGCAGACAATATCACGTACATGCGCCTTGCCAACGAAGCGGGATTCAATTCGGGCGCCACAACCCGGCGCTATACCGAAGACGCCATCCGCCACCGCGTGAACAAAGACAATCCTTATGTCTATCCCAACAACGACTGGATGGGCTTGCTGCTGAAAAACAGCACCAACAACCAGCGTTATAACTTCAACCTGAGTGGCGGTGTGGAAAGGGCACAGTATTATGTTTCGGGGACTTACAATATTGACAACGGCCTCCTCCGCACGATCGCCGACAACTCGTTCAACAGTAACATCAAGGCGCGTAACTACGAGATACGTTCCAATATCAACGTGAAGCTGACCAAAACGACGGAAGCGATTATCCGTACCACGGGCCGGTTCTACGATTACCGCGGTCCGCAGGGCGGCTCCAACCAGTTGTTCACGAACGCATCGCGCGCCAACCCGGTGGCTTTCCCGGCCTATTTCCCGGCTTCTTTTGCGCCGGACGAGAAAAACCCGCTGTTCGGCAGTGCGCGCATGACGAACGGCAGCCTGATGATGAACCCCTTTGCCGACGCGGTTTCCGGGTTTACGCAGAACAACAACTCCACCCTCATCGCGCAGCTGGAACTGAAGCAGGACTTCGGGTTCCTCGTGCCTGGGCTCAGCGGCCGGGTGATGGCGTATACCCAGCGTTATGCCGAGTTTAACCTCAACCGCCGGTTCTATCCGTTCTATTATACGGTGACGGTGGATCCGGAAGAAGGCGTTCGTGGCCTGGAGCCCCTCAATCCCGGAGGCGGTACCAAATATCTCAACTTCCAGGGCGGAGACAAGAGAGCCAATATTTACACTTACATGGAGGCTGCGCTGAACTACAACGCTACGATCGCTAAAAAGCACAATATCGGCGGGATGCTCATTACGCTGCTTTCCAACAACGTAGACGGTAATGCGAACGATCTGTTGCTGGCGCTTCCCCGGCGCAACCAGGGCTTATCTGGCCGTTTCACCTACGACTACGATTCCCGCTACCTCGTGGAATTCAACTTCGGCTACAATGGCTCGGAGCGCTTCGAAAGGCGTAACCGCTTCGGCTTTTTCCCATCTGTGGGCGCGGGCTGGAATGTGAGCGGGGAGAAATGGTTTGAGCCGTTGCTGCCCGTTGTGAGCAGGCTGAAATTCCGCGGAACATACGGTGTAGTGGGTAACGACCAGATCGGCTCCGAAACCGACCGCTTCTTCTACCTGGCCAACCTTTCGCTGGGCGGCGGTAACGGGTATTATTTTGGCGACAAGTTCAATTACGGCGGCGGCGGTACGGTTATCAACCGTTACCCCAACCCGTTCATTACCTGGGAGCGCGCATACAAAACCAATATCGGCCTGGAGCTGGAGATGTTCAAGGATTTCTCATTGCAGGCCGACATTTTCAAGGAGCGCCGTGAAAACATCCTGCTGTCCCGCTACAATATTCCCTCCACCATGGGGCTCCGGTCTATCCAGCAGGCCAACGTGGGCGTGGGTGAAGGTAAAGGGATAGATATGACGCTGGAATACAAGCGCACCCTGAACAAAAATTCCTGGCTCAATGTACGTGGTACGTTTACATATGCGACAACGAAAATACTGGAGAACGAAGAGCCGGCTTACGACAAAAGCCTGTGGCACCTCCGCCGCGAGGGGCGTTCCGACCAGGTGCGTTGGGGATATGTTGCAGAGCGCCTGTTCACCGATGAGCATGATGTGGCCAACTCGCCTTCCCAGTTTGGTATCCGTGAGCTCGCCGGTGGCGATATCAAGTACGTGGATATCGACGGAGACGGTATGATCACGGATCGCGACCAGGTGCCGATCGGGCACCCCATTCGCCCGGAGATCAACTACGGCTTCGGTTTTACGTATAAATACAAATCATTCGACATCAGTACCTTCTTCCAGGGATCGGCGCGCTCTTCCACTTACATCGACGCGGGCGGGATAGCTCCGTTTCTTGAAGGATCGAGTTCTCAGCGCGGGTTGTTGAAAGTGATCGCAGACGATCACTGGTCGGAAACAAACCAGGACCCTTACGCTTTCTGGCCCCGCGTTCATGCCACGGCCTTTTCCAATAACCTGTTTACCTCTACATGGTGGATGCGTAACGGCGCCTTCCTTCGCCTCAAAACGGTGGAGCTGGGTTATGAGCTGCCCGACCACTTGCTGAAGCGGATGCGCGTCAACGCCCTCCGCCTGTACGTGAACGGACTCAACCTGCTTTCTTTCAGCAGCTTCAAGTTGTGGGACCCGGAAATGGGCGGCGCGCAGACAAATGGAAACAACAATGCCTTCAACTATCCTGTGCAGCGCGTGATCAACGTCGGCATCAACCTCGGATTTTAATTTCCTGACATAAGAACGAAATTATCATGAAACGGAACTTCAGATTCATCATATATGGCACTGTACTGGCCACCGCACTGGGAACCGCCTCCTGCCAGAAAGGCTTCCTGGACGTGGTGCCCGACAACGTAGCTACGCTCGACGATGCCTTCTCCAATAAAACGGAAGCGGAAAAATACCTCCGTACCTGCTACTCCTTCCTGCCATCAGTAGACCCCGTCAGTAATATCCTGTACATAGGCGCGGATGATATGTGGACGTACCGGTACGGCCAATACTCCTATCAGTCGCCCTGGAAGATTGCGCTCGGCGAGCAAACCGCCGGCAACCCCTGGGTGAATTTCTGGGACGGCGAAAACCACGCGGAACCGCTCTGGAAGGCTATTCGCGAGTGCAACATCTTCCTCGAGAATATGTACGAAAACGGCTCGACCCGCCGTATTCCCTACCTGAGCCCCGAAGACCAGAAGCGCTGGATCGGGGAAGTCACCTTCCTGAAGGCGTACTATCATTACTGCCTTTTTAAAAACTACGGGCCCATCCCGATCGTGGACGTAAACATCCCCGTGAGCGCAACGCCGGAAGAAGTAAAAGTGTTCCGCCAGCCGGTAGACGAGGTGGCGCAATACCTCGTCAACACGCTCGACAAGGCCATCCCCATGCTGCCCACCGAAGTAACGAACAGGGTCAACGAACTGGGGCGCATCACCAGGCCGGCAGCCATGATGCTGAAGGCACGCGTGCTGACCGCTTGGGCCAGCCCGCTCTTCAACGGCAACACGGATTTCAGCAGCCTGAAAGACAAAAAAGGTACTCAGCTCTTCAATCCAACATACGACGCCAACCGCTGGGCGCTGGCCGCCAAAGCGGCGGAGGAAGCCGTTGCGGAATGCGCTGCTGCGAGCATTCACCTGTACGAATTCAATTCGCCCTTCGTAACTATCACCGACGCCACCCGTTACCAGCTGAGTGCCGCCGGCGCCCTTAACGCCCGCGAAAACCAGGAAGCCATCTGGGCACTGACAGGCAGGGCTGGCCAGACCAGTGTGCTGCAAACGCACAACGCGCCGAAGTACCTCATGTCTAGCCGTGACAACTACATTGGCGGGTATATGTCGCCCACGCTGAAAATGGCGGAAAACTTCTACACCAAAAATGGTGTTCCTATTTCAGAAGACAAAACCTGGAACTACCAGGGCCGTTTCGATCTTCGCGTGGCCAAGCATGAAGAACGGTTCCACGTACAGGAAGGGTATACAACGGCCAGCCTCCATTTCGATCGCGAGGAAAGGTTCTATGCAAACCTCGGCTTCGATGGTGGCAGATATTTCCTGGAGGGGAACAAGACCGACGAAAAATCGTCCAACATCCAGGCAAAATACGGGCAGCCGCAAGGCAAGGCCAGTGAAGAGTTTTACAGCGTGACGGGTTATTTCGTGAAGAAGTTCATCAACTATAAATTCAACCAGACCGATCAGGCAGTAACAACCGAAACCTGGGCATGGCCGGAAATGCGACTCGCCGACCTTTTTCTCTTGTATGCCGAAGCGCTCAACGAATCCGGTCAGAGCGCCCGCGCCATCGAATACGTAGACAAAGTGCGCGAAAGGGCCGGGCTGAAAGGCGTAGAGGAATCGTGGAGCAATTTCTCGAACCGGCCCACCAAATTCACGACCAAAGAAGGCCTGCGGGATATCATCCGCCAGGAAAGGCTCATCGAGATGGCATTCGAAGGTCATCGCCTCTGGGACCTTCGCCGGTGGAAACTGGCCGTCGAATACATGAACCAGCCGGTAGAAGGATGGGATATTTTGCAGAAGAACGCGGCTGATTATTACCGGAAGAAGCAAGTGTTCAACCAGCGGTTTGTGGCGCCGCGTGATTACCTGTGGCCCATCAAACAGCACAACCTCATCATTAACACCAACCTGCTCCAAAATCCGGGCTGGTAAATTCCCTAACGCCAAATGCGATCCATCATGAAGAAATTTCCGATCATCATAATGCTGGGAACTTTACTGTTCTCCTGCAAGGAAGAGAAACCGCTTTCTCCCATGCTGGCCGATGCGAACCCTCCCGGCCAGGTTTCCAACGTAGACATCAAGCCGGAGCCAGGCGGCGCCACCATTAGCTACACACTGCCCAAAAGCCAAAACCTTTCCTACATCGTAGCCGAAATCAAAACGCCCGACGGAAGGCTCCGCACCTACAAATCATCGTTCTACACCAACCAGCTCCGCGTGGAAGGCCTGGGTGATGAAAGCGAACACGAAGTACGCATCTTCTCCGTAAACGGTGCGGAAGTACGCTCCGAGCCCGTAGTGAAGAAGTTCAAGCCCACCGAGCCCCCTATCTCAAGGTGTTCAAGTCGCTGAATATGTTTGCCGCTTTCGGTGGAGTGGGGGTTACCTACCTCAATCCCGATAATCAATCGCTCCAGGCGATACTCATCGGGCCCGACTCGCTGGGGCGCATCGCGCAGCTCAACGCCGCTACGCTCGATCAGGAAGAGGGCAACGCAACCTTCAGGGGGCTGAAAGACGAGGAAACCGTTTTCGGTATGTACCTGGAAGACCGCTGGGGCAACCGTTCAGATACAACGTTTGCCACCATTACGCCACTTTTCGAAAAAACACTCGACAAATCGAAATTCCGCACCTATAAAATGCCCAACGACCCCATACTGGTAATTGAATGGAACGTGGCCGTGGAATTCGCGTTCGATGGAAAATGGTCGTCCGTCTGGGCGTCGCCTTACGATGGCAATGGCAATAACTGGCAGAACATTTCCACGAACACCAAAGGCCTCGATCCGACATGGATCACGTTTGACATGGGCGTGCAGAGCAAGCTGAGCCGCTTCCGTATCAACCACTACTACCGGTACAGCAACCGCGGCATGAAGAAATACGAGATCTGGGGATCGAACAACCCGACGCCCGACGGCAGCTGGGATAGTTGGACGAAGCTGGTGGATTATGAACAGAAGAAGCCTTCAGGGCTGCCGGATGAAGTATTTAACGATGCGGACGCAACGGCCTGGTTGCTGGGCGACCAGAAAGATTTCCCGGTTGATGCACCCGCAGTAAGGTATATCCGTGTCCGCTGCCTGGAAAACTGGATGGGAACGGGCGACCTGAGCTTCTCGGAGATCACCCTGTTCGGCCAACCGATGTAATCCACCCTTTCAAAAATTGCACATGAAAAAATTAACGCTTTCGATATTTGCCCTTGCCGCAGCGCTGGCATGGGCCGGTTGCTCGAAGATCGACGACTACAAGGAATTTACGACCGGGAAAATCAGGAAATATGCGGGTAAGGTGGATTCGTTGAAACTCTTTCCCGGTAAGGACCGGCTCGTGCTCAGCTGGCTGCTGATCGCCGACCCCAACGTCAACAAAGTGATCGTCAAATGGGGGGATGCAGACTCAGTAACTGTACCGGTCGCACGTACAAACAAACCGGACTCCATTGCACATGAGTTTTCACCACTCCCGGAAGGTCCCTATAACTTTACGGTCATCACCACCAACTCGTTCGGTGAGCGTTCCGTTCCGGTTTACATTTCGGGGAAAACATACGGGCAGAACTATACCAATACGCTGCTCAACCGTCCGCTGGATGATGCATACCTCGCTGAAAGCGGTCATGCGAACCTGAAATGGGGCGCCCCGGAAGAAACCTGTATCGGCGTCAACATCACCTGGACGAAGAACGACGGTTCGAAAGGGAATCGATACGTGAAAGGTGCCACGGCAGACGTGGTGCTGGAGGATTATAAACCAGGATCGGCATTCACTTACCAGACGCTCTTCAAGCCCGAGCCCCTGGCCATCGATACCTTTTATGCAGCATCGGTTACGACGGTACTGAAACGCGAATGGGTGACGTCGAAATACCTGAAAAATTACCGTCTGCCCTTTGCTATCGGGACCTGGGACGGCTCGCGATGGGGGATTCCTGCGCATTGGAACGTGTCTGCTTCGGCTAAAACCCGTGGTGGCGGATTTGGCGGGTTCGACAACCTGAACGGCGCCGCTACTTTCGGATTTGAGAAATGGGAAGGTGAAACGGCCATCAAGAACGGAAAGGCCTGGCAAACCGTGACCCTGCCCGCCGGGACCTATGAACTGGCGCTGCACCTGGGGAACGGCGAATGGTGGCTCGGCACCCGCGGCAATGAGCCCCGCTACCTCGCAGCAGCTACCGGCAATGCATTGCCCGATTACAACGCCATGAATACCGCACTGGCTTATAAGAGTTTCGTGGACCAGACGCGTGCCAGCATCCGGTTTACGTCTGACGGCATCAACCCCGTATCGCTCGGTTTCGTCATGAACTGGGAAGTGTGGGACGCGCAGTTCTTCCGCGCACAGGAAATTATTTTGTACAAAATTCCTCAATAACTTGAATTATGATCAAATCAGCATTGAGTAGTTTAATGGCACTTTGGATGGTGGGGGCAGGCATTGCCTCCACCTCCTGCCAGAAAAGTATGCAGGCCACAACGGCAACGGCCCCGACCGAAATGGGAAAACCCAAACCCCCTGAAAAGCTGCCTCCATACTACATTTCCGACCTCGCACTCATCTACCAGGGCGGCACTCACCGCCTTCCGTGGACGAGCACCCACCTCAAGCCTTTCGTGTTCCGCACCCCCACCACCGGGTTCGAATGGCTGTTCGACGGGTTCCTGTTCATCGAGTTCAAAGACAACCTGGGATACGAATACGCCGAAGGATACGGCCAGCAGCCCGCCGGAAAGGCGCAGTGGCTCTGGCTCCTGCAGCGGAATTTCGAAGACGGGAAAGCAATTAAGGCGTTAAACGGAATGCTCGACAGCCTGTCTGCCCAGGGCAAAACCCCCGAGCGCAAACGTAAGGTAGTGCTCACGCTTCCCGAGCCCATCCGGTCTACGGCCAATTGGGGAGAACTGAACGGACGGCAGCTGAATTTCGCCGTGGCGGCAGACCGCGTGGCCGCCTGCCAGTGGTTCATCGATACGGCCATGACCATGTGGAATGCCGCCAACCTGCAACACCTGGAGCTGATGGGATTCTATTGGGTGGCGGAACACAATACCGGGGCGGCCGAAATCCTGCCCTCCGTTTCCGCCAAAATCCATGAGCGCAACAAGCGCTTTTACTGGATCCCGTATTATGGAGCCGACGGTGCAGGCAGCTGGCAGAGCATGGGCTTCGATATCGCCTATCAGCAACCCAACTACTTCTTCGACCTGAATTCGCCCTACAGCATCCTCACCGGTGCCATCCGGTACGCGCAGCAGCACAGCATGGCGCTCGAAATGGAATTCGACAACAGGCTCATCACCGATGCCGGCTATCAGAAAAAATACACCGATTATATAAATGAGTTTGAAAAAGCCGGCGCTTGGCGTAATTTACCCGTCGCCTATTACGAAGGCGGAGGAGGATGGTACGAGATGAGCCTGCAAACGGACCCTACCGTCACCGGACTATTTAAGCGGCTTGCTGAGATTATTTCCACGAGACAAAAAGATACCGACGTACGATCCCGGTAGAAAAACTACACGATTGATGAAAAAACTATGGATGTTCGGGTGCATGCTGGCATTAGCCGCCTGCTCGCGTAAATCACCCGGAAACAAGGTACTGTTGCTGCCATCAGCAGGCAGCACGGAAACCATGATCGCTGCCGTAAAGGCATCGGCCGAAGCCAATGGATGGGAACTGGTGGAAGGAAACAAATCCTACCTGCATCCCGACTCCCTGCAACATTTCAGGACCATCGTCAGCAACTGGTCGTACCCCGACAGTCTCGACCACCGTCAGATCAACGCGCTCCAGCGATACCTGGAAGCAGGCGGAACCTGGGCGGTGATGAAGGATTCCTCTTTCAAAATGAAAGGATGGCCCTGGCTGGATGCATTGGCAGACAACGACCAGGTATTTATGGGCGCTCCCGAAGAAGCGGAACGCATCCTGACGAAAGCGGGAGACGAAGCCAGCGGCCTGGATTATGCCGCCTGCAGCACACCTGCCATCCCGGAAAATAACCGGTACACCTATACGATGCTGGCGCAGGGGCTCGATGAACCCCTGCAACTGGCCGTGCTCCCCGGCAACGACGTGATGTTCGCCGAGCGGAAAGGCGCCGTTCGCCTGTATCGCGCACGCGAAAAAGATGTGATCACCCTCGCGCAGTTCAATGTGTACAGCGGGCTGGAAGACGGATTGCTCGGCGTGGCCCTCGATCCCGAATTCGATAAGAACCACTGGGTATATTTCTATTACGCAGTAGGAGGGGACGCACCCGTGAGCCGGCTCACCCGCATGGAAATGCGCGACCAGCGCCTGTTGCACGAAACGGAGAAAACCCTCCTCGAAATCCCCACCCAGCGGAAGCATTGCTGCCACTCTGCGGGATACATCGAATTCGGGCCGGATAAATTGCTCTATCTCTCCACCGGCGACAATACCAACGCCGAAGAAACGGAAGGATATACGCCGGTGGACGAGCGCCCCGGGCGCGAGCTCGCCGACGATCAGGCCACGTCTGCCTCCTCGGCAGACCTCCGCGGAAAGATCCTCCGCATCCGCCCCAAAGCCGACGGCACTTACGAAATCCCCGATGGCAACCTGTTCCCGAAAGACGGCTCCAAGGGCCGGCCGGAAATTTATGTCATGGGCTGCCGGAACCCCTTCCGGTTCACGGTAGACCGTAAGAACCAGTATGTGTATTGGGGAGACGTGGGGCCGGATACGAAAGTGCCCGGCAGCGAAGGCACCATCAGCTACGACGAAGTAAACCAGGCCCGGAAACCCGGATTCTTCGGATGGCCGTACTTCCTCGGCGAAAACGAAGCCCTCCCGAAATGGGACTTCGCCACCAAAACCGAAGGCCCCAAACTGGACCCGGCCAAACCCATCAACAGTTCGCCCAACAACAAAGGCGTGAAAGAACTGCCGCCCGCGCAAGGCGCCATGATCTGGTTCGGAGACGGCCCTTCCACCAAATTCCCCCTCGTGGGCAAAGGCGGGCAGAGCGTGATGGCAGGCCCGGTTTACTATGCCGATCAATTCAAAAACGCGGAATACAAACTGTCTGATTACTACGACGGCAAACTCCTCATTTACGATTGGGTACGCCGGTGGATCATGGCCGTTACGTTCGACGAAAACCATAATTACCTCCGCATGGAGCCTTTCCTCGATCACCTGGCGCCGGCAGCGCCCATCGACCTGCGATTTGCCGACGATGGCGCCATTTACATGATCGAATACGGTACCAACTGGTTTTCCCGGAACATGGACGCGCGCCTCGTCCGCATCACCTACGCCGCGGGCAACCGCCGGCCGGTAGCGGGGATCAGCGCAGACCATCTCACGGGCCCCGCTCCCATGACGGTGAAGCTTTCTGCCGATGGGTCTTCCGATCCCGACAGGCAGGATCAATTGCATTACAGCTGGAACGTGGATGGAAAGGACTACAGCGATTCCGCCGTGGCTCACACCTTCGCCAAACCCGGCGTGTATAAAGTGCTGCTGACCGTTACCGACGATCACAAAGCCTTCGATACCGCATCCATCTACATCAAAGCCGGCAACACACCGCCAGACGTGCAGATCACCACCACCGCCAACAGCTCGTTCTATTGGGACAACATGCAATTCCCCTACAAAGTGACCGTCACCGATCCGGAAGACGGCACCATCGCAGCGGAAAAAGTGGCGGTTGGGTTCAACTACATCCCGTACGGCCGCGACATGGCCGGCGCGCTCACGCAAGGGGGCGCAATGCCCACGCCGAAAGGGAAAGAGCTGTTCTATTCGCTGGATTGTAAGGCTTGCCATACCGAAAACACGGTGTCTGTCGGCCCCAGTCTCATGGACGTTGCCGCCAAATACGAGCGCAATGAAAAGAACACCGCTTTGCTGGCAGACAAAGTGATCCGCGGAGGCAGCGGCGTGTGGGGCAACCGCCCCATGAGCGCGCATCCGGGAATGGCGGTGGAAGAAGCCAAAGTGATCGTGGATTACATCCTGTCGCTGCGGTCTTCCGGTGCATCGTTGCCGGCGGAAGGCGCCATTGCGCTGAAAGAGCACATCGGTAAATCCGCCTCCGGCGTCTACCTGCTCACGGCGCGCTATACGGATAAGGGTGCCAACGGCATTGAGGCGCTCACGGGCCAGCAATTCATCATGCTCCGCCATCCGAAGCTGGAAGCGGAAGAGCGCGATACAGACCAGCAAATCCGCTTCGTGAACTGGATCAGTCAACTGCTCAGCTATGGCGTTGCGAACGACGGTAGTTCCTTCGTCTTCAAAAACATCGACCTCGGCGGCATTTCGCGCGCACGGTTCCGGGTACAGCTGCAAGGCGCCGGCGGAACGCTGGAATTGAGGATGGGCGCCAAAGACGGGCCGGTGGCCGCTACGCTGAAAGTACCCGCGGGCGACAAAGGCGAGTGGGTGGAACTGACGGCCCCGGTGAAAGCAAATCCCGGGCGCCAGGACCTCTGGTTCGTATTCAGCAACCCCGGCCAGGGCACGCTCTTCAATATCGACTGGACGCTTTTCGAGAATGGAAAATAAAACAGGCGGCAGGGAACTATCATAAACCTGCCGCCAACCTCAAATGCATAAGCCGCCTGACCCGGGCGGCTGTCTGCACATTTAAGCCTGTTATACCCAATGTTTAATGCCTTCGATCGGCCGCTATACCCCGAAGGTCAAAATTGTGCTTATGCATGTCATTAAAGTCATACACTATTTGCAGAAAATCAGCCATTGTATCAATAAATCCGATACCGGCACACCGAAAGAACTCGCATTGAAACTGAAGATCGGTGAGCGGCAGGTGCTCCGGTACATCGACCTGATGAAACAACTGGGCGCGCCGGTCGATTACTGCCGGAAGCGCAAGAGCTACTACTTCAGGGTGAAAGGTTGTTTCAGTGCAGGGTTTACATCATTTGAAGAAGAAAGTGCCGGCGGATGAAGAAGGGGTTCAAAACCGGAAGCCGGCTATTCGCTTTGGTGGCAGCGTTTCTGCATATGGCGGTGTTGGCTTTTGCCCAGCAGGCGCCGGCGGGAAAGATAACCGGAAAGGTGAAAGACTCGGTATATAATTATATGCTGCCCACGGCCACGATTGCGGTGTACAGGCAATCCGATTCCTCGCTCGTGAAATTCACGCTACCCGACCGGTTTGGCGAATTTGTGTTGCCGGCACTTCCCGGCAACGTGGCCCTCCGGTTGGTGGTTTCCCATCTTGGATACACGCCTTTCGTAGTGCCGTTCAGGATCGGGGAAAGCATGCAGTTCGATTTCGGGACCATATTCCTGCATCAAAATAAAGGGATGCTGAAGGAGGTGACGGTAATGGCCATTGCTCCCGTCAGGATGAACGGCGATACGCTGGAATTCAATGCTGACGCGTTCCGGCTGGATAGCAGCGCCACGGCGGAAGACCTCATCAGGAAACTGCCGGGGTTCACGGTGTGGGGAGACGGAGACATCACCTACAACGGTAAAAAAATACAACAGGTGCTGGTAGAGGGAAAGCCGTTCATGGGAAGCCAGGATCCTGCCATTGCCACGCAAAACCTGCCCAAAAACGCGCTCGATAAAATTCAGGTCTACCGGCAGCACAACCTCAGCAACCCGCTGGATTCCACACTTTCAGCCAACATCCGCCTGAAGCCGGATAAGCGTGTCGGGTATTTCGGAAAGGTGGGCGGCGGATACGGTACCGGGGAAAGATATACTGCCGATGGCATGCTCAGCGGATACACGGAAAAGCTCCAGTTGAGCCTCGTGGGAGCGGCCAACAATATCAACAAGATCGCCACCGGAACGGAAATGTTACTGAAGAGCAGCACATTCCAGGGCGAAGGGGTGGGGACGCAATACCAGAGCGATTTCCGGATGCGCGGAAGTAACAATGCCATCGCCGCGGGCGCCAGGCTGCAATATGATATGGAACCGGATTTCAAACCATTAAAAATAAACCGGCTCAAAGGAGATTTCTTCTACGACGATCAGCGAAGGAATATCCAAAGCCGGTCTGTGGAAAACACCTACCTGAAAAGCGATGCGTTGCTGACCGCCACCACCCGATCACAGGCCAAGGAGAACAGTACTTCCCGTAACGCAAATGCCGCTTACCATAAAAGTACCGAATTGCAGGAATGGAACGTAAATGCAACTTATTCAGGCCGGAACACGCACCAGGTTTACAATGATGAATCGGAACGGCGGCAAACCGATGTGGGCCTGCTCGGCAACAGCGTGTCGCAAACGGAGCGGAATATGGAAGTGTCGCGCATCACCGCAGGCTTCGATTTTCAGAACCGCGCAAACATCATGATAGCGGATAATACGCGGCAGGGAAGGGTTTCGCGTGCGTTTACGCTCGGATATCTATTTAGCGCCGAAGAGCAATCCGGGAACGCCGCCACGAAATCGGAATTTACTTCCGCCACCGACCCCTTGCTTAACAGAAAATACGACAGGCTGTATGAAAGGCAAGACGGGCGAAACAGCAGCCACGTACTAAGAGCCAGCTATCCCGGGCTTAAACGCCTTATTTTCCACCGCGCGGGCCTGGCGGGGATCGGAATAGGAATTTCTGCCAATTACAATCTGGGGAGCAAAAGCGCCTTCGACCGTATCCTGGACAAGCGGTCGGCCGATGGCAAATTCCAGGTGAACCCGTTTCTGACGAACACCCGGCATGAAAACACCAGCAATTTCACACCGGCCCTCAACCTGTCGAGAAGTTTCGGCAAGGATCTTTCTAACCGCTACAACAAAACCACATCCATCCACGTAAACCTGCAACAACAATATTACGGTCTGCAAAGCAACGCGGATCAGCCTATCCAGAACATATCCTATCATTATTCCCGTTTCCTCCCGCAGGCATCGTTCACGCATACCAACCATCAATATGGACTGCATGAAACCAGCTACAGCCTTGCTTTTTCCACCCAGGCAAACTATCCGGAAATCGGCAGGATGGCGCCGCTGACCGATAGCGCCGATCTCTGGCAGGTCCTGAAAGGTAATCCGGAACTCCGGCCGCAATATGTCAGGGAATTGACCGCCGGGTACAGTTACACTTCGAGAAAGCCGAAGAATCCGTGGAATGCGCGGGTGAACCTGGCCGCGGGGCAAACGGATAATTACTTTTCCGACAGCTTGCTCTACAACGCCTCGGGCGTCAGCACCCGGTATGCCGTTAATATCGACGGACAGCGGTGTGCCAGCGGCAGCGCGGAAATCAGGAAGGCGTATCAGACCAGATCCGGCACTTTCGAAGCGGGCGGACGATATGGGATGAACAAGGGGCGGTATCCCCAGTATATCGACAGCAAGCTGAACGTAAGCGACAATACCAGTCACCAGGCGTCGGTGAATATCAGTTTCCGGCATAAAGACCTCCTGATATTGAAAGCAGAACATAGCCGCATGATGTTTAACAGCATTCAGAAAGGATTTGGGCAAAGCGAACTGAAAAGCAGGAACCAGTCTACCATGTTTTCCGGGGCGCTGCAGTTGCCGGTAAACATCCATTGGAACACGAACCTGATTTTCAACCGCAACCGCGTCAACCAGTTGAATCCCGACAATTTTGTGATCTGGAATGCGAGCCTTGGCTGCCGTTTTCTGAAAGGAAGGCAAGGCGAGGCGAAGATCTCGGCGCTCGACATCCTGCGGCAGAATAAAGGTTGGTCGAACATAGTGTCGGGCAATGCACAGGTATTCACTTACAGCAATATCCTGCAACAGTATTTCATGCTTACCGTGGCTTATTATCCGCGGAAATTCGGGAGATAAATTTATTATGTTAAAAATAAGTTGATGCGGAACTTTCGCCGGTTGATATCCTGCATGCCGCCTTTCGCATGGCGGGAGTGGCTGACTATTGCCGGAATTTTCGGTTTGTTGGCGTATTCCATTTTCTGTTATCCGTATTCTTTTAACTATGAGATGGAAATGAACGGACAATATGCACTCCTGGTGATGATGCCGCTAATGGCTGTGTTGCTGACAGGAGGTGTTGTATCAGGGATTGAACTTCCGGTTTTACCGCGCATTTGTTGTACGGTGGCGATCTGCGGGTTGGGATTGCTGTTTTTGTGTAGCGGGAGCTATCATTTCGGCAATGAGCATTTTAGTTGGGTGGCGGTTGTTGTTATGCTATGCAGTTGCGGGCTGCTGTTGCCGGCAAGTGGCATCGCGCGTATATCGAAATGGATGGCGGCGGGAGTGGCTGGTGTGATGGTGGTGCAGATCTATATTGGATATATGCAATTGCACGCGTCCCGGGTACAGCAAATTCCGGCGATGGAAGCTTTGCAGGGAACCGTGCGGAATTCGGGAATATTCAATTGCCTGATGGTGACGATGATGCCCTTTACGTTCCTCGGGCTGAAAGGTGGGGAGACCTGGCCTGCCTGGGTCCGGAAAGCGGGTTTTGTATTGTTTCTGGCTATTTCCGCGGCAGTTATTTTCGGGGTGATCGTATCTGGCAGCAGAACTGCGCTGATCGCTGCGGGCGCGTTGCTGGCGGCAGCGGTGTTCCTGGTTTGGAAGCGGAAACTGGCAAACAGCTGGAAACGAATACCCGTTCCGGGAAAACTGGCGGTAGTGGTGATGGGGATCGTGTTGTCCGCAGCGGTTGGTTATTTTCTTTTTGGGATGAAGAAAGCCAGTGCGATAGGGCGTGTCATGAAAACGGAGGTTGCCTGGGGGCATGTTTCCGATCACTTCTGGACGGGAACGGGACTGGGGAGATTCAGTTGGTATTATCCGCAGTGGCAGTCCGATTTTTTCAGGGAACGCCCTGATGCGCCGGAGGCTTACCGGCAAAGCGCCGGCGAAAGTTTCCTCCTTTTTAATGAGTGGCTGCAGTGGTGGCTGGAAACGGGGGCGCTGGGAGGCGCCTGTCTCGTTATAATAATGATCTTGGTGTTCCGGGCCAGATCGTTGCAATATCCGCATTTGATGACGGCCATAAAACTGACGGTTTTCGTGATACTTTCCTGTGGATTTACGACATATGTGCTGCATGTGAATGCAATTCTGCTGTTGCTGGTGTTTTGTTGCATAGTTGCTTTCCGGCTCGATGAACGGCCGTGGCCGGCCTTCCTGGAAAGGGTTTTTGTTGCGGGTAAAAAGGCAAGTGGGGGATGGCTGACGGCCGTGGGGGCGCTGGTGGTTTGCGTAATGATGGTCCGTTGGTGGCCGGCTTATCGTGCTGCTGCGCAATGGCGCATGTTGCAGGTATCTGGAAAAGCGCCTGCCCAAAGTGAATATGCACAGTGGTATCCCGTGCTGAAGCATAATGGGAAATTCCTCGCCGCTTACGCCATACAACTGGCTGCGGATGACCGGCATGGCGATGCGTTGCCACTATTAAACGAAGCCCGGAAAACCTTCATCAGCAGGAACGTTGTGGAAGCGATGGCGAATGCGTGCGAAGAAACCGGCGACTACGCTTGCGCGGAGAAAAATTGGCGCTGGCTGGGATACTATCTGCCGGGGAGGCTTTCACCCAAAGGCGAACTGATGCGCCTGTATCTGCAAACGGGCGATACGGCAGCAGCGCAACGCATCGCCGGAGAGATACTGCAAACACCCGTGAAAATTCCTTCCGCAGCAGCGCTCCGCATCAGGCGGGCCGCCCGTGATCTGGTCCATGAAAAATTCAACAACTAATTTTTCAATGACAATATCGGACTTTGACCGGGCATAACTTCATAACTGCATGACTTGGCATTACCCAACAAAAATCAATAAAAAACTATACTATGGAATTGAATAACTTCTCTTACATCTGGACGGTGATCCTGGCTGTCGTATTGGCTTTGCCACTTAATATCGTAGTTATTTATTGCCTTGTATCCCTCATGAAAAACGCCAGGAAACAAAGCGCCCTGTTGGAAAAGTTGTTGACCGAACTGATGGACAAAAACGGGAGCAACAACCCAAGCAAGTCGTAATCATTTATTTCATAACTCAAAAAAAGTATCAAGATGAAACGATTGTCGTTCCTCTTTGTGGCCGCCGTATTGGGTGCGGTCCCGTTTATGTCGTTCGTTGACGGCGATGAAACCGGCGGCGGTGTCGGTACACAAGATTGTTACACCTCCATGAACCTTTCCTGTGGCGAATATAATGGTATGCCGCTCGGAACGCGGACGGCTTGCCAGTACAACGGTGTATTTGGCGGAAAGATCGCTTGCACCAGCTTTGGCTGTATGAATGACGCTATGGCTGACTATAAATGCAGGAAGGAGGGGAATTTGATTATTTCTGAAATGACCCCCAGGTAAACGATCGTGGTATAGAAAGACCAGATAATTAAAAAACTGATTTACAAAACATTGTTACATGAAAAAACTTATTTATCCCTTTTTATTAGCTATTACCTGCGTAGGTGCTTCTTCGTTGCTGCTTTCATTTACTGAAGCAGACGAAAGCGGTGGTGGCGGAACGGAAGACTGTCTTACTGCCATCGTATTTAAATGCGGTTACACCGGCATCGATGCGGTGAGATGCGATTTTAACGGCGTTTGGACGGGGAAACTTGCCTGTCAGGCTGTTGATTGCGATATGGTGACTGTCACCAGGCACCATTGCTACCCTGCCACTAAAACGCACGATTAATGCAACCGTCACCCGGAAGCGGAATTCCATCCGCCCCGGGTGATTTCATGTAATGAATTGATGACAACACGTGATTGCCACAGAATTAAGTATGAGAATCAAAGCTTCTATTCCGGCAACGTTGCTCTTGCTCGTTGCCTCCGTTTATTCCTGTAAAAACAATAAGGAAACCAACGTTTCGCCCAGGCAGATCTTTGTCGATAACCATGCCAAGAAGGACACGGCCGATATTGCCGGCCTCATCGATACCGTTGCTGTAATTCCGTTGATCGAAGGCGCAGATTATCCTGTTACCACTCCCTTTCAGCTCTATGCTTTCGGCGACAAGGGATATATCCTTTTTAATCTTACGCCGAGCAGCAAACAGGCGCTTTTTTTCAATAAAGACGGTACTTTCGGGAAGGTTGTCGCCAAAAACGGGATCAGGGAAGAAGACGGGATCAACTTTACAGATTCCTATGTAGACGACAAGGGCATGATCGTTTATGATTTTGCCCAATGCCGCATCAATATCTACGACAACGATTTGCAATTGAAAGAAATCAGGAAAGGAAAGAAATTGCTGCACTTTTCCCACCTGGCGCGTATTCCCAATTCAGATAATTATGCGGCTTTTGCCAACTACAACCTTGGAAATCCGTCTGCAACCCTGCTCAATACCCTCACCAGCGATCTGGATGTCGACCAGACTTTTCTTCCCTATTCAAAACCGTTCCGGAACATCCTGGTACTCACCTACAACAACAGTTTTTTTCGCCATAGCGACAGCCTCCGTTTTACGAAGCATTACGATCCCAGCATTTATCATATCGATGCAAACGGAATGGCCAGGCTTTATGATATCCGGTATGCGGAGGGAAGTATGACTTCAGCGCAGGGAGATTCCATCATCACCGAGCACCTCGATAAATTTGATTCGCATGTGAGAACGCCCCAGGATATGCATACTTCAATGTTCAGCGGTTTCGTATTTCCTTACGGCACTTATCTGGAGAACAGCCGGTACATCATCTTCGGATCCATGTCGTTCGCAGGGAATAAGCGCGACGGATTCATGAGCATCATTTCCAAAAATACCCTGAAAGATACCGTTTCCGCCAAAGTCATGACCGACGGGAAATCGCTGCAGGGTGTATTGCCGCCGTTTATGGGATACGATCATAAAACAGACGAATTCCTCGCCCTCGCCACGGGTTACCAGCTCAAAAAAGGGCTCGATCCCGGCAGCCCGTTCCAGGAAAAACTCGGCCGGCTGGATCTTGCAGGCTTTTACCTTATCAAAGTGAAATTCAAATGAAGCCAATATATTATTTCGTCGTTATCATTGCGCTCGGCGGCATCTCCTACTTTACGCTGTACAAAAGCAACAGCCAAAAGAAACGACTGGAGCGCTCCCTGCAAAGCAGTGTAGACAGTATCGCCAATCTCAATACCATCGTTAAGTACCTGGAGGGAAACATCGCATTCGCCAATAAATACACCGGTTTCAGGCTGGAAGACACCAGCTTCGCAGCCTGCAAAGTGATGAACGAAAACGACGCGGCGGTATACACGAACCTCGCTGCTGCGATGCGAACCGGCGGCAGCACCCTCATCCTCCGGTATACCGAAATCGGCTGCGGCATGTGCTCCGATATGACGGTGGAGAAAATGAAGGCGTTTAAGAAAGAGCATCCGGAAACACGTATCCTGGCACTCGTCGATTTTTCCAACGTTGAATCCTACCTGGTTTGGAGAAAAGGCGCAAAAGTGGATTTCGATGTTTATTTTTACGAAAAGGGCCGTTTGTCGATAGATGCAGACTCGCCCACCTATTCTTATTTATTTTATGTGGACGGAAATCTCAGGATCAGGAGGATCTTTATCCCTAATAGCGGATACCCGGAACTGATAGACGATTTCCTGACCGGTCAATACAAATTCCTGTAAAACCTGAACGATGAAACTTTTTGCTCGGCCGCAGATGTACAAACTCCCCAGGCTATGGTTCACCCTCTTCGCGGCAGCGCTGCCCGCCACGCTGGCACTGGGGCAAACCGTTCCGAAATACCGGATAGATCCGGATCAGGCTTATGGTGGCATGGTATCCGAATACTTCAGTGAAGTGGAATACATCCCGCTGGAAACAACGAAGGAAAGTATTTTCGGAGATGTGCATCAATTGCTGCCTACCGACAGTGGTTTCGTTATCGGCGACCGCGATACCCGGTCTATCCTCGTTTTTTCCACCAAAGGAAAGTTTATCAGGAAACTGAATGAATACGGCAACCTTCATCACGATAAAGTGAACAACCTGGTGATAGTGATGAAATTTGCAAGCAACATGCGGTCCGTTATTTTTATGTACTATACGTTGTCGGGCGTGCCGTTGCCGGAGAGAAAACAGGAATTTCAGCTGGAAAGGAATGCCACCGGGCTCAAATTGCTCACGCCGCTGTCTGCCGACTTTTTTCTGCAGAGCGTTGGCTGTACGGCATCCGATCCCGGAAACGGGCCCTGTCATTTCCTGAGCGTTTATCGTAAAGACGCGCTGTACAAACAATTGTTGCCCGTTCGGGAGGATATCAGTCTGGCTACTGCCCGGATCCACGGCTACATTCCCATGCCCAAAGTAATTGAGAACGGCACCGCGCTTGTATCTACGCCGCTAGACTTCGGGCTTTACCGGGTGTCGGCCGACAGTGCTGTGAAAATTGCGCAGATCGTTTTCCCGGGAAGCAGAATGCTCTCCGCCGATATCCTCAGAACAAAAGATCCGAGGGTGCTCGATAGCATCCGCAAATCGATCGACTCTCGCCAGGAACTGATCCTGAATGTAGAGAACCTGTTTTTCCTGGGAAACAAGTTGTTTTTCAAGCTGGTGGTGCCGGTGTATGCCATTGCCTCGCAGTCTGCAATGAACAAATATCAATACAATTTTGTGTACGATACGGCGTCCGGCAAACTGTCTACCCTCGACAGGGTTACGCCCGACGAAGCATCATGGTACCTGCCGCTGTTCAGCGAAGGGGCGAAAAGCGGCGGAGCGGCCATATTCCAGAAACAGCTGTACAGCCACATTTCTTCCCTCCAGCTGTTTCAATCGCTGGACGCGGCAAAAGCCCGACAGGCAAAGTTCCCGCCGGTGCTGGAAAACTATTTCAAGAAAAGCGACCGCACCAGCAACCCGGTCATCGTCAGGATGAAGTTGAAAGAATAGCGGGACAGATGAAATTTCCCCACAATTATGCTCATGAGAAAAAAAGAAGCCTGTACGTTGTTGTACAGGCTTTTTCCTTTCCGGATGAACAGTGCTGGCTGTGTTGATGGGATGCTTGTGGGCCGCGGGGTTTATTTCCCTAATTGTTCCGATAATATTTTGTGCAGCAGCTGAAAGTCCGGATCCCGGGTGATCGTGTTGTTGTAGATCGTGTGGCCGTTTTTGTCGATCAGGTAAAGTTGTGGTATGGGATAATAGGACATCTCGTTGTACAGCTTAACATCTCCAAACACCTGCGTCCAGTTCATCGCATGTTTTTCGATGGCTTTGCGGCAAGCCAGCGAATCTTTGTCGACGCTGAAGGAAATGAGTTTGAAAGGTGATCCGTTGTACTTTTCGTTGATCTTTTTCAGTTCGGGCATTTCCTCGATACACGGTTTGCACCAGGATGCCCAGAATTGTACCAGCACAAGGTTGCCGCGGAGCGCGGAGGAAACGACGGGCTGGCCGTTGAGGTCTTTTGAATTAAAATCCGGAAAAAGTTGATGGGTGGAAATATTGATTTTCGTCTGGATTTGATTGGCGAGGTAAATACCGGATTTCGTGTTTTTGAAAGATGCGGGAATTTTGTTGTCGTAGAATTCCTTGATTTCAGCGTTGCTCAGCAGTCTCGATTTGTAGATGCGTGTGAGGAACGTCCAATACGAGACGTAGAGCTGTGGGTGCTGCCGGATAAAAGCAATTTCCGCTAGACCCGCGGAATCTCCCAGCGCAAAAGCCCGGTTTACCAGCGAAGTGTCTGCCCCGAGCCGGTGTTTGTTTTTGTGGTAGAAGGAAATAAAGATATCGAAACTGGGTTTGACGAAAGCATCCATCGCGGCACCTCCTAACGCCTCGTACATCACAATATTCTCCGAACGTTTTTCATCGACGGAAAAATATTTTCCGGGATCCGGTTCGGATGTCAACACTACGGTAGCCCGGCCTTTCGGGAAAAATATCCGCTTGAAAATGTTGGAGGTGTCACTGTTTTTATAATCTATCTGAATAAAACCGTACGGACTGAACAATTCCCCTTTCCAGGTCAATTGTCCGGGTATTTTTAATTTGTGTTCGTTAATGCCGTCGTGCAGGGTGATGGTGAATTTATCGGTGCTTAACGGGCTGGTGAAGCGGATGTCTACATAAGCAGAATCATTTGCGGAAGCCGAGAAGCCAATCAATAGCAAAATCAATGAAAGGGTGAAGCGATGGGGATGCATTGGGATAGAATTTTACCGAAAGTATCCATCCAAATCCTAATGAAATGCTAATTGACCCTTAACGAAATGCTAAAAAAGAAAGCCGCCGGCAAGAACGGATACCGGCTTTCCTATAATAATTCAGTGTGTCCAAAAATAGGTAGTTGCGGGCTGATCTGGATATCCTGTTTTTGGCTAACTTTGAAAAAAAGCCATGAAGCATCTCAGTATCCTCGTGCCGGACGATCGCTCAGGGCCCAACACGGTAGCGTGCATTGCAGGAACGTATCATGCTTTTACGGAGGCGAATAAATACTACGGTACGCTCGGGAGGAAACCGGTGTTCAAAATGGAGCTGGTGGGGCTGTCGAAACGCTCGGAGCTCGTGAATGGCATGCTGATGATCCAGCCGCAGGCGAGTATTTCGACCATCCGGAAAACGGACCTGATTATTATTCCAGCGTTGGGCGGGGAATTTCTGGAGAAGAATTTCGTGGACGAAAAGGTGTCGGCATGGCTGCGCGGGCAATACAAGAAAGGCGCTGAAATCGCCTGCATGTGTACCGGTGCATATATGCTGGCGGCTACCGACCTGCTGAACGGTAAAAGCTGTTCCGTACACTGGAAATCGGCGGAAAGCTTTCACCAGCTATTCCCGGAAGTGCAGCTCAAGATTGAAAAACTGATAACGGACGAAGAAGGGATTTATACCAATGGCGGCGGCTATTCATTTTTAAACCTGCTTATTTACCTCATCGGGAAGTACTACGACCGGCAAACGGCGGTTTATTGCTCAAAGGTGCTGCAAGTAGAGATCGACCGGCAGACGCAGTCCGATTTTGCGATTTTTTCCGGGCAGAAAAAACATGGGGATGATATGATCCGCAAGGCACAGGAGTATATGGAACATAACTATGACAGGAAAATTTCGGTGGATGAATTGTCGAAAGAGCTGGCGTTTGGCAGGAGGACCTTCGACCGGCGGTTCATCAAAGCCACCGGCAACACGCCTGCCGAATACCTGCAGCGCCTGAAAATAGAATCCGCGAAGAAAGCGCTGGAATCCACCCCCAAAACCGTAAACGAAATCATGTACGAAGTTGGCTATTCGGATGCAAAAGCTTTCCGCGAGGTGTTCCGGAAAATTACCGGCATCTCGCCGCTGGCGTACAAAAACAAATACAACCGGGAAGCGGCGGAATTACTGTTCATGAATGATGCGAACTGAATTATTTCGTGGGATGGCATTTGATGAAATGGCGCTCCCCGATCCCGAAAAGGCTTGGCTAACGAAGGGGAGCCCCAGGTTAAGGCCACGCAAAACCATCAGTACCGCAACACCTGCGATAAATAACGGCGCCGCCTTTCTAAAGCGGTTTTTCCAGGACAGGCTGAGATGATGGCCGCAGAGCATCAGCAGTGCCATCAGCGGGAGGGTGCCGAATCCGAACGCGATCATCAACAACCCGGAGTGAAACGCGCTCCCGGTGGTAAGTGCCGCAGCAATGGCTATGTACACTGTTCCGCAGGGCAGCGCGCCATTCAGCAGCCCGATCACGAAGAACGTTCCTGCGCTGTTCCTCCGCACGAGGAAATATCGTAACCATTTCCTTACCCCGTTTCTCAAATATCCGGTCCATCGTCTACCAGGCAGGAATTTTTTCAACAGCAACAGCGCCAATATAAGTGCTCCCATCGCTACGGACGCTATTTGCTGATAACCGGCAAAAGCCATCCGGTGGCTGGCCCAGCCAAGCGCAAGGCCCATTGTAAAATAGGTGGCGATGCGCCCGAGATTATACAAAAGCACGGCAAGTACCCTTGCAATCTCCGTTCTTCCGCTTACGGGCAGCGATAAGGCCAGTGGCCCGCACATGCCGACGCAGTGCAGGCTTCCGGCCATACCGATGCCCAACCCGGCAAAGATCGCTTCGAACATTTTTTATGATTTAGTGACAGCAGCTTTTCCCGGAGCCGTTTTGTTCGTTGTTGTATTGGTCGTGATGTTTCAGCCAAAAGCTGTTTTCATTCCGGCCAAGGGGTGCCCTGTCCAGCCACTGGTACATGTTCCACAAAATATCCACACCGCGCTCGAAGGCGGAGTAGGTGTGAAAGATGCGGTCGCCCTCACGGATGAACGCGCTCATCCCCGGCCGCTCTTTAACGTAGGTAAAAAGATCGGTGCCCGACAGCATGGCTACATCGCTGGAGCCGTCTGATTTGTACCGGGCATGGATGATGGGATCTTCTTTTTTGTAATTATGATAGGCACCGGCTTCCATTTGCTCGGCGGTGTAGGATACGCCGAAGTCGTAATTGAAATCGCTTTCGAAAGACGATGCCCATGGAAAACTCCATCCCATGCGCGATTTGAACGCCTGCAGCTTTGTGAGCGGCGCCCTGGAAATGGCCCACAGCATCACATCGTGGCTTTTCAGGTGTTCGGTGATGCCGTTGAAGCTGTCGGCGATGGATGAACAGCTGGCGCATCCGGCCGCGTAATCCGGCCCAAACATAAAGTGATACACCAGCAGCTGGGAACGGCTGTCGAACAGCGCTTCCAGCGACAGTTTCCCGTTGTCGGTATCGAACACATAATTTTTGTGGATCTCCACGCAGGGTAGCTGCTGGCGCATCCTGGCCACTTCGTCGCTGCGATGAGTGAGCTCTTTTTCCGCTTTCAGCAATGCGATGCGGGAGGCAGTCCATTCTTCGGGGCTTACTACTGCCCGGTTTCCTACAGTTGTTGTTACGTTTTTCATGTATAGAAGTGTTTTTAGCGGTAACGAATGCGGGATAAAAAGGAGGATCGTTGCAGGATGCCGTGGTGGTGAGGTGCATGTTCGCATCCTGTATCAAAATTACAGGAATGGGCGGCAATCGGGGAAGGGAGGAAAAGACTTTGTCGGGGGGCGAATTGGACATAAAAAAAGCCAGGCTTAATACCTGGCTCCCGACAAATTTCGTGCGGATGATAGGACTCGAACCTACATGCCTCGCGGCACCAGATCCTAAGTCTGGCGTGTCGAAATCAAATTTCTGCCGCATCACCTCATAAAAAAAGCCAGGCTTAATACCTGGCTCCCG
This sequence comes from Chitinophaga caseinilytica, assembly GCF_038396765.1. Classification (NCBI taxonomy): domain Bacteria; kingdom Pseudomonadati; phylum Bacteroidota; class Chitinophagia; order Chitinophagales; family Chitinophagaceae; genus Chitinophaga; species Chitinophaga caseinilytica. The sequence goes on along the minus strand of NZ_CP150096.1, from coordinate 433,043 downwards.
ACAAATTTCGTGCGGATGATAGGACTCGAACCTACATGCCTCGCGGCACCAGATCCTAAGTCTGGCGTGTCTACCAATTTCACCACATCCGCTTTTTCAAGGCATGCAAAGGTATTCTTTTTTAGGAATTATAAAAATTATGGATACTGAAGGCTATAATTGTATTGATAATCAACTTATTGCGACGAATAAAAATCTAGAAAAACGCGCGGCTGACGCAATGGCAGGATATCACCTTATGGCGTCCTTTTTGTATTTTTGATCTCAGCATGGATACAGTGACCGTACAAAAATACAACCTCGACGAAGAGCAGGAGAAAAAGGAGATCGTCCGCCATTATCGCGCCCTTTTACGCGCCCTGAAGCCCCGCCTCAAAAAAGGCGACCGGGAGCTCGTGCGCACCGCTTTCGAAATGGCGGCAGACGCCCATAAAGATATGCGCCGCAAATCCGGTGAGCCCTACATCCTTCACCCCCTCGCGGTTTCCCAGATCACCGTCGAGGAAATAGGCCTCGGCGTTCGCTCCGCCATCTGCGCGCTTTTGCACGACACCGTGGAAGACACCGAGGTGACCCTCGAAGACGTGGAACGCGAATTCGGCAGCGAAATCGCCCATATCGTGGACGGGCTCACCAAAATATCCACCGTCATCGATTCCAACACCAGCACCATGCAGGCGGAGAATTTCAAGAAAATCCTCCTCACCCTCGCAGATGACCCCCGCGTCATCCTCATCAAGCTGGCAGACCGCCTCCACAATATGCGCACCCTCGATTCCATGAGCCGCGAAAAACAGCTCAAAATCGCCTCGGAAACGGTCTTCATCTACGCACCCCTGGCCCACCGCCTCGGCCTGTACAATATCAAGTCCGAGCTCGAAGACCTCGCCATGAAGTACACCGAGCAGGACCATTACCGCGAAATCGCCAAGCGCCTCAAGGAAACAAAGCGCGAACGAACCCGGTATATCAACGAATTCATCAAGCCGATCAAGGAAGTGCTCCAGGAAGAAGGCTTCAACTTCGAAATATACGGCCGCCCAAAATCCATCCACTCCATTTGGAACAAGATCAAAACCAAAGGCGTCCAGTTCGAAGAAGTATACGACCTCTTCGCCATCCGCATCATCCTCGACTCCGCCGTGGAAAAGGAAAAAGCCGACTGCTGGAAAGTCTACTCCATCATCACCGACTTCTACCACCCCAGCCCCGAACGCACGCGCGACTGGCTTTCCAACCCGAAAGGAAACGGCTACGAAGCCCTGCACGTAACGGTAATGGGCCCCAACGGGAAGTGGGTGGAAGTGCAGATACGCTCCAAGCGCATGAACGACTATGCCGAAAAAGGCCTGGCCGCCCACTGGCGCTACAAGGAAGGCAATTCCAACGTCCAGGAATCGAAATTCGAACAGTGGTTCAGCCAGATCCGGGAAATCCTCAACAGCCCTGACACCAATACGCTCGACTTCCTCGCCGATTTCAAATCCAACCTCTTCACCGAGGAAATCTACGTTTACACACCGAAAGGCGACCTCAAAATACTGCCCGTAGGCTCCACCGCCCTCGATTTCGCGTATTCCATCCACTCCGCCGTGGGCAACAAGTGCATCGGGGCCAAGGTGAACTACAAACTGGTACCCCTCAGCCATAAGCTCCGCAGCGGCGACCAGGTGGAAATCATCACGTCCAACAAGCAAAAGCCCTCGGAAGACTGGCTCAATATCGTGCTCACGGCCAAAGCCAAAAGCAAGATCAAGGACGCGCTGAAGGAAGAAAAACGGAAAGTGGCCATGGATGGGAAAGACATCCTCCACCGCAAGCTCGACCATATGAAAGTGAGCGCCAGTCAATACAATATCAACGAACTGGTGCAATTCTATAAACAGCCGTCGCCCCTGGACCTCTACTACCAGGTGGCCGTCAAAAACATCGACCTGCGGGAACTGAAGCAGTTCAATGTGCTGGGCGACAAGCTGGAGCCGCCCAAGCCCGTGAAGCCCGCCGAGCCCGCGCCGGCCGAGGAGCATCACAAATCGAAGGAATCGTCCAAAAAAGACGCGGAACTGATCATTTTCGGGGAAAGCTCCGACAAGATCGCCTATAAACTGGCCAATTGCTGCCGCCCCATCCCGGGCGACGATGTTTTCGGCTTCGTGACGGCGAGCGAAGGGCTGAAGATCCACCGGACGAATTGCCCGAACGCCGCCCAGCTGCTGGCCAATTACGGTCACCGGGTGGTAAAGACGAAATGGGTGAAAAACCGGGAAATCTCGTTCCTGACGGGCCTCAAGATCGTGGGGATGGACGATGTGGGCGTGATCCACAAGATCACCAATATTATCTCCGGCGAGCTGAAGATCAATATCGCGGGGCTGACGATCGAGTCGAAGGAAGGGCTGTTCGAAGGCCTGATCAAGGTTTTCGTACATGATAAGGACGAACTGGAGGAGCTGGTGAACCGCCTCAAGGGGCTGGATGGTATCCAGAGCATTCAAAGGCTGGAAGATTAGAATATTTTTATTTCCTCCCGATTTTCACACAATCGCCTTATTTTTGCCACTTCTTTAAACAATAATTAACTTTTCAACAATGGTAGATGTTCTGCTGGGGCTGCAATGGGGCGATGAAGGCAAAGGCAAGATCGTAGATTACTTTGCCGGTAAATATGATATCATCGCACGCTTCCAGGGCGGCCCGAACGCGGGCCATACGCTGTATGTCAATGGCCAGAAAGTGGTGTTGCATACCATCCCCTCCGGCGTATTTCACGGCAATACCCTGAACCTGATCGGTAACGGGGTGGTGCTCGACCCGGTGACTTTCCGTAAAGAATGCCAGAAAGTGGCGGAAATGGGCATTGATCTGTCCCAAAACCTGTTCATTGCGGAAAAAACGCATATCATCGTGCCTACCCACCGCGCGCTCGACAAAGCTTCCGAGCTGTCGAAAGGCCAGGAAAAGATCGGTTCTACCCTGAAAGGGATCGGGCCGGCTTATATGGACAAAACAGGCCGCAACGGCCTCCGCGTGGGCGATGTGCTGCGGAGCGACTTCCGCCAGCAGTACGAAAAGCTGAAAGCCAAGCATCTGCAATTGCTCGCCAATTATAATTTCGATGAAGATATCGCCGAATGGGAGAACGAATTCTGGGAAGCGGTGGAATTCCTCTCGAAAATGAACATCGTGAACGGGGAATACTGGCTGAACGGCAACCTGAAAGCCGGGAAGAAAGTGCTCGCCGAAGGCGCCCAGGGCAGCATGCTCGATGTGGACTTCGGTACCTACCCCTTCGTGACTTCCTCCAATACCATCTCCGCCGGCGTATGCACCGGCCTCGGCATCGCCCCGAAATGGGTAGCTGAGGTGATCGGGGTCACCAAAGCCTATTGCACCCGCGTGGGCAGCGGCCCGTTCCCCACCGAGCTGGAAGACGAAACCGGCGAACGCCTCCGCCAGGCCGGCCACGAATTCGGCGCCACCACCGGCCGCCCCCGCCGTTGCGGCTGGATCGACCTGGTTGCACTCGATTATACCTGCATGCTCAGCGGCGTTACCCAGCTGGTAATGACCAAAAGCGACGTGCTCGACGAGTTCGACACCGTGAGCGCCTGCACCGCGTATTCCATTGACGGTCAGACCACCCGCGAAATGCCGTTCAACATCTGTGGCGCTCCCATCCAGCCCGTCCTGGAAAACTTCCCCGGCTGGTCGGAACCTACTGCTAAAAGCGAACGATACGACGCTTTACCTTTGGAAATGAAAAAATTCTTATCTTTTGTGGAAGACTACCTGAAAGTGCCTGTGAAGTACGTTTCCAATGGGCCGGGTAGGGATCAGATACTCGAAAAGTAAAGACAAAAAATTACAAAAAAAACAGTCAAAAAAAATTTGGCGAATAAAAAAAACTGTTAAAACTTTACCCTTAGAATCTAATTGTAACGTACCATTATGAAATCAAAATCTGATAAAGAGAAAGAGACTAAAAAGACTACTTCGCCTAAGACTGACAAAGCCTCTGAAAAGAAAGCGAGCGCCAAGCCGAAGAAAGAAGTAGACGAGGATGAAGATGAGGATGATGAGGAATCTCCCCGTAAGTCTGCTGCATCTAAAAAATCAGATAAGCTTGCGGCAAAATCGAAGAAGGAAGACGATGACGATGATGACGACGACGACGATGACGACGATGCTCCCAAAAAAGGGCGCAAACCCGCCAAAGCCGCCACCCGTAAGAAAGATGACGACGATGAGGATGATGATTCGGATGACGATGACGCCGACGACGACGATGACGCATGGGAAAAAGGTGAAGACGAAGACTACGATCCCGACTTCGAAGAATTCGATATGCCGAAGCCGAAAAACAAACGCGGCCGCCCGTCCAAGAAAAGCGCCGATGATGACGACGACCTCGGCATCGACGATGAATTCAAGGACATGGACCTGTTCAACGATCGCTTCGACGACGACGATGATGATTTCTAATTGACAAACGTGCTATCATACAGTTTTCCTGTTAAAGATATAAGCGCAATTAAACAGCAAATGTTGAGCTGGGGCAACCGGTTCAACATTTGTTGTTTTTTGGACAACAACAATTACCGCCTGGCCGGCTCCCGCGCAGAAGCCATCCTGGCCGCAGATGCCGTGGAAACACTGGAATCCCCCGCCGGCAGCGCGTTCGAAAAGCTGCGCCGCTTCCACGACGAAAAGCCCGGCTGGCTCTTCGGCCACTTCGCCTACGACCTTAAAAACGAGACCGAAAAGCTCGAAAGCCACAACCCTGACGGCATCGGTTTCCCCGACCTTTCGTTCTTCCGGCCCCGCTACGTGCTCCGCCTCACCGTAGATTTCCTCGAAATTGCCGGGGAAAACCTCTCCGAAGCCGACGCCCGCGCCATCCATGCCGATCTCCGCAGCCAACCGCGCATCGTTCCCGCACCGCCCGTTCCCATCATTTCCCAGGCCCGCCTCCAGCGCGCCGATTACCTCGAGGCCGTCCGCGCCCTCCAGGACCATATCCTCAAAGGCGATTGCTACGAAGTCAATTTCTGCCGGGAACAATACGCCCACGCCAAAATCCAGGACCCGGCGGCCATTTTCCTCCGCCTCAACGGCCTCAGTCCAGCCCCCTTCGCCGCCTATTACCGCCGCGGCCTCCGCTACCTGGCCTGCTCCAGCCCGGAACGCTTCCTCCGCAAGGAAGGCGACCAGCTCACCTCGCAGCCCATCAAAGGCACCGTGCGCCGCGCCGCCAGCCCGGAAGAAGACGAAGCCCTCATCCAACAACTCCGCAACAGCCCCAAAGAACAGTCGGAAAACGTGATGGTGGTAGACCTCGTCCGCAACGACCTTTCCCGCACGGCCGTCCGCGGCAGCGTACAGGTGTCTGAGCTTTTCGGGATCTACAGCTTCCCGCAGGTCCACCACATGATCTCCACCGTAACCGCCACCCTCGACCCCGCGTTCCATTTCACCGACGCCATCCGCAACGCCTTTCCCATGGGCTCCATGACCGGCGCGCCGAAAGTGAAGGTGATGCAGCTCATCGAGCAATACGAGCAAACACGGCGGGGCCTGTTTTCAGGAGCCGTCGGCTACATTACGCCCGAGGGCGATTTCGATTTTAATGTGGTGATACGCAGCATTCTGTACAATGCCGAAAAACATTACATCTCCTTCCAGACAGGTTCTGCCATTACATTTTACAGCAACCCGGAAAAAGAGTGGGAGGAATGCCTCCTGAAAGCCCGTGCCCTGCGCACGGCCCTGGGAATTTAATCGCCGGAGGTAACCAGTTGCGCCAGCGCGTCGGGGATGCGGGGGTAGGAAAACTGGAAGCCGGTAGACTGGATTTTCGCCGAAGAAGCTTTCACGCTTTTGAGGACCTCCACGCTCATTTCGCCCATCGCCAGTTTCAGCGCGAATGCGGGCACGTGCACCGTTACGAAGCTCTTGCCCTTTACCGCCCGTGCCAGCTGGGTAACCAGCTCCTGGTTGGTGATAGGGAAGGGGGAAACGGCGTTGTAGATGCCCGTCAGCTGATCGTTGGACAGGGCGTTGTGGTATAGGCGGACGAGATCCTGCAGATGGATCCAGGAAATGAACTGCTGGCCGCTGCCCATGACCGTGGCGAAACCGAGGCGCACGGGCTTGATAAATTCCTTCAGCGCGCCGCCGTGGTTGGACAAAACGATGCCCGTGCGGAGGATGATGACCTTTTTGCCGAGGGTCGACATTTGCTGCACGGCGTTTTCCCAGGCCACGCAGGTTTTGCCGAGGTAATCGGTGGCGGGAGGATCGGTTTCGAGGAAGTTATTGCCCTGGAATTCGCCGTAGTACCCCGTGGCGGAGGCGCTCACGAAAGTCCTGACTTTGTTGGGAATACGCGATAGCTGGTCGAACAAAAGCTGCGCGCTCTGCACGCGGCTGTCGAGGATCTCCTGCTTGCGGGATTCGGTCCACCGCTTGTCGGCCACGTTGGCCCCGGCGAGATGGACGATCTGGTCGGCTTCCTGCAGGGCGGCCGCATCCAGCGTTTGGCGGGATGGGTCCCACAGCGCGAAACGGAGGTTCGGGTGAGGGGAAGGGCGCATCTTCCGCGTATAGACGATCACGCGATACCCCCGCTCAAGGAGAAAATCCGTTAACGCCCTGCCTACCAGGCCGGAGCCGCCTGTTATCAAAACCGTGTCCATCATTGTAAATGCCAGTTGATCCTCCGTAAATTTACGCAATAAATCCCGGTGCTTCCCAGCACTTGGCAATAAGATATTTTTCATGTAGGTTTGAAGCGGATCTATGCTAAAACCGCTGCGTCAGGCGTTTATCCTGTAGATTACCTTAAACTCATGCCCATGCGCTTCCGTCATATCCTTCCATTTCTTGCGCTGATGCTCTGCGCTTCCCTTGCCATGGCCCAGAAAGTCACCTATTCCGAACCGGAAAGGGACGATTACAAAACCACCGAATTCGAGATCGTAGGCAGGGTTTCCGGAAACATCCTTGTATATAAGGCAGACCGCGGAGAATACCATATCTCCGTGTACGACAACGGCATGCAGCTGCTCGACCGCGTGAAGCTCGACTTCCTTCCCAAGAAACTCATCAGCGTCGACTTCGTGTCTTACCCCGATTTTTCGTACATGATCTACCAGTTCCAGCGGAAAGACGCCGTGTACAGCTTCGTGGGCCGCGTCAACGGGAAAGGGCAGTTCATGGAAGCGCCGGTGATGGTAGACTCCACCCGCATCGGCTTCTACTCCAAGGAAAACAAGATCTATTCCGTGGAAACGTCTGAAGACAAAGGGCGTATCCTCATTTATAAAATCAACCAGGACAAGGAAGACAATAACGTTTTCTATACTTTCCTGTACGACAGCGCCTTCAACCTCGTCAACAACAGCCGGGTGAGCCTCCCCATGGAAGGCAAGAAGCAGTTCCTCAACAACTTCAATCTCAATAACGAAGGCGATCTCTTCTTCACCAAGCTGGAGCGGGGCGCGGGCCGGGATTATATCGTGAACGGGAGCGTGATCGTGAAACGCGCCACCACAGACGCTTTTGAGACGTACCCGTTCGAGAAGAAGGAATTGTTGCTGGACGAAGTGAAAATGAAGCTGGACAATAAAGACAGGCAGGCCCTCGTGACGGCGTTCTATTACAAACAGAAACGGGGGAACGTAGAAGGGATGTACCTCCTCCGCCTCGACTACGCCAGCAACCAGCGGATTTTCGAGAAAACGACGATCTTTTCCCCCGAGCTCAAGCAGCAGGCGAAGGGCGATGCCTCCACCAACGCGGCTTTCAACGATTATTTCATCCGCAAGATCGTAAACACGGCCAACGGCGGGTTCATGCTGACTGCGGAGTCTTACTACACCTCGTCGCGCAGCCAGCCCTGGAACCGCTGGAACTATATGTACGGCGGCTACGGCGGATATTATCCCTATTATTACTCGCCCTACAGCCCGTCCTATTACAATCCGTATTACTGGAACGATGGGCAGGGCACGCGCTACCATTACGACAATATCGCCATCATGGCGTTCGACGATAAGGGAGACCTCACGTTCAGCAACTTTGTGCACAAAAGCCAGTTCGACGACGGGGCGGACCTTTACCTGAGCTATATGCTCGTGAACGTGGGCAGCGAGCTGCGGTTCCTGTTCAACGAGCTGGAACGCCGGCAGTACGTGCTCACCGAAAATACGATCGGGCCCGACGGCAAGCTGAGCCGCAAGCCCACGCTCCGGAACCTGGACAAAGGGTTTACCTGGATGCCCCGCTATGGCAAACAAATTAGTGGGCGGACGGTGCTCATTCCCTGTATTTACAGGAATTATATTTGCTTTGCAAAAATTGACTTTTAACCCCACCTTTGCATCGTGATTAAGTTTTTCAGATCCGGCAACCCGCTGACGGTCTTGCTGCTGTTCCTGTACATGCTGTTCATCAAGTTTTACTACCTGCTGCACCCGTCGCTTTATCTGGCAGACGGGTCGGAGGGACTGGCTTATAAATGGCTGGTGGGATGGCTGGAAGGATGGGTGGGGCCGAGCCCGATGTTTTTCACGTTCCTGGCGCTGATGCTGCTTTTTGTGCAGTCGCTGCTGCTGACGCGCATCGTGAACAACCACCGGCTTTTCGCGAAGGATACTTACCTGACGGCGATGTGCTATCTCCTGCTGACGTCGCTGTTGCAGAGCTGGAACGTGTTTTCTCCTGCCTTGATCGTCAATACGGTGATGCTGTGGATATTTTCCAGCATAACCGACCTGTATATGCGGAATTCCGCGCGCGACGTGTCTTTCAACATCGGTTTCGCGCTGGGCGTTTGCGGGCTGTTTTACTTCCCTTCGGTGTTGTTCGTGGCTTTGCTGTTCCTGAGCCTGCTGATCATGCGGGCGTTCAGGCTGGCGGAGTGGATCATCGGGCTGTTGGGTATCATTTGTCCGTTTTACCTGCTGGGCACCTGGCTGTTTTTGACGGACCGTTGGGACATGATCCCCGACCTGGTCAATATCCGGGCAAACCTGCCGATCATTACGGATTATAAGGTTTGGGGGGCGCTGATCGGGACGGCACTGTTTTTCGTGACCGGCTGGCTGATGCTGCAGCGCACATTCAAAAAAATGCTCATACAGGGCCGGAAGATCTGGGCTACGGTGGTGATTTACGCGCTGGTGGCAACGTTGCTGCCCCTGTTCAGCGGCCATTTTTCGGCAACGTACTGGGTGCTGGCGGTGATGCCGGTTGCGTTGTTTGCGGCGAACGTGTTCTGGTCGATCACTAACAATACGGTAGCCAATGCAGTACACATATTAGTGCTGTCATATGTTATTGTAATGCAATATTTTAGCCATTGACGGGATGTGGGCGGTTGTTAGTGTAATCATAAATCTGATGAATGGTGATTGTAAATTCCCCAATGGTCAGTAATTTTGTTCTTTCCAGTAGAAATATTCAAACAAATAAATAAATGAAATTCGGAGTTGTTACGTTTCCCGGTTCTAACTGTGACCAAGACATGATCGATGCGCTGCGCAACGATTTGAACCAGGAAGTGATCAGCCTTTGGCACAAAGACAAGGACTTGAGCATGTTCGGCACGGAAGACTGCATTTTGCTGCCGGGCGGTTTTTCTTACGGTGATTACCTGCGTTGCGGGGCCATCGCCAAGTTCAGCCCCATGATGCAGAGCGTGGTGGAGTTTGCCAACAAAGGCGGTCGTGTGATCGGCGTATGCAACGGCTTCCAGATCCTGTGCGAAGCGGGCCTGCTCCCGGGCGCATTGCTGAAAAACGAAAACCAGCAGTTCGTTTGCAAGAACGTATTCATCAAAAGCGAAAACACGCAAGCTTCTTTGACTAAAGAGGTGACGGGTCGCCCGCTGATGATCCCTGTTGCGCATGGCGAGGGTCGTTACTATGCAGACGAAGCCACTCTGGAAGGCCTTTTCGCGAATAACCAGGTGATTTTCCGGTACTGCGACGAGTTTGGCAACATTGTTGATTCTGCTAACCCGAACGGCGCCATCCGAAACATTGCTGGAATTTGCAACAAGGAAAGAAACGTTTTCGGAATGATGCCGCACCCCGAGCGCGCCACCAGCGAAATACTGGGCAACCGCGACGGCCAGCTGATTTTCCAAAGCCTGATAAATAATAACTAGGCCCAAAGCGCCTGGTCTATACCAATCAAAACAACCAACCAATTAAAGAAAGAAGTATGAAAAAGTTGCTCGTAGCCATGATGCTCTTCGCGCTGCCGGTATTGGCCTTTGCGCAGGACATGAACCCCGTGAAGTGGGAATTTACTTCCAAAAAAGTGAACGCCACCACGTATGAAGTGCACGCCAAAGCCACTATCGACCGCGGCTGGCACCTCTACGCACAGGAAGCCGGCGAAGGCCCCGTGCCCACCAGCTTCAAATTCGCGAAGAACCCCCTCGCCACCGCGCAGGGCAAACTGACCGAAGTGGGTAAAATGCACAAAGCATTCGACAAGAACTTCAACTCCGAGCTGAAATACTACGAAAACACCGTGACCTTCGTACAGAAAGTTACCGTAAAAGGTAAAGCTGTCACCAAAGTGAAAGGCTCCGTTGAATTCATGGTATGCGACGATCACCAGTGCCTTCCCCCTACAGAAGTGGAATTCGCCGTGAACGTGGGAGGCAAATAATCCTGTCTCATCTCATTGATCATAACAACGAGTTCTTTCATTCGAAGGAACTCGTTTTTGCATTTTGCTTTCATACAACCTGTTAAGTCTATCGTACATATGAAGTATATCATTTCGATGATCTCCGCGCTCCTGCTGCTTATCGGCTTCTCCACCAAAGCACAGGAAACGGAAAACGCTCCAGTTCATACATCCGCCTGGGAATTCACCGCCGAAAAAAAGGCGCCCGGAGAATATATCCTGAAATTCAAAGCCTTAATAGAACCGGGTTGGAAACTCATGGCCGCCTCCATGGGCGACGACGAGCCCAACTCCCGCATCGTTTTCGACAGCCTGAGCGACACGCGCGTCAAAATCCAGGCCCTGGCAGACGCTTCCGCGCCCCTCAAGGCCAAGGAGCCCATGCTCGATAACATGGAGATCAAATACTTCGAGAACGCAGCGGAAATCACCGCCACCGTCAAGTATAACACCGACTCCGTGAAAGACCTCCGCGGCACCGTGAACTACTTCATCCTCAAAGGAGAAGAAATCCTCCCGGAAGAGGTACCGTTCACCTTCACCGCAGACGCCTCCGGCAACCTGGCCGGCGGAGCAGGCGGCCTCAAAGTGAACGAAGAAGCCGCCGCCGGCCTCAAACGCCCCACCATCGACCTCGCCAACCCCATCATGAAAGTGGGCGGCATCGGTAACGAAGGCGAATCCAGCGTTTGGCTCATTTTCGTGCTCGGCTTCCTCGGCGGCCTCGTGGCCCTGGTAACACCCTGCGTGTTCCCCATGATCCCGCTCACGGTTTCGTTCTTCACCAAATCGGCGCAAGACCGCAAGTCGGGCATCTTCAACGCTACCATGTACGGGTTCTTCATCTTCCTGATCTACGTACTGTTCAGCCTGCCCTTCCACATCGCCGGCAAAGCCGACTCCGCCATCTTCAACAATATTTCCACCAACGTGTGGCTCAACCTGGCCTTCTTCGTGGTATTCGTGGTATTCGCGCTTTCCTTCTTCGGATTGTTCGAGATCACCCTGCCCAGCGGCCTCGCTTCCAAAGCGGATTCCAAAGCCAACAAGAACAGCCTCGTGGGTATCTTCTTCATGGCCCTCACCCTGGTGGTGGTTTCCTTCTCCTGCACCGGCCCCATCATGGGCTCCCTGCTCGCAGGCGCCGGCTCCGCAGCCGGTGGCGCTAACGGCGCATGGATGCTCACCGCGGGCATGGCCGGTTTCGGCATCGCCCTGGCGTTACCCTTCGCCCTGTTCGCCCTCTTCCCCAACTGGCTGAACTCGCTGCCCAAATCCGGCGGCTGGCTCACCTCGGTGAAAGTAGTGCTCGGCTTCGTGGAAGTAGCCCTCGCCATCAAGTTCCTGTCTAACGCAGACCTCGTTACGCACTGGGGCATCCTCCACCGCGAAACGTTCTTCCTCATCTGGATCATCATCTTCGGTCTCACCACGGCTTACCTGTTCGGTCTGATCAAGTTCCCGCACGACAGTCCCGTTAAAAAACTGGGCAAAGTGCGCATCTTCTTCGGTATCCTTTTCGGTGCGTTCACGCTCTACCTGATCCCCGGCATCACCAACACGAAATACGCCCGCATCCGCCTCATGAGCGGCTTTGCGCCCCCGATGTCTTACAGCTGGTACGGCCATAGCACCGCTACTGAAAAAGGCGCCGTGGAACCCGATATCATCAATGAATACGAAAAAGGGCTCGCGCTCGCCAAAGAAAAGAACAAGCCCGTGCTGCTCGATTTCACCGGCTGGGCCTGCGTGAACTGCCGTAACATGGAGGAAAACGTGTGGACCGATCCCGAGGTACATTCCCTCATCAAAGACAACTACATCCTCATTTCGCTCTACACCGACGATCGCAAGAAACTCGGCGAAAACGATCAGTTCCTCTTCAAATCCGACGAAGGCTGGTCCAAAAAGATCGTGACTATCGGCGATAAATACGCCACCTTCCAACGGGTGAATTTCATTAACCAGTCGCAGCCCCTGTACGTGCTCATCACGCCCGACGAAAGGCTGTTGACGCTCCCCGTGGCCTACACGCCCGACATTCAGGAATACTCCAACTGGCTGAAAGCCGGTCTGGAAGGCTGGAAGAAGGTGAGCAACACCGCGCAGAAATAATCCGGACCCGGAATAAAATAGAAAGGACGCCTCCGCAATGGGGCGTCCTTTTTTTGTTTTATAGTTGTGATACGATGTCAAAAGAGCGACTGGCCGCAACCGCGGAAAGTTTTCCCGTCTACCGTGAGGGTTACGGTGAAGGGGGATTTTTTATCGCCATCGTCCGTGCACACCTGGTTGTCGAATTTGGCGGTCAGCGTGTGGCCGTTGGCGGAAGATGTGAAGATGGAAGCGTCTTTATCGCCTTTCTGGGCGGATGCTGCGGGGAATTCGATGACGTTTTCGCCGTAATTGCCGGTATAAATGATCTTTTTATTGGGAATGATGGCCAGAAACCAGCCCGGCTCGTTGCCCACGGCCCAGTGCGAAGCGCCGAGGCGGCGCATTTCGTTGGCCTTGGGGCTGAGGTCTTTCCGGTCGATCAGCAGCGCCGCGTTGGCTTTTTCCGCCAGGGTGTTCACTTCGACGGGGCTGAACCGGTAATCGGTTTTGCCGAAGGGCGATTCGTACGGCGTGATGGCGGCGGTTTCCAGGGAGGGGAGGTCTTTGGCCTTGCGGCTTTCCGAGCCTACGAGCGTGTCCACGTCGAAATAGAACGTGTTTTCGATGACGCCCGTTTTGGTGGTGATCACTTCGCGGAGCATTTTCACGTCTACCGAAACGGTATCAAGGTAAAACCAGGTTTCGATGCTGGAATCGCCCGGAGGGCCTTCCGGGAAGATATAGAGCCGGATGGGCGTGTCTTTGATGGAATATAAACCGATGACGCCGGCGGAATTATCGCCGTTCACGAAGTTATGCGCGGCCATCATCTTGTTGGATGCGGCTTTTTCGTCGATGCTGGACACATATTCGCTGATGGCGGTCAACCGGGCCGCGTCCGCAGCTTCGGCTTCGGCTTTTTCGCTGCCGCCGCCGGCGCAGGCGGCCAGCCCGGCCAGCGCAGGGAACAATAAAACATATGGCTTCATAAGAAAGGATTTTAAAACGGGCTGTACGTTGCGAATCGCGTGCCAGTTTTGTGATCTATTGAAATTCAGTCAGTTAGTAGCTTAGTGATAACACCCGGAATGCCCAAAGGGTTCGCTGCTTCAGAATTGCTTCAAATTTGTGCGTAATTTTGCCGGATCATGAAAGTGTTGCTGATAGAAGATAATGTGGAGCTGGCAAGCAGCATCTCGGCCTTCCTGGCGCGGGAAGGGTATATCTGTGAAGTGAGCTACAATATCCGCGATGCGCAGGACAAGCTCATTTCCTTTCAGTACGACTGCGTATTGCTCGACATTATGCTGCCCGACGGCAACGGCCTGGAAATTCTCCGGTTCATGCGCCAGGAGCGGCTGCAAAGCAGTATCCTCATCCTTTCCGCCAAAAATTCGCTGGACGACAAGATCATCGGGCTGGAAGAAGGGGCAGACGATTACCTGACCAAGCCCTTCCACATGCCGGAGCTGAACGCCCGCCTCCGGGCTATTTACCGGCGGAAAACACTGGGCGGCAGCAATATTATCGCCTTCAACGAGATCACCCTCAACATCGATACGTTCGAAGCCTGGGTGAACGGTATGTTGCTGGACATGACCCGCAAGGAATTCGACCTCCTCATGTATTTCATGGTCAACAAGAACAGGGTGCTATCGCGCCAGTCGATCGCCGCGCACCTTTGGGGCGATTATACCGACAACCTGAACAACTTCGATTTCGTGTACCAGCATGTGAAAAACATCCGCAAGAAGATCAGTTCCGCCAACGGGACGGATTACATCGGCACGGTGTACGGGCTGGGGTATAAATTCAATACATCCCGACAATAACAGCGCATGAAGATCGTAGACAGATTTACGTTGTGGTTCCTGGGCGTTACGATGCTGATCATCCCCATCAACAGTTTCATCACTTACCAGAGCATCAAGGGGGAGATCGACCGGGCAGCGGTGGAGCGGCTGAAGCATGTCAACATCCGTGCGGCGGAGCAGCTGGGGCGGGGAGAGGCCATCGGCGAGTTCATGCAGGGCTGCCGGATCAAGGCGGCGCCGTCGGATTCCACCATGCCGGCGGATTTCTTCCTCATTTCCGACCGAGACGTCAAACACGATCCCAATATGGAGGATTACGACCGGAAGATCACCGTGGCGTCGTGGCATATGATCAACGGCACGAGTTATGAAATCATTTCGGGGGATTACGTGACGCGTTCCGAACAGATCCTGGCCGGATTGCGGACCAGTATCCTGTGGAAGCTGGTTATATTGATCGGATTGATCGTGCTCACGGCGCGCCTGGCTTCAAGATTGGTGCTGGCGCCCTTTTACAATACCCTCAAGAAATTGCAGCATTTCAACCTGCGATCGCGCACCAAGCTGGAATTCAAGCCCACCCGCACCAAGGAGTTCAACGAACTGAACAAGTTCGTCGGCAAAATGACCGACAAGGCGGTGGACGACTATATTTCCCTGAAAGAATTTTCCGAGAACGCCTCCCACGAACTGCAAACCCCGCTGGCGATCATCCGCAGCAAGCTGGAGCTCATGTCCGAATACAACATCGAAGGTGAACAGGCCATTCTCATTTCCGACATGCAGAACGCGGTAGACCGGCTCACGAAGATCAACAAGAGCCTCGTGCTGCTGGCGCGCCTGGAAAACAACGAGTTCGCCTCCACCGGGGTGCTCGATATTTCCCGGTACGCCCGGGAAACCGTCAACACCTTCTGCGACCTGGTGACCATCAAGGGGCTGACGATGGACTACCGCATCGAGGAAAAAGTGGAGGTGAAGCTCCATACGGCCCTGGTGGATATTTTGCTGAACAACCTCCTTGGCAACGCCATCCGCCACAATTACCCCGGCGGGCATATTTCCGTGGAGCTGACGGCCAAAAGGCTCGTGATCGCCAATACCGGCCTGGAGCCCCAGGGGCCGCCGGAAGAGATGTTCCAGCGGTTCAGGAAGGGGATGCGGTGCCAGAGCTCTGTGGGCATCGGCCTGTCTATCGTCAAGCAAATATGCGACATGAACAGCTTTACCATTGAATACCGGTTTGAAACCGGTCATCACATAATTTCGATCGATTTTCCTGCCACTTTCACTTCTTCAAAATTGCTTCAGAATGATGCGCGCTCTTTGCATGAGAAAACTCAGCTGTAAGGCTGCCATGCTTTAAAATCGCTCATTTTTGAAACAGATGACTTCACGCTATCCTGTTCATCTGCTGTTGTCTGTTATCCTTCTCACCGGTTTCACCAGCGCCCGCGCGCAGGTGCTTACCCTGAAAGATGCTGTACAAACGGCACTGAACAACTACGGTTCCATCAAGGCGAAAGCCAACTACGTCAACGCCTCCAAAGCCTCTGCAGAACAGGCGCGCCGGGATTATCTGCCCAACTTCAGCGTGTCTGCCCAGCAAGACTATGGTACCATCAACGGACAGAACGGTCCGCTGTACGGTTTCGGCGGTCTGGGCGTAGCTTCTTCCGGTATGGCCATGCCGGAGCAAAACTGGAACGCCGCTTTCGGGGCGCTCTACCTGGCCAACATGAACTGGGAATTTTTCGCTTTCGGCAGGATGAAGGAAAAGATCAAAGCCGCACAGCAGCTCGCGCACCGCGACGAGCGCGACTGGCAGCAGGAGCAGTTCCGTCACGAAGTGAAAGTGGCCGGCGCCTATCTTAACCTGTTGGCCGCCCAGCGCCTCAGCGCCGCCTGGGAGCGCAACCTCGAGCGGGCGGATACTTTCCGCTCCGTGGTAACGCGCCGCGCCAAGAACGGCCTCATAGCCGGGGTGGATTCTTCTCTCGCCAATGCCGAAGTGGCCAGCGCCCGCATTTCCCTCACCCGCTCGCGCGACGTGGAGCAGGAACAGGCCAACCTGCTCGCGCAGCTCATGGGCCTCGCGCCCCAGCCGTTCGTCCTCGATTCTTTCATCCTCACCCGCTTGCCGGTGGTGGTGACAGACACCGTGGCCATGCGGACAGACGCGCATCCCATCCTTCAATTTTACCAAAGCCGCATCCAGCTGAGCCAGGAGCAGGAAAAGTACATCCGTACCCTGCAATATCCCGCGTTCAGCGTTTTCAGCATTATCCAGACCCGCGGCTCCGGGTTCCAGGCGGAATACATCACCGACCACACTGCTTTCACGCATAATTACTGGGACGGCGTGAAGCCCACCCGCACCAACTACCTGCTGGGCCTGGGCGTCACCTGGAACCTGACCAATATTTTGCGGGTGAACAAGCAACTCGGCGCACAGGCGTACACGTCCAAAGCATTGCAAAATGAAATGGAAGTGGTAGACCAGCAACTGAAAGCGCAATTGTCGCTCGCGGATACCAAAATGAAAAACGCGCTGGATACTTACCGCGAGGCCCTCGTGCAGATCAAATCCGCGTCTGACGCCTATCTCCAGAAAACCGTGATGTACAAAAACGGGCTGAGCACGCTGGTAGACGTCACCCAGGCGCTGTATACCCTCAACCGTGCGGAGACCGACCGCGACGTGGCGTACAGCAACGTCTGGCAGGCGCTGCTGCTGAAATCGGCGGCCGCAGGGGATTTCGGATTATTTATCAACGAATTTTAATCATAGCAGATAATGGGACTCATCAAAAGCGCGCTAGACAAACCGATCACCATTCTCGTACTGGTGGCGGGGTTGTTTTTCTTCGGCGTGAAAGCGGTGCGGGAAGTGAAAGTCGACATCTTCCCCAAGCTCGACATGCCGGTGCTCTACATCGCGCACCCCTTCGGCGGATACACGCCCAACCAGATGGAAGCCTTCTTCGCCAAGCAATACGTGAATATCCTGCTGTTCGTGAACGGCGTAAAATCCATCGAAACGAAAAACGTGCAGGGCCTCACGCTCATGAAGCTCAACTTCTACGAAGGTACCAACATGAGCCAGGCCGCGGCGGAAGTGTCGGCATTCTCCAACCGCGCCCAGGCCATTTTCCCGCCCGGCTCGCAGCCGCCGTTCATCATCCGGTTCGATGCGTCTACGCTGCCGGTAGGTGAGCTCGTGCTCAGTTCCGACAAGCGGACCAACAACGAACTGATGGATATGGCCAACGTGTACGTTCGCGCATCGTTCACCTCCATTCCCGGCCTGGTGGCGCCGCCGCCTTTCGGGGGCAACATCCGAACCGTGGTGATCAAGGCCGACCCCGAGCTGCTGCGCATCCATCACCTCACGCCCGACCAGCTCGTGGAAGCGCTCCGGTTGAACAACCAGGTGGCGCCCTCGGGCAACGTGCGCATCGGCGACAAAAACTACATCACACCTACGAATACGACCGTCAAAAACATCAAGGATTTCGAGAACCTGCCGCTGTTCAAAGGCGGTGTGCAGACGCTCTTCCTCCGCGATGTGGCCACGGTAGAGGACGGGGCAGACATTGCCGCGGGGTACGCTCTCGTGAACGGCCGCCGGTCCGTATACCTGAACGTCGCCAAATCGGCCGACGCCTCCACCTGGGAAGTGGTGCAGAATCTGAAGAAAGCTATTCCGCGGCTGCAGGCGCAGTTGCCGGAAGACGTGACGCTCAGTTATGAATTCGACCAGAGCACCTACGTGATGAACGCCGTGAAAAGCCTCGTGACGGAAGGCATCATCGGTGCGATCCTCACGGGTTTGATGGTGGTCCTGTTCCTGGGAGACCTTCGCGGCGCGCTCATCGTGATCCTCACCATTCCCGTGTCGATCATTTCGGGCGTACTGTTTTTGAGCCTCTTCGGCCAGACCATCAACATCATGACGCTGAGCGGCCTCGCCCTCGCGATCGGGATATTGGTGGATGAAAGCACGGTCACGATCGAGAACATCCACCAGCACTTCGACATGGGCAAGCCCAAGGCCCTCGCCATTTGGGACGCCTGTAAGGAAATCGCGTTCCCGAAACTGCTGATCCTGTTCTGTATCCTCGCCGTGTTTGCGCCCGCCTTCACCATGAAAGGCATCCCCGGTTCGCTGTTCCTCCCGCTGGCGCTCGCGATCGGTTTCTCCATGATCACTTCCTACTTCCTTTCCCAGACTTTTGTGCCGGTAATGGCCAACTGGATCATGAAAGCGCATAAGAAAGGACATGTTCCCGCCAACGAAAACGATACCTGGGACCAGAAGAAAGTGCTCGTGGAACGTGCCGATTTCAATAACGATGGGAAAGTGAGCGGATTCGAGAAATTCCGGAATCGTTTTATGAAACTGATAGACCGGCTCATGCCCGTCCGCAAACCCGTGGTGATCGCGTACCTCGTCATCATCAGCGGTATCGCGTTCTGGCTGCTGAGCGGCATCGGGCGCGACGTGCTCCCGCGCACCAACGGCGGCCAGTTCCAGGTCAGGCTGCGCGCGGAAGAGGGGACGCGGATGGAAAGGACGGAAGAAAAAACGCTCCGCGCCATCCACACCATCGAAAACGTCATCGGCAAGGAAAATATCAGCATCACTTCGTCTTATATTGGCCAGCACCCCTCGCTGTTCTCCGTAAGCCCGATCTACCTTTTCATGGCCGGGCCGCATGAAGCCGTTTTGCAGGTGAGCCTGAACAAGGACAAGCATTTCGAGCTGGAAGAGTTGAAAGAACAGCTGCGTGCCGCGCTGAAGGAAAAAGTGCCCGACATGACATTGTCTTTCGAACCGATCGAACTGACCGATAAAATCCTCAGCCAGGGTTCCCCCACGCCGGTGGAGGTGCGCATTTCCGGAAGGAATAAAAAGCTGAACGAAGAATACGCCAACAAGATCATCGATAAGCTGAAAGCGATCCATTACATGCGCGACGTGCAGTTGCAGCAATCCACCAAATACCCGTCTATCAACATCGAGGTAGACCGTACGCGGCTGGCGCAGCTGGGCGCGGATATGACAGACGTTACCCGTTCGCTCATCGCTTCCACGTCGTCCAGCCGGTTAACGGAAAAGAATGTTTGGGTGGATGAGAAAACGAACCTCAGTTACAGCGTGCAGGTGGTAGTGCCGGAAAACAAAATGAACAGTATCGACGAGATCGCTGAGATCCCGCTCATGAAAAACGCATCGCGCCCCGTGCTGGGAGACGTGGCCACCCTCACCCCGGGAACCACTTACGGTGAGAACGACAACCTCGGCGCTATGCCCATGATCTCCGTGACCGCGAACCTCAACGATACCGACCTCGGTACCGCCAGTGAAGACGTAAAAGCCGCCATCGCCTCACTGGGCGAGCTGCCCCGCGGTTTAACGATGGAGCCCGTGGGCCTGAGCAATACGCTCACCGAAACGCTGAGCAGCCTGCAAGGCGGCCTGCTCGTGGCGATCGTGGTGATTTTCCTCATGCTGACCGCCAATTTCCAGTCGTTCCGCGTATCTTTTGTGGTGCTGACCACGGTGCCCGCAGTGATCCTGGGTTCCCTGCTGCTGCTGCGCATAACGGGCAGTACGCTGAACCTGCAATCGTACATGGGCATCATCATGTCTGTCGGCGTATCGATTTCCAACGCGGTGCTGCTGATCACGAACGCGGAGCATTTGCGCAAGCATAACGGCGACGCGCTGGCATCGGCCAGGGAAGCCGCGGCGCTGCGGCTCCGCCCGATCCTCATGACGAGCCTCGCGATGGTGGTGGGCATGATCCCCATGGCCATCGGGCACGGCGAAGGCGGCGACCAGGTGAGCCCGCTGGGCCGCGCGGTGATCGGCGGACTGGTAGCTTCTACGGTGGCGGCGCTCGTGATGCTCCCGCTGGTGTTTGGATGGGTGATGAAATCCGCATCCACGCAAAGCGTTTCCCTCAATCCAGAAAACAAAGAAAGTAAACACTATATACCTTCCCTGTATGATCACAATCAATAAAACGCCGGGCCTTGCCCTCGCAGCGGCCATCTGGCTTGCCGGTTGCGGCGTTTCGCAGAGCAAACCGGAAAACACGAAAGTGGAAACGGCCACCGCCGTCACCGCATTTCCGCTCGGGAAAGCGATCTTCTCCGCATCCCTGAGAACGCCGGGAGAGCTGCAGGCTTTCCAGCAGGTAGACCTCTACGCGAAGGTGAACAGCTTCGTCCGCAAACTCAATGTAGACGTGGGCTCCACCGTACAGGCGGGCCAGGTGCTGGCCACCATGGAAGCCCCCGAGCTGGGGAGCGCCCTGTCTGGCGCCGAATCGCGCCTGCGCTCGCAGGAAGCCGTGTACCTCGCCAGCAAAGCCAATTACGACAGATTATATCAAACCAGCCTCACGCCCGGAACCGTATCGCAGAACGACCTGGACATGGCCTTCGCCAAGCAGCAGAGCGACTTTGCGCAGAAGGAAGCCGCCCGTGCCGCCTATCGCGAAATCGCCGACCAGCGGAATTACCTGGAGATCAGGGCGCCCTTTTCCGGCGTGATCAGCTCGCGTAACGTGAGCGCCGGCGCATATGTGGGGCCTTCGGGCAAAGGTTCGGAAATGCCGCTGTTCACGCTGCAGGAACAGAAGAAACTGCGCCTCGTGGTATCTGTTCCCGAAGCATATACACCGTACCTGAAAGACAAAGAGCGCCGTGAAATTCGTGATCAAATCCCTCGGCAACCGCGAATTCGAAGCCATCATCAACCGCATGGCCGGCGCGCTCGATGCCCGGCTGCGCTCGCAACGCGTGGAAATGGACGTCCAGAACAACGATAAACTCCTCCTGCCCGGTATGGTAGCCGAAGTGCACATCCCGCTGGCTACGGCAGACAGTGTGTTCGTAGTACCCACCACCGCCGTAGTCAGCTCCACCGAAAAAATATTCGTCATCCGCGTGAACGGCAATAAATCGGAATGGGTGGACGTGAAGAAAGGCCGCGAAGCAGAAGGCAAAACAGAAATATTCGGAGACCTCCGCGATGGAGATATGCTTGTGGAAAAGGCCAACGACGAAATCAGGAACGGATCTGCCGTGACGATCAAGAAGTGATACGAATCAATGAGTGGCCAAGTTGACAAGGAACAGCGCAGTGATAGGCGCTGTTCCTTTTTTTATGCCGGCATTAAAAACCATGCCATGGAAAATTCGATTTATCATGCTGTGAATCAATGTATTGAGTGTGGAGAAGAATCCACAGTCCCGTTGTTTGAAAATTGAATACTTTTCAGCCGCTTTATTCAGCCAAATATGATATTAATCGTAGACGACAGGCCTGAGAATCTCTATTCCCTGCAGAAACTTCTGGAACTGAATCATTTCAAAGTGGATACGGCCTCCTCGGGCGAGGAAGCCTTGCGGAAAATACTGCGCAATACCTATTTTCTCATCATCCTCGATGTGCAGATGCCGGAAATGGACGGGTTCGAAGTTGCGGAAGCAATCACGGGCTACAGCAAGTCGAAAGACATTCCCATTATCTTCCTTTCCGCCGTGAGCGTGGAAAAGCGGTTCATTACCCGCGGCTATTCGTCGGGCGGGCTGGATTATATTACCAAGCCCGTAGACCCGGAAATCCTCCTCCTCAAAGTGAGTACCTTTTACCGCCTTCACCAGCAAACCCGTGAACTGCACGAAGCCCAGGAAGCGTTGCGGCAGGAAGTCATGGAAAGGAAAGCAGCGCAGGAGGCGTTATCGCACAGCCTGGACGAGCTCCGTTCCATCCTCGAATCCATCCAGCAGATCGCTTTCACGCTCGGGCCTTCGGGCCAGATCGAGTTCGCCAACCGGTATTGGTACCGGTACGCGGATTCGCTGGAAACCTTGCCGGCTACGCCGGACGGGGAAACCTCGCTGCCGGAATGCATCGCCAAAGCCATGGCGTCTGGCCAGCAGGAGGTTTGCGAAGTGCGCATCCGGCCCATCGGGGAAACGGATTTCAGGTATCATCTTTTCAGTTTGACGCCGGTGTGGAAAGAGGGCGCCATCGGGAAGTGGGTCTGCATCTTCACCGATATCCACGAACAGAAAATGATCAACCAGCTGCTGGAAAACCGGGTAGACGAACGCACCCGCGCGCTGCAACAGGCCAATCGCGACCTGGAATACAGCAACCACGAGCTCCAGCAATTCGCATACGTAGCCTCGCACGACCTGAAGGAGCCCCTCCGGAAAATCCAGGTGTTCAGCAACCTCATCAGCGGCAAATTCGGGACGGAAGCGCCCGAAGCCGAACATTACCTCAGCAAGATCGTTTCCTCCGCCGCGCGCATGAACAGCCTCATCACCGACGTGCTGGAATATTCGAAGATCTCCATCGGCGGCCAGTTCCGCGCTACCGACGTCAACGCTATCCTCCGCGATATCCTCGACGATATGGAACTGCTCGTCCGCGAAAAAGGCGCCGTGATCCGGATGGAAAACGTACCGTTGCTCCTCGCCATCCCTTCGCAGATGCGCCAGGTGTTCCAGAACATCCTCAGCAACGCCCTGAAATTCTCCCGCCAGGGCGTTCCGCCGGACATCAGCGTGGTCGCCGAAAGGACGGAGGAGCTGTCCGTCAACGGAGCATCTTCCGCCGAAGGGGCGTTTTGCCGCATCACCGTCAGGGATAACGGCATCGGGTTCGACGAGCGGTATCTCGACAAAATATTCGTCATCTTCCAGCGGTTGCACGGGCGCAACGAATTCGAAGGCACGGGCATCGGGCTGGCCATCGTCAAAAAGATCATCGATACCCACGGCGGCCTGGTAACGGCCAGCAGCCGCGAAGGCGAAGGCTCGGTATTTACGATGGTACTGCCCGTTCATCAACATCAACACGAAAACCATACTCAAGCAAGCGATACATGAAGTCCAATTTCCAGCGCAACCTCATCATCGGGTTCGGGTTCTCGCTGTTCCTCCTCATTACGGGATCGGCGGCGTCCATCATCAGCATCCGCAATCTCATTTCCAGCGCGGAATGGGTGGAACATACCAACCAGGTGATCCGCCATCTCGACGATGTGCTGTCTCATCTGAAAGACGCGGAAACCAGTCAGCGCGGCTTCCTCATTACCGGCGACCGCGAATTCCTGCAGCCCTACCAGGGCGCGGAAGACAGTATCATGCGGCATATTCGCCTCACGAAGGAAATGACGGCCGACAACGTCAGGCAGCAAGCCTCCGCAGAAGAGCTCACCCTCGCCATCCGGCAGCGGCTGGCCGTGCTCAATAATAATATCGACAAAAAGAAACGCGGCACGGACATCACGATAGACGACATGGAGCGGGGAAAGGAGCATATGGACCGGGCGCGGATGCTCGTCACGGAAATGAAAACTTCCGAACAGCACCTCCTGTCCCAACGTACCAGCCGGATGAACGCATTTGCCGGCACTACGCCGGTTTTTGTGCTGATCGCTTCCATCGTGGCCATTATCATCACCATCGTTTCCTTCCTGAAGGTCAACAGCGACTATAAACAACGCACCGCTTTACAAAAGGAACTGGAGAAAAAGGACGAAGACATCACCCGCCGCATCCGCATGACGCAGGAAGTGGCCGCCAAAATATCGGCCGGCGATTATGCGGCCCGCGTGAGGGACGATATAGACGACGGCCTCGGCCAGTTGTCGGTTTCCCTGAACCGCATGGCCGCATCCCTCGAAAAATCCTTTACCGACCTGGCAGACCGCGAATGGCTGCAATCGGGCGTGGCGGCGCTTAACGATCAGATGATCGGAGAATATGAGCTCGACGAGCTGGCCCAACGCGTGCTGGATTATGTGGTGCCTTACACCAACGGCAGCACCGGCGCGGTATACGTGGCCGAAGAAGGCGGCCGGCTGCGGCTTTATGGCCGGCATGCCGCGGAAAGCGAAGGCCTGGAAGAAGTATTGCGCTTCGGCGAAGGGCTCGCGGGACAAAGCGCCCTCAGCCGGAAGCCCATCGTGCTGGAAGACGTTCCCGAAGGCTTGCTGCGCATGCAGGTCAGCTGTGGCGCCATCCAGCCCAAATCCGTCATCGCCCTGCCGCTGTATCACGAACGGAAAGTAATGGGCGTGCTGGAAGTGGCGTCCCTGCGCAGTTTCAGTAACCAGGAAAAATCGTTCCTCGAATCGGCCGTGCTCAATATCGGCACCGTCATCCACATCCTCGACAACCGCAAGCGCCTCCAGGAACTGCTGGAAGAAACGCAGAGCCAGGCCGAAGAACTGCAGGCGCAGCACAACGAACTGGAAAACGCCAACAGCGAACTGGAAGCGCAGACGGAAAAACTGCAGGCCTCGGAAGAAGAGCTTCGCACGCAGCAGGAAGAACTGGTAGACGCCAATTCCGAACTGGAAGAAAGGGCGCGGCTACTGGAAGAAACCAACCGCCTCGTGAAAGACTCCAACCGCGAAATCCAGCGCAAAGCCGAAGAGCTCGCCCAAAGCACGAAATATAAATCGGAATTCCTGGCGAATATGTCGCACGAACTGCGGACACCGCTCAATTCCATCTTGCTGCTGTCGCGCCTGATGGTAGAAAACAACGAGCGCAACCTATCTCCGGAACAGATCGAATACGCCCGCGTGATCCAGAACTCCGGGAAAGGCCTGCTCATGCTCATCGACGAAATCCTCGACCTGTCCAAAATCGAAGCGGGGAAAATGGATTTGGTGTATACCGAAGCCGGTGTGGATGAAGTGGTGAAAGACATGCGCGCGCTGTTCGAACCGCTGGCGCGGGAAAAAGGCGTGGATTTCGGAACGGAGATCGCGGATGATGTACAGGGCGTTTTCGAGACAGACCGTCAGCGGCTCGACCAGATCCTCCGCAACCTCCTCAGCAACGCCATCAAATTCACCGACGAAGGCACGGTGACGCTGCGCGCCTGGCGCCCGGCAGACTATACCAATACCATCGCGTTCACCGTGGCGGATACCGGCATCGGCATCGCCGCAGATAAGCAGGACGTGGTGTTTGAGGCATTCCAGCAGGAAGACGGCTCCACGCGCCGGCGTTTCGGCGGAACGGGCCTGGGGCTTTCCATCAGCCGGGAACTGGCGCGGCTCATGGGCGGCGAGATCAGGCTGGTGAGCGAACCGGGCCATGGCAGCCAGTTCACCGTACTGCTGCCCGTTTCTTCCGGCGTCGGGAAAGTGGAAAAACTGTCTGCCTCCGAACTGATGCCCGCCAAAGAGAAAAGCGTATACCGCCAGCGGTTCGTGAGCGACGCCATTCCCGTGGGAACGGTGGAAGACGACCGGGCTGCGATCAAGCCCGGAGAAAAATGTATCCTCATCGTGGAAGACGACCTGAATTTTGCGCGGTCGCTGCTCGAATTCACCCGGAGCAAGGGGTACAAGGGCATCGTGACGGTCCGCGGCGACGAGGCGCAATCCCTCGCCGAACAATTCCTCCCCGCCGGCATCCTCCTCGATATTCAACTGCCCGTCAAAGACGGTTGGGAAGTGATGGAGGAACTGAAGAGCCATTCCGCCACCCGCCACATTCCCGTCCACATCATGTCTGCCTTCCAGGCGCGGTTTAAAAGTTTGTCGAAAGGCGCGGTAGACTTCATCGATAAACCGCTGACCTTCGACAAGATGGACGATATCTTCCGGAAGATCGAATTCATGCTCCACGAAAACCCGCGCAAAGTGCTTATCGTGGAAGAAAATCTGCAGCATGCGAAGGCGCTGGCGTATTTCCTCGAAAACTATAAAGTCAACACCGAAATCCGGAACGATATTGGTGGCAGCCTGGAATCGCTGCAGAAGCAGGAAGTGAACTGCGTGATCCTGGATATGGGGGTTTCCCACGCCCGTTCGTACGAAACGCTGGAGCAGGTGAAGCGCGAGCCGGGGCTGGAAAATATTCCCATCATCGTGTTCACCGGCAAAAACCTCAGCCGCGACGAAGAATCGAAAATCCGCAGTTACGCCGATTCGGTGGTGGTGAAAGTCGCCAATTCGTACCAGCGGATCATGGACGAGGTGTCGCTTTTCCTGCACCTGGTGGAAGGGGAGAAGAAAGACGCGGAACGCCCGGGCAACGGGCTCGGCAGGCTGGCGGAAGTGCTCCGCGGAAAAAATATCCTGCTGGCAGACGATGATGTGCGCAACATCTTTTCGCTCACCCGCGCGCTGGAAAGCTTCGGCATGAAAGTCATTTCCGCGACAGACGGCAGCGAGGCCCTGCAACTTTTGTCGAAAAACAAGGACGTCGACATCGTATTGATGGATATGATGATGCCCGAAATGGACGGATACGAATCCACCCGCCGCATCAAGGCCGATCCCGCTACGCGCCACCTGCCCGTGATCGCCGTTACGGCCAAGGCCATGAAGGGCGACCGAGAAAAGTGCATCGCGGCGGGCGCGTCTGACTACATCAGCAAGCCGGTCGATATCGACCAATTGCTGTCTTTATTACGGGTATGGCTATACGATGCCGGAAAATAAAATAAGCGAATGCAGCAGATGGAAATGAAGGATGCATGGCTGGACGGGTTTCTGCACGATGTGTTGGAAACGCACGGGTATAATTTCGTCAATTATGCGCGCCCCTCGCTGCGGCGGCGCCTCGGCAGGCTCATTGCGCTCGACCGCTTCGGGAATCTCGATGATTTCCGCCGCCGCGTGCTGGACGATGAAGCGTATTTCCGGCATTTCGTGGAGGAAGTGACGGTGAACGTGACGGAGATGTTCCGCGATCCGGCGTTTTACCGGTTGCTGCGGAAGGAAGTATTGCCGGCCATCGCCCATGCGCCGCTGATCCGCATCTGGCACGCCGGCTGCTCTACGGGGGAGGAAGTGTTCAGCATGGCGATCCTGCTGCGCGAAGCGGGATTGCTGCACCGGTCGCTGTTATATGCTACAGATATCAACCCGGCGGTGCTGGAAAACCTGCGGAAGGGGATCTTCCCGCTCAGGTCCATGAAACAATATTCGGAAAACTACATCCAGTCGGGCGGTACGCAGGATTTCAGTCAATATTATACCGCTAAATACGACCTGGCCAAATTCGGCGAAGACCTCATCCGCCGGATGGTCATTTCCCCCACAACCTCGCTACAGACCGGTCTTTCAACGAATTCCAGCTGATCCTTTGCAGGAATGTGCTTATTTATTTCGACAAAGACCTCCAGAACAAGGCGCTCCAGTTGTTCGACGACAGCCTGGAAGCGGGCGGGTTCCTGGCGCTGGGCACCAAGGAAAGCCTGCGCTATTCCCCGATAGCACCGAGGTACAGGCAATTACCGCAACGGCTGCGGATATGGCATAAAATCAGTTGAAAAATCTGCGGAGGATTTCCTTCAGCGAAGTGATGCTGTATTGTTTCACCACGTAGTCCGTGGCGCCGAGGGCTTTGGTATCCTGGATGTCTTTCGGGTCGGAAGAAGTGGAGTAGATCACGACCGGGATGCCCGATAAATGCGGCTGGCTGCGGATCGCGGCGAGGCAATCCTTGCCGGTCATCCGCGGCATGTTCAGGTCGAGGAAAATGAAGGATGGTGTTCCGTGTTCGCCCGACTGGAGGAGCTGAAGGCCTTCCACGCCATCATCTGCAGCCACGAAATGCACTTCGTCGTTCACATCCTGCAAGGCGATTTTAAAAATTTCCTGATCGTCCCTGTCATCATCAATCAAAAGGCAGCTAATTTTTTGCTTCATCGTCAGGACGGGTTTTTGTCTTTTAGTATCAGCAAATGTAACGAAAAGGCGGTTAAATCCAATATGCGTAAACGTTTGGCCACTATAAGTTACAACATGAAAAAAGGCTGGAGATCCGCTCCGGCCTTTAAGGTGTATGTATTATTTCTCTAATCCACGGTTTTTGAGGAGGAATTTCACCTCCGGCGCGCGCATCCTGAACGCTTTGTAAAGGTCCATCGGTTCGGCCGTTCCCCCTTTTTCCAGCACGTTTTTCCGGAACGAGTTGGCGGTGGCGGGGTCGAAGATGTTGCCTGTTTCCTTGAACGCTGCGAACGCATCGCTGTCGAGCACTTCAGACCAGATGTAGCTGTAATATCCTGCAGAATATCCGCCGGCGAAAATATGCTGGAAATAGGTGCTGCGGTACCGCGGCGCGATCTGGGGGATGAGACCCAGCTTGTCCATCTGCTGCTTTTCGAATTGCAAGGGGTCTACCTTTGCGCCGGGGGCGAGGGTATGGTATTGCATGTCGAGGAGCGAGGCGGCGAGGTATTCTACCGTCACGAAGCCCTGGTTGAATTTGGAAGCGTCGTCCATTTTCTTCACGAGGGATGCGGGCAGTTGTTCGCCGGTTTTGTAATGTTTGGCGTACATCTTCAGCACTTCCGGCTCAAACGCCCAGTGCTCCATGATCTGCGAAGGCAGCTCTACGAAATCGCGGGGAACGGAAGTACCACTGAGGGTTTCGTACTTCACGTTGGACAACAATCCGTGCAGCGCGTGGCCGAACTCGTGGAAGAAGGTTTCCACTTCGTCGGGCGTGAGCAATGCGGGTTGGTCGCCGGTGGGTTTGGTGAAGTTGCAGACGATGGAAACCACAGGTGCCACGCGCTTCCCGTTTTCGGTGGCCTGTTTGCGGTAGGAGGTCATCCAGGCGCCGCCGCGCTTGGAGCCGCGGGGGAAGAAGTCCATATAGATCACGCCGATATGGTCGCCGTTGGCTTCTTTCACTTCATACGCCACTACGTCTTCCTGGTAAACGGGAATGTCTTTCAATGGGGTGAACGTAATGCCGTAGAGCTTTTTGGCCACGGAGAAAATCCCTTCCCGCACATTCTCCAGCTGGAAATACGGGCGCAGTTCTTCGGCGTCGTAGTTGTATTTTTCCTTGCGTACTTTATCGGCGTAGTAAGACCAGTCCCACGCTTCAAGCTTTTCGCCTTTGCCTTCGCGGTCCATTACCTGCTGCATTTCCGCGGCTTCGTTTTTGGCTACGGGCAGGGCGGCTTCCCAGAGGCGGTTGAGGAGATCATTAGCCTGGGCGGGCGTTTTGGCCATGTTTTCTTCGAGCACGAAATCGGCGTGGGATGCGTAGCCGAGCATACCGGCTTTTTCGGCACGGAGTGCGGCCAGCTGACCAACGATTTCTTTGTTGTCGCGCTCGTCGTTATTGTTGCAGCGGTTGATGTACGCTTTGTACATTTTTTCGCGGAGGGGGCGGTTGGCGGAATATTGCAGGAACGGCATCACGCTGGCGTTGTGGAGGGTGAAGCGCCATTTCCCTTCCTTGCCGGCTTCTTTGGCGCTGATGGCGGCGGCGGTTTTCAGGGAAGTGGGGAGCCCGGCGAGGTCGGCTTCGTTGTCGACGATCAGTTCGAACTGGTTGGTTTCCGCGAGCAGGTGCTGGCCGAATTTCACGGTCAACAGCGAGGTTTCCTTGTTGATCTCGCGCATCCGGGCCTGTTTGGCGGCATCGAGATTGGCGCCGCTGCGCACGAAGGCTTTATAGGTTTTTTCGAGCAGGCGATGTTGCTCGGGTGTGAGTTTTAGGGCGTTGCGTTTTTCGTACACGGTTTTCACGCGGTTGAAAAGTGCAGGGTTGAGATAGATGTCGTCGCTGTTCTGGGCCATTTTCGGGGCGATCTGGCGGGAAATGCCTTCCAGGTCGGGATTCGTATTGGCGGAGGTCAGGTTGAAGAATACGGTGCTCACATTGCGGAGGAGATCCCCGCTTTTTTCCAGTGCGGCCACGGTATTTTCGAAAGTGGGCACGCTGCGCTGCATGGTGATGGCGCCGATGCGCTGCTGCTGCTGCCGGATGCCTTCTTCGAACGCGGGCATGAAATGTTCTGCCCTGATCTCGGCGAAGGGCGGTACTTTAAAAGTCGTGTTGAATTCCAGCAGAAACGGGTTGGTAGCTGCCGGGGCCTGTGCCATAGCGGATGGTCCTGTCGTCATACTCACTGCAATTATCAGGTTTCGGGTAAAATTAGATATGCTCATTGTTGTAACAAGTTGGCTAACGGTAAAAATAGGGAAAAAAAGACAAAGCCCCGCCGGGCGGAGCTTTTGACAATGTTTTGAAGGAGTTGCGGGATCAGGGGACGCGTTTCAGCCGGAAATATTCCCGCTCGGTATCGCTGATCGGATTCATGAAAATCAGGGAATCTCCTTTAATGGTATAAATGTATTCCCGTTTGAGCTGGGTGGCCGTGGGCAGCAACATGTTGAGGGTGATTTTATCCGGCGGTGTGAGGAAAAATCCCTTTCCGCCCTGGTTGTAGCTGGGGTAATTCGCCACGTCCGAAACCCCGAATTCGTACTCCCACCCGTCGAACCGGATGCTGACGTTGGAAATGTTATAATTGACGCCGCCTTTTTCCACATAAAACCTGCCGGCGTATTTCCCGCGGAAGGCTTCCGGGGGCTTGTTCCCGTCTTTCTTGCAGGCCGTCATTACCAGGATGGCGGATAGGAATATGTAGAAAATTCTCATCGCAGTGTTTTCGGGTAAAACGGCGGTCACCGTCTTTTTGTTACTCTTTCGGTGGAAATAGGGGTAAAAATGCGGCCGCCCTGCCACGCGGGCAGGGCAGACCGGAATAGTTTGGGGCTGCAAGACCGGGTTGCGGTCTGAATGGACGTTTGGGGTTAGATGGATTATTGGGGTTAGCTGGATGATAGCTGTTGAATAATTTTGAGGCAACAGTTGGATGATGGGGCTGGATGATTGCAGGTAAAACGGGCAGTAACGCGGATTTGTTACTTCATTTCACCGCTAATCGGCCGCCCTGCCGCATTTGGCAGGGCGAACCGGAGAATTTCGGGGCTGAACCGCCATTTTCATGGCCTGAAATGGATGCTGTTTTCGGGGTGGATGGATGAACGCAGCGGTTTTGAGGTCACAGCATGGATGTGCGGGGTATGGATGATTTTTTGGGGGGAATGGATGCGTCGGGGTTGCGGATGAAATGTATGTTCCGATAAAATCAAAGATCATGCCTTACATAAAAATATCCCTGGATGGTACTCTTGCTGATGGGTTCGCGGTCGTTGTCGGTAAACACACCGCCGCCGCTCATGGTAAAATTGCCGCTGATGTACTCGCCTTTCGCGCCGAGTTCCACAACGTTCAGTGATCCGCCGGCGGGAACGAAGCGCCCGAGGGCTTCTTCATAGAAAACGCTTTCATAATTCCTCCCGGTTTTCGTGTTCGAATATACCAGCGCGATCGTATTGTCCTTGTTCCAGGATCTACTGCCGGTGCCTCCCGGCCAGGCGATCGCAAAGTAACCATCGTCTCCAAAACCCGACATCTCAAACCCTTCATCGTCCGGCCCCGAATGCGCCGGAAAGTGGATCCACGGCCCGCCGTCTACCTTGAACGAAATGCCTTCCGGTATAACCGTCAACGTGCTCACTACCATCAGCTGCTGCTTCCGGTCTTTCAACGTCGCCGTCACATTTGCGATCTCGGGCTTCTGCACCGTGGCGGGTGCGGAATAAGTCCCCTGTCCGCCGTTACCCTGCACCTTTCCCACGCCGCCCACGGCCCACGACCGGATGAAGCTCCCGGGCAAAGGCTTCCCTTCTCCCAATGCAATATCCTGACCGTCGGCAGGCACCAGCGGCGTGAGCAGATCGTCGCCGGAAAGCGGGATGTACGATTTCACCGTAAGCTGCGCCTGGCCGCCCGCCTTCACGGTAGTGGCCACCGGCTCCAGTTGCAGCCATTGCAGCAGGGCCCAGTTGGAGAAATGGGTCGTCTGCACGGAAACGGTTTTTTTCACTTTATCGATGACCGGCGCTTTGGTGAGCCGCCAGAAATTTTTCTCGTCCTGCCACGCAACGCCCAACGCTTCGGGAATGTTCACCCAGCTTTCGTGGCCTTCCCACGAAAATTCGAGGGTCACGGGTTTCTGAAAAACAGTCCCGTGCGGCTGCAGCTCGAAACTTCTGCCCACGGCGCCCGGAGCGGTGTTCTTCACTTCCTGGACCAGGATGTCGGTATTGGCATTCACCGCGCCAACGGGTATACGCAGTTTGAACGAACCGTCGGCCGAAGTGATGGTGGCACCGGCCGGCGTTACCATGGCGACTATGCCTGGGCCAATGGGTTCGCCAATTGGACGGGCTTTCGGATCTGAGGGGATTTTTCCCGGTAATTCCGTTCCCGGCTCCACCGGCTTCGGATCTTTTTTACAGGCTGCCAGCAGCACCAGGGCCGGCAGGAATACGCATAACAACTTTTTCATTTGGGGTTAATTTCTTTTCAGCCGCAAATATAGTTCGCGTGAAACGCCCGCCTATAGGTAGTGCTACCTAGTTGTTGCGGTGCTGGTTATGTGCGGTTTTAACGGCTGGATAAAAGGAAAGCCGCCCGGATGGGCGGCTTTGTGGTATAGGGATTTTTCAGGGATGGTAACAGTTATTGCTTTTGCGCTTCGCGTACGGCTTTGAAGAGCGCCTTGAAGGCTTTTACGTTCTCTTTCGCCAGCGGACGGTACTCGCCGCGCTCGTAATATGCGTCGATGAACTCTTTGGAATTGAACCACATCGTCTCGAAAACGCCCTGCATGCGCTGGCCCAGCGGCAGGGCCCATTCTGCACGGGTGGCGTCTTTCCGGATCTGGAGCACCTGCTTCAGCTGGTCGAGCGCAACTTCCGTGTTGGAACAGGGGCTGGCGAGCACGTTGAACCCTTTCAGCGCGAAGTAGCCCGGTGTGGGAGGGGCGCTTTCATATTTCCAGTCGGTGATCACGATGTCTTTGGAAATGCGGTCGATGGCGCGGTGGGTATCGTTCATGCTGGCCTGCCAGGCGAGCAGGTTGGTGGTTTTACCGTCGATGAGGCGGTCGCTCCACATCCACATTTCCACGTTTTTCTCTTTCAGATGTGCGTGCAGCTTGTTGACGTATTCGGCGAAAATCTCGGATTTATCGCCCCCGCCGCAACGCGGACATTTATCGTAGCCGATGATCCAAACTTCGTCGAGCCCCACGTGCAGCGCGTCTGCCTCGAATGCTTCCACGAGCTCGTCCATCATCGGGAAGAACACTTTCAGCAGATCGGGGTGGCGCGGACAGATGCTTTTGCTGTAGAAATCGAACATGCCGCCGCTTTTCCAGGGAACGGGCGGGTTGTAGTCGGGCGATTCGTCGAACTGGGGATAGGCTTTCAGGAGCGGCCCCATTTCCGTGGCTTCCGACTGGTGGGCCATGAGGTTCATGATGGGGATGAGCCTGATCTTCGCTTCCCTGGCGGCTTTCACGATCTGCTTCACATCGCTTTCGGACAGGGCGTTCTTTTCCGCCACTTCCGGGTGCGATTTGTACTGGTATCCGTATTCGATGCGGATGGCCAGCGTGTTGACGCCTTCCTTCGGCAACGCTTTCCGGACGAAATCACAGAACACGGCTACGTCCTGCTTCGCCGGAGCGCTCATCAGCAGGCCCCTCACGGGCAATTCGTTCCATTTGTACGCGGCCGATTGTGCGGCGGCGGTAAAGCTGGCGGTTGCGAGGATGCATACCGCCAGCAGATTTTTCATGATTTTTTGCATAATTGATTATTCGGCTATCACTTTTCTGATCCTGTCGTTTTTCCTGTCTACCACGTACACCGCACCGTCTGCCCCAACGGTAACGCCGGTGGGCGCGCTGAAGAGAGCTGCGGAGCCGGTGCCGTCCGCGAAACCTGCCGTGCTGCCGCCGGTGAAGGTGCTCACTTCCCACGAAGTGGTATTCACGAAGCGGATGCACTGGTTGGTGTTGGTGGAACTGCCGTCCCAGGTGCCGTTGCCGGCGATGAAGAGGTTGTCGTTCGCGTCTACGGCCACGCTCCAGGGCAGATCGAATTTCGCGGAAGCGGCGGGGCCGTTCACGAGACCTGCCTGGCCGGGGATGCCGATGGTAACGCCGGGTTCCCAGCTGCCGGCTTTGTATTGGCGGATGATGTGGCTGCCGTTCACGACCACGTACAGGTTGCCTTTACTGTCTACCGCCACATCTGAAGGGTAGCTGAGGCTGCCGATGATTTTCTCGGAAGCGCCGGTTGCGGGGTCTACTTTATACACGCTGCCGTCTCCACGCGCATCGGTGTAATAGAGCGTCCCGTTGCGCCGGTCGATGCCCATTCCCCAGGCTTCGAACCAGCCTACGAGGGAGGTGGTGCCGTTGGCGGTCACTTTCCGGATCGTCCATGCCGCGGGGTCGGAAACGTACACGATCCCGTTGCCGGCCGCCACTACGTCGAACGGCATATAGAATTCCGCTTCGGATGCGGCGCCTTCCTTGTAGCCGCTGTTCCCGTTCCCCGTGAGCGTGGTCACCGTTCCGTCGGGCGCGATCTTGCGCACGCGGAGGTTGCCGGCTTCGGGAACGTAGAGGTTGCCGTTTTCGTCGATATCGATACCGCAGCGGTTGCCGATGTTGAACGATGCGGCGGTGCCTTTCCCGTCTACGTAACTGGAATTTCCGCTGCCGGCGAAGGTGGTTACGACGGTGGAGGGTTTGTATCCGAAGTCGTCTGTGCTCGATCCCTTATGGCCGCGGATGTTCACTTCGATTTTGCCCGTCCCGGCTTTGGGAGGGATGGCGATAAGGATGCGGTCTTCCACCACACCGGCCACGAACGCGGGAACACCGTTCACGGTTACGGAAACGCCGCTGGTATCTTTGGTGAAATTGCTGCCGTAGATGAGCACTTCCACGCCAGCGCCGCCTACTTCCGGCGTAAATTTCTCGATCACCACGGGCGCATTGGGATCGTGCTCGAAACCTTTTTCTTTCTTGCAGCCGGCAGTTGCGAACAGCGCCAGCGCGGCTATGAGGGGGAATGCGATATGTTTCATCATTGATGTCGGTTTGATAGGTTTTACCATCCGGTGTTTTGCTTGAATTCCGAATTGCGGCCGGCTACCTTGTCGATCTCGTTTTGCGGAACGGGCAGCCAGTAATCGCGGTTCTGGTTGTTGTTGAAAATGCGCTTTTCCACCACGGGATATTCATATGTCACGTTCCCCTGGCCGATCACTTTCACGCCATGCACCTCGCGGTTGTCGACGATATGGGCGATGTTCCAGCGGCGGACGTCCCAGAAGCGGTGGTCTTCCAGCGCCAGTTCCACCCTTCTTTCATTACGGATCTTTTCACGGATCTTATCACGGTCCGTTCCATTGTAGTTGGGCATGTCCACACGGCTACGCACGGCGTTAATCGCTGCGTTCACGTCTCCCACGGGGCCATTCGCTTCGTTCAGCGCTTCGGCATAGTTGAGGTACAGTTCGGCGAGGCGGATCAGTACCCACTTGCGGTCGGTAGCGCCGGTGAGGTTGAAGAGGTTCACGTTTTCGAGGAGGTATTTGCGGGGCCAGTAGTTGGAGATGACCTGGCCGGGCCGCGGCGCGTCTGCGCCATTGGGATCGAGCGCACGGCCTTTCCACATGGCGCCGGGGAACAGGATGGTTTCTTCGAAACGTTTATCACGGCCTTTATACGGCTCCAGCGGGTTGTACCCGGATGCGGGGTCGGTGATGGGAAGGCCGGTGGCTTTCATTTCATAAGCATCCACCAATTCCTGCAAGGGGTTGATGTTGCCGTAACCGCCGGCACCGCGCGGGTTCATTTCCTGGTCGAGCCCGCCGTCGCGGTAAGCCCCCGGGGCCGGGCGGCTCCAGATCACTTCGCGGCTGAAATATTGCGTGAACGCGTCGCTGTATTTTGCATTCAGGATGTACCCGTTGTTCAGCGCGGTATCCAGCGCAGCGCGGCAGGCCGTTACGGCCGCAGCCCAGCGCGGACCGGCGTTGGTGGGGTTGTAGAGCGGACTGGCGTAATACAGCAGCAGCCTGCCTTTCAGTGCCAGGGCGATGGTTTTGCTGGCGCGGCCCCAGTTGTTGGGGCGCTGGTCGTAACCTGCGGGCAGCAGCGCCGCGGAAGCGTCGAGGTCGCTGGCGATCTGGGCTACGACTTCGTCGATGGAATTCCGTTTGTAGTAAATATCCTCCGGGTTATCGAACGGGTTTTGCACGTCCGTGAGCAGGGGCACTTTCCCCCAGCGGATCATCAGCTGGAAGTAGTAGTAGCCGCGCAGCAGGAGCACTTCGCCGCGGAGGCGCGTTTTGCGATCGGGATAATTCGGATCGTTGGGGATGATGTCGTAATTGGACAGGAAGAGGTTGCAGGAACGGATCTTCCCGAAAAATTCCGCCCACTGGCCCTGCATGGGGAATGCGGAAGGGCTCATGGACGAATTATTGAAACTGCCGGCGTCCGGGTAGGAGGCCGATGCGTCGATAGACTGGTTGGTTTCGTCGGTTGCGCTGCCGAGGATCCAGGCGCCGCCGGGTTTGAACATATTCGGAAGGCTCTGATAGATCACGTTCACGAACTTTTCAGCATTCTCGATGTTCTTGAACACTTCCCTTTCGGTGATTTTATCGCTGGGCTTCCGGTCCAGGAAATTCTTGTTGCATGCGCAGCAAAGGGGCAGCAACAGCCAGATGAATCGCTTCGTAATGCTTGTTATTTTCATGGTGCTGGTTTAGAGGTTGATGGTGATGCCTGCGTTGTAGACGCGCATGAGCGGATAAGGTTGCCAGCCCCAGCGGTCGCCGGTATTGGATTCCGGATCGATGCCCAGCTCGCGGACGTTGTCCCAGCTGAGGAGGTTCATGCCGTTCACGAAAATGCGCGCGTTTTTGATTTTTACGCGGTTCATCCAATGTTTCGGCAGGCGGTACCCGATCTCCACGTTTTTCAGTTTTACGTAATCGGTTTTGCGGACCCAGTAGCTGGAATTGATGAAGTTGTTGCCCATGTTGCTTTCGCTGTAGTGCAGCGCGGGGAACGTGGCGTTGGCGGCGTTTTCCGGCGTCCAGCGGCCTTCGTGGATGGGGCGGTAGCTTTCGCGGTAGTTCCATACCAGCTGTGCGGAATAGATCTGCCGGCCTCCGAGGGCGCCCTGGAAGAGGGCGCTGACGTCGAGCCCCTTGTAATCGATGCCGAAAGTGGCGCCGAAATAGCTAGTGGGCACGTTGAGCATGGGCATCATCACCCGGTCGGCTTCATTGATCACACCGTCTTCCACAACGTCTTTGTACTTGATGTCTCCGGGAATGAGCGGCGCAAAGTTCTGCTTCGCGTGTTTGGAAATTTCGTCCCTCGACTGGAACAACCCTTCCGCCAGATATCCGAGCCCGTACCCGATGGGCAGGCCCACCACGCTCTGGTGCGCATATTCCAGCTTGGGCTCGTCCATTTCCAGGATTTTATTCTTCACGAACTGGTAGTTGATCTTGGTGAAGATCCCCACGCGGCCCACGTCCATGTTCACATGCAGGTCGCCTTCGATGCCGCGGTTCACGATGCGGCCGCGGTTGCGGTTGATGTCTGCCGTGATGCCGAGGTAGGAGGGGATGGTACCGGCGTAGGTGAGGATGTCTTTGCGCAGCTCGCGGAAGATGTCTACGTTGAACTTGATCCTGTCTTTCAAAAATCCGGTTTCGAAACCGAGGTTGGTTTTCGACGCCTTTTCCCAGGTGATGGCGGTGTTGCCGATCCTGCTTTCATAATAACCGCCGTTGCCGGTGGCTACGCTGCCGAAGGTGAACCCGTCGGTGCGGGAGAAGTCGGACATGTACAGCCAGCGCCCGCCGCCGATCTGGTCGTTACCCACATACCCGTGCGAGAAGCGGGCTTTCAGGAAGCTGAGCGCGCCGTCTTTCGGCATGAAATCTTCGTTGCTGATCATCCACGCGGCGGAAAATGCGGGGAAGAAGCCATAACGCTTGCCCACCGGGAAGTTCTCCGACCCGTTGTACCCTGCGTTGAATTCGAGGTAATATTTTTTATCGTAGTTGTACGTCACGCGGCCCACATATCCTTCATACACGCGGGGCAGATCGCCGGCCTGTGTGCGGAGGTTGCGGTTGAAGAGGAACAGCCCGCCCAGCGAATGTTTCCCGAAATCCCGGTCGTACATCAGTTTCAGGTCGTAATAGTAATAGCGCTGCCCGCTGGTGGCGCCGGAACGCTGGAGGCTGGTAGCGGTGCGATGCTGGAAATATTCGCCGTTGAACGTGCCGGGCTTCGATTTGTACCGGTAGGAATCGAACTCCTGGTCGAATGCGGTATTGATATCGCCAAAATTCTCGAACGTGAACAATCCTTTCACTTTCAGGCCAGGCGTGATGAAATCCAGCTTGCGGGTGAGTGCCACGGAGCCGCTCGTGCTATGCCAGTAAGCATCGAGGTAGCCGTTTTGCGTGAGCACGCCGTAGAGGTTATAGAAATCTTCCCGCATGTTCCCGGAAGAGATGCTGCCATCGGGGTTTTTCACGGGCGTGAGGTGATTGGTCATTTGCGACAGCAATACCCAGAACATTTCGCCGCCTGCGCGGTCGAGCGAGGGACTGGTACGGTTTTCCAGGCGGGAAGCCAGGTCTACCTGCAGGTCGGTGTTTTTGTCGAGCGTGATGTCGATGTTGGAGCGGAAGTTGAAGCGGTCGTATTTGTATTTGATACCGTAAATGTTCTCATTGCCGTGTTTGTAGAGGGGCTCCTGGCGCAGGTACGATCCGGAAACGAAGTAGCGGACATATTTGGAACCGCCGTTGATGTTCACGTTCACGGTTTTCTGCGGGGAATAGTCGCGCACCATTTCCGTGTACCAGTCGGTATTGGGATAATCGTAGGGTTTGAGGCCGGTGCGGAAATATTCCAGTTCCTGTTCGCTCCAGCGGGGTGCCATCCCGTCGTTTTTGGCCGCTTCGTTCTGGAGGAGGCCGGAGCGGTAGGAGTCGAGGAACCGGGGGAAGGTAACGGGCTGTTGCAGTGCGGTTTGCGCGTTGATCTGGATGTTGGGAGGCCCTTCCTGGCCGCGGCGGGTTGTTACCAGCACGATGCCGTTGGCGCCCTGGATACCGTAGAGCGCGGTGGCGGAGGCGTCTTTCAGGATGGAGACGGACTCGATCTCGTTGGCGTCGAGCTGGCCGAGGTCGGCGTTCCCGCGGGGAAGACCGTCGATCACGATGAGCGGGTTCGTGGAGCCTGTGGTATTAATACCGCGGATGAACAGCTGCGAATAGTCGGCGCCCGGCCGTCCGCTGCGCTGCACCGTGATGAGGCCGGGGAGTCGGCCGGCGAGGGCGTTGGTCAGGTTGGCGACCGGGCTTTGCTTCAGCTCTTTGGTCTGGATGCTGCTGATCGCGCCGGTAACGCTCTGGCGCACCTGTTTCTGTCCGTAACCCAGTACCACCACTTCGTTCAGGCCGGAGCTGGAAGATTTCAGCACGATGTTGGGGAGCTGCGCGCGCCCGTTCACCGGCACTTCCTGCGGTTCGTACCCGATGTAGGAGACGAGGAGCACGCCGTTGGGCGGCACGCTGAGGCTGAAATTGCCCTGCTCGTCGGTGGCCGTTCCGGTGCTGGTGCCCTTCAGCTGGATGCTCACCCCGATCAGTTCGGTCTGTTCGGCGGAAAGTACCTTTCCCTTTACGGTGATCTTTTCGTCCTGGCGGGGAGAAATGACCACCAGCCCGTCGTCGAGGATACGGTAAGTGAGGGCCCGGCCTTGCAGGATGCGGTCGAGCACGGATGGCAGGGTGGCATTGTCGAACTTGACGTCCACCTTATCCGCTGCGGGGAAGGTCTTGATATTGTACAGGAAGCGATAGGAACTTTTCGTTTCGATCCACTCCAGCAGCTTTTTCAGCTCGATCTGCCGGCTTTCGATGGAAAACCGGTTCTGCGAATATCCCACGGCTGCCTGCAGTTGCAGAACGGTCACAGTCATGAGAATCAGGCATAGCTTCATAAACAATAATGTTTTTCGCAAGAAATGCTTGGGTAATGCTGGTTTTGAACGCAGCGTTTTTTTCATAAATTTGGATTGAGTGTTGAACAATTTGAAACAAAAACCTTCCCGCACGGAAAACTTGTTTCATTCCATGTTTAGCTTAAAGGGTAGTGTGCCAGCACTATCCTTTTTTTAATTTGATGGCGGCCGGAGAGCGCCTAGTCTGATGTAATGCAAGGTGTGAATCGTTCCATAGCTGTTTTTGTTGGTTGACTATTGCTTGATGATGACGGTATCCCCTCTCATGTCGTACGTGAAATTTGCGATCAGCTGCAGGGCATTGAGCGCGTCTTTGATCCCTTCCTTGCGGAATTCCCCCGAAAACCGGTTGTCGTTCAGCGCAGGATCGGCGATGATGATGCGTTTGTCGTACCACCGTTCCATGATTTTGGCCAGTTCGGCGAACGACTGGTCGCGGAACTGGAGGCGCCCTTTGCGCCAGAGCGTTTCTGTGGCGATCGTATCTTTTGTTTTGGTATTGTTTTGGACTTGTGCGTAGAAGTTTCCCCAGTCTTCCCCGCCGGCGCCCGGGGTATTTTTCCGGGTGAGGAGGAGTTTCTGGCCGGGGGCCAGGAGCTGCCGGCGCGCAGGGGCGCTCAGCAGCGAAACGGCGACCTTGCCTTCGATGAGCGCGGTTTCCAGCGCGGCGTCTTCGTTGTAGGCTTTGAGGTTGAAGGAGGTGCCCAGTACCTGGACAGACAGGTCTTGCGTCTGGACCACGAACGGTTGTTGCTGGTCGGGGGCCACTTCGAAATATCCTTCGCCTTTCAGGCGCACGGTGCGGCCGTTGCGGGCCATGTTGCCGGGGTATTCCAGGCTGCTGCTGGCGTTGAGCCACACGCGGCTGCCATCGGGCAGCTCCACGAAGGTACTTTCGCCGGCGGGGGCGGAGGCCAGGAGCATGACGGGCTTTTGTAAGATGGTCCAGGTAGTGGCAGCGCCTGTGATGAGGACGGCTGCCGCGGCGGCAACTTTCCACCAGCGGGCGCGGATGTGGCGAACGGGCGTGGCGGGGGCTTCGGGCATTTCGCCTTCGGCTTTCAGCCGGGCCGAAATGCTGTCGTATACTGCGGCGAGCCTGGGCGCAGGGTCGGGGGCGGCATCCCGGAACGGGGATTCGTACCGCTCGAGCCAGGTTTCCAGGGCTTGTTTTTCCTCCGGGGAACAAGTGTTCCGGAGGTATTTATCCAGCAGTTGCAACAGATGTTGGTCGTTCATTACGTGGGCTTGTGTGAGGATAAGACACGGTATCGGGGCCCGACCCTACCCCCTTCCTGCCAAAATCCTGAATTTTCTCCTATTTTTACCGCCGATCATGGGATATACCGCACTGTCTGATAGGGAACTGGTGACGTTGCTGGCCGGAAACGATGCGCGCGCGTTCGAGACGCTGTACCAGCGGCATGCCGGGGCGATGTATGCCTATGCCTTCCGGAAAGTGCCCGTTCCGGCGATCGTGGAAGACCTGCTGCAGGAGGTTTTTACCAATTTTTACCGCCGGCGGACGGAGCTGGCCCATATCGAGAACGTACCTTCCTATTTATACAACGCCCTCCGCAACCGGATCTTCAACGAACTGCGGAACTCCCTCCTCCACGAACAGCATCACCAGCAAATGCCTTCCGGGCAAACGGCCGACCTGCATATCAATTACGACCTGCGCGAGCTGGAAAAAGCCTTCGCGGCGGCGCTCGACAAACTGACGGAGCGCAGCCGGGAGATATTCCTCCTTTCCCGCCGCGACCATCTCAGCTATAAAGAGATCGCCGAGAAACTGGGGATTTCCGTAAAAGCCGTGGAAAAACACATGACCCGATCGCTGGGCCTCATGCGGGAAGAATTGAAGGGATTCGGCGCCATCGGCGCCGTGGTGATCGCTTCCGGAACGCTGTTCTGACGCGGAAATCCCTAATTTGCGAACATGTTCATCCGAAAAGCGACCGCCGCCGATTACCCCGCCATCATGCAGGTTTGGGAATCTTCCGTGCTGGCCACCCACCATTTCCTCCAGAAATCCGATTTCGATTTGTTCAAAAAGATCATCCCGGAACAATTCCTGCCTGCGCTCGACCTGTACGTGACCGGCGACGATGCACGGCTAACGGGCGTGCTGGGCGTTTCCGGCGAAAACCTGGAAATGCTGTTCATCGATGCGGCATCGAGAGGGCAGGGGATCGGGCAGCAGCTCGTCCGTTTCGCACTGTCGGAACTGGGCGTAACGAAGGTGGACGTAAACGAACAAAACCTCCAGGCCGTGGGCTTCTACCGGAAAATGGGGTTCGTGGAAACAGGGCGGTCGGAAACGGATGGCATGGGGAAGCCATATCCCCTGCTGCATTTCACCTTTCCGCAACAATAGCGCGCAAAGAAAGCCCCAGTCGCTAAAATCGTTATAATTACTGCTAATATCCTTAATCCCCCGCTTGGACGATATGCTATTTTTGTAGCAGGACGTAGATGCGTACGCCCGTCTTTTGTGATCGACCAAAATGAAAGTGAAGACTCCGATGGCCCTGCGGAAGGGCCAAAATTCCAAGGCATACATTCTAACCACGTTTTTACGGTAGCGCCCTGATGCCGCTATTTTATTGTCTAAACATAAGCACATGCGATTTATGAGTAACATCAAATCGCCCGGGTTTCTTATCCCCCTAACGGTCCTGTTTTTAACGGCCGCCTGTTCGAAAGACAACGATGGCGGAAAGGAAGCAGACCCC
Source organism: Chitinophaga caseinilytica (assembly GCF_038396765.1). NCBI lineage: Bacteria > Pseudomonadati > Bacteroidota > Chitinophagia > Chitinophagales > Chitinophagaceae > Chitinophaga > Chitinophaga caseinilytica. The sequence goes on along the minus strand of NZ_CP150096.1, from coordinate 389,882 downwards.
TATGACCCGGGCAAACCTATCACCATCTCCCATTTTTCCCCGGATTCGGGCGGAAAGGCCACGCAACTCGTCATCACCGGCGATAATTTCGGGAACGATACAGCGCATATCAGGCTGAGCGTGGGCGGAAAGAAAGCGGTGGTGGTAGGCGTGAAGAATAACAAAATCTATGCGCTGGTGCCACGGAAACTCAGTGGCGACGTAGATCTTCAATTGAAGGTGCATGACCGCGAAGTGAGTGCCCAGAAACGATTCAGGTACATCATTACTCAATCCGTAAGCACCATCTCCGGGAAAGTAGGGCCGGATGGCAAAGGCGTTACGGCAGACGGCCCCCTGGCCGAGGCGCAATTCAGCTTCCCGCAGTATATCACCGCAGACGATGAGGGCAACCTGATGGTATTGCAATACGACGGCACCGATTTCCGCGGGCTGCGGCAGGTTTCCATTTCACAAAACAAGGTAACGCGCATCCCCGCCGGATCTCCGTACGGAATTACCATCCGCAAATCCGACAACCAGGTGATCGCCATTCAGCGGGATAACCAGTACCCCGTTATCCTGACCGGGCTGGCGCCGCTCAACAGCTGGCAACCGAAAGCGTTTTACGCCACCACGGCAGGTTCGCCCGTTTTCGGCGCGGGAGATTATCCGCTGGCGGGCGCTTACGATAATACTTCGGGAAAGCTCTATGTCTACAACTGGCTGGCCGGCCGGCTGAATTATGTGAATCCCGCCACGAAAGAGGAAAAGGTGGTCACGCAATTCAACTTCAACGGGTTCGGCCGTGTGGCGGTAGACAATAACGGCGTGATCTACGCCTCCAGCCGCGCGCGCCATTGCATTTTCAAAGTAGACCCCGCAACCGGCAACACCACTATTTTTGCCGGTACCGACGGCGGCGCGGGTTTCCTCAACGGGCCCGGTGCCAACGCGAAATTCAATGCGCCGGAAGACATGGTTTTCGATAGCCAGAATAATATGTATGTAGCCGACTCCCGGAACAACTGTATCCGGAAAGTAACGCCCACCGGCCTTGTTACCACTTACGCCGGAATGCCGGAAGAAGCCGCGGGATACGAGGACGGCCTTCCGCTGAAATCCAAATTCAATTTCCCCAATGGTGTGGCGGTCGATAAAAACGATGTGCTGTACGTAACCGACATGAACAATCACCGCATCCGCGCAGTAACGGTGGAGTAAGCAACACAATTCAACCCATTTAACAAGGAACGTATGTTTAAGAAAATACTGTTCGTTTTTTGCTGTATGCTCGCATGCAGCGCGGGGCTCTACGCCCAGGAGAAATTCACCGTGGAGGGGCAGGTGCTCGACAGTGCCAGCAATGAGCCTTTTCCCGGCGCCACCGTGGTGGTGAAAAATATGCCCAGCCTCGGAACGGTGACAGACGGGAAAGGCCAGTTCAAACTGTCTGTAGCCAAATACGATATCATCCTCGTGACGGCGATGGGATTTGCGGAAAAGGAATACCGGATAACCGGCGGCGGGAGGGTCCTTATCAAACTGTCGCAGAAATTATCGGATGTGGATGAAGTGGTAGTGGTGGGATATGCGACCCAGAAAAAAGCGACGATGGTGGGTGCGGTAACCACCGTTCCCGTGTCTGCGCTCCGGACGCCCACCGCATCGCTCGTTAACGGGCTGGCGGGCAACGCGGCAGGCGTGATCGCCATGCAGCGCACCGGCGAGCCGGGGCGCAACGCTTCGCAATTCTGGATCCGCGGTATCGGGACTTTCGGTGCCAACCAAAGCGCGCTGGTGCTGGTAGACGGTATCGAACGGGGAAGCATCAACGAAATCGACCCGGACGATATCGAGTCCTTTTCCATCCTCAAAGACGCTTCCGCTACGGCGGTTTACGGGGTGAGAGGCGCCAACGGCGTTGTGCTCATTAACACCAAGCGCGGAAAGGCCGGCAAGCCTTCCATCAACTTCCGCGTAGAGCGCGGCACCCTTCAACCTTCGCGGCTGCAAAACTATGTAGGCGCCTACGATTATGCCCGCCTTGCCAACGAAGCCCGTGAAGTGCGCGGCATGAACCCCGTGTACAACAGGGAAGAGATGGAGATCATCAAATACGGACTCGATCCGGATATCTATCCAGACGTAGACTGGCGCGCCCTCACCATCAAAGACCACACCAGCAACCTCATGGCCCGCGCCAGCATCGGCGGCGGCGGCAACACGGCGCGGTATTACCTGTCGGGATCATATTACAATGAAGAAGGCCTCTATAAATTCGATAACCTCAACAACTACAACAGCAACGTCAATTACAAGAAATATACTTTCCGCTCGAACGTAGACGTAGATGTTACGCCCACGATGCTGATCAACATCGGCGTGGGCGGCAACATCGCGCAGCAGAACCGGCCCGGCATTGCATCCGATTTTATCTGGGGATCGATGGGCACGCTCACGCCGCTCACCGTTCCGCTGCAATATTCCTCGGGGCAAATGGCGTCTTACGGAATGAACAACCAGGCCAACCCTTATGTGCTGTTAACGAAAACCGGTTTCATCACAGATTGGCAGAATACCATCGAAAGCAGCCTGAAGCTCACGCAGGAGCTGCCTTTCATTACGCCGGGCCTGAAAGTGCACATCCTTTATTCGTTCGACTCCTACAATGTGCACAACATCAACCGCGTAAAATTCCCTGAACTGTACCTGGCCCAACGCCAGCGAGATCCGGAAACCGGCGCGCTCATGCTGCAGAAGAAAACTGAATCTACCCCGATGAGCTTCTCCAAACTGGCCTACGGCACCCGTTCCCAGTACCTGGAGGCAGCGTTGAACTATTACCGGGTTTTCAATAAAGACCATTCGGTATCCGGCCTGTTGCTGTTCAACCGGCGGGATAAGGTAGACAACCAGGCGGTTACCGACGTTACCTCGATCCCTTACCGCGCGATGGGCACCAGCGGCCGCGTGACGTACGGTTACAAATCGCGGTACCTCATGGAAGCGAACTTCGGGTACAACGGCTCCGAGAATTTCGAGATCGGCAACCAGTACGGCTTCTTCCCGTCGATCGCCGCGGGATGGGTGCTGTCTGAAGAGCCCTTCATCAAAAAAATCCTCCCGGATCTGCGCCAGCTGAAGCTGCGGGCATCATACGGGCTTGTAGGCAACGATCAGATCGGCGGCGGGAAACGCTTCCCTTACATGACGTTCGTGAATACGGGCGCACCGGGCTACAGCTTCGGCGATTATGGCAACAACTATTTCCCCGGCATCCGCGAAGGCGAGCTGGGGGCCGACAACCTGGGCTGGGAAGTAGACCACAAGCTGAACTTCGGCGTGGATTTCAACTGGGCAGACCGGGTTACCGTTCAGGCAGACCTGTTCCGCAGCAAGCGTACCGGCATCTTCATGCTGCGCACCACCCTGCCCGACGTAGTGGGCAACACCACCGCGCCCTGGGGCAACGTGGGCGCGATGAAGAACGCGGGTTTCGATATGAGTGCCAGCTATACCCATCAGTTCAACAAAACCATCGTTACCCTGCGCGGTAACTTCACCTATACCCACAACGAAATCCTGGAGTACGACGAGCCGAAGCCGCGGTTCCCCTACCAGGGCCTCAAAGGCTTCCCGTACGGCCAGCTGAAAGGATACAAGGCATTGGGCCTCTTTAAAGATTCCGCGGATATCATGAGCAGCCCCGTGCAGACTTTCGGCGAAGTGCGCCCCGGCGATATCAAGTACCGCGACGTAAACGGCGATGGCCTCATCAACGACGATGATAAAGTGCCCATCGGCACCTCCACCGTTCCGCAGGTCGTGTATGGCTTTGGTGCGGAAGTACGGTACGGCGATTTCGACCTGGCTTTCCGGTTCCAGGGCGCTTCCAAATCTGATTTCTTCTACGCGGGATATGGGATGTTCCCCTTCGTGGGCGGTGAAACCGGCAATGTGCTCGATATCGTCAACGATCCCGCCAACCGCTGGACGCCCGACTGGTATTCCGGCGGCGGCAAGGGAAGCCCGAGCACCGAGAACCCCGACGCAAGGTTCCCCCGCATGACCTACGGCAACAGCACCAACAACAGCCAGGCTTCCACTTTCTGGCTGGCCAATGCCAAATACATCCGCCTCAAGGAAATGCAGATCGGGTACACCGTTCCCCCGTCCTGGCTGCGCCGGCTGAAAGTGAAAACCCTCCGCGTGTACGCCACCGGGTTCAACCTGCTCGTCTGGGACAACGTCAAGCTCTGGGACCCCGAGCTGGCCGGCAGCGGCGGGCTTGCCTATCCCATCCAGAAAACCGTCTCTTTTGGGATAGACCTGCGATTCTGATAACCGATTGTTGAAGCTGAATTTTTAGTTTATGAAGCCATTTTTCCGCCTCCTTTTCGTATCCGCAGCCATGCTGGCGGTATCGCAAATGACGGCCTGCAAAAAATTCCTGGACGTTCGCCCGTACCTGAACGATCTGATGAACATGGACACCGTGTTCGCCAAATCTTCTTACGCCACGTCTTACCTCTACGACATTTACAATTACATCCCCGACGAATCCGACTTCTTCCGAGTATCCGGAACGCCCTGGGTGCCCGCGTCTGACGAAGCCGTGCAGGTATGGAAACGCGCGGATCTGCCAGCATCCTACATCGCAGCCGGCGAATACGATGCTACCACGGGGTATTACAACTTCTGGACGAACCTGTACCGCGGGATCCGCTCGGCCAATATTTTCATTCACCGGGTAGATGAGGTGAAGGATATGTCGCAAGGGGAGAAGCAGGACAAGAAAGCACAGGCGAGGTTTCTGCGCGCCTACTTCTATTTCTGCCTGATCCAGCAATACGGCCCGGTGATCATTGCGCCGGAAAAGCCGCTGGAGTTCAGCCAGCCGATAGAAGAGCTGATGCTGGCCCGTTCCACCTACGACTCCTGCGTGAATTATGTAGCGAAAGAGCTCACGGAAGTGGCGGAACTGCTGCCTTTGAGCACATCGCCGACTACCATCGGGCAACCGACGAAAGGAGCTGCCCTGGCGGTGAAATCGCGCCTGATGCTGTATGCCGCCAGCCCGTTGTTCAACGGGAACACGGAGTACGGCGGGTTCCGCACGGCCAAAGGTGTTCCGTTTATCAGCCAGCAGTTCGACGACGGCAAATGGGCACAGGCCGCCGCGGCCGCCAAAGCCGTGATCGATCTCAACCAGTATGAGCTGTATACCACGCCCAAAGTGCCTGAAACGGCGAAGCTGCCTGCGAATGTGCCTGCGGGCAGCTATCCGGACGGCGCGGGAGATATCGATCCGTTCCTGTCTTACCGCGATATGTTTGCCGGTGGAGACGTGTTGGCCAGCAAGAACCGCGAAGCCATCTTCGTCCGCTCCGTCAATTCCCTCAACAACACCATCCAGTTTTGCATGCCGCGCCAGACCGACAGCTGGAATGGCGGCGGCGCCACGCAGAAGCTCGTAGACGCTTACTACATGCGCGATGGCCGTACGAAAGACAACGCCAGCGTGGACTATCCCTACAGCGAAAACGGGTACACCGCTACGGCAGACGAGTTCACCCGGTCGGGCGTGTTTAAAATGTATGCCAACCGCGAGCCCCGTTTCTACGCATCTATCGGCTTCACCGGATTTTTCTGGAAAGGGACGAGCGCGGCGAAAGACTGGCGCAAAAATTTCGTAGTGGAATATTACCGCGACGGGAACGAAGGAAAGGCCGGCGGAGATTATCCGTTGACGGGCTATTCGATCCAGAAATACATCCACCCGGAAGACAGCTACACCTGGGAAGGTGCATCCCGGTCGCGGAAAGTTTTCATGCTGTTCCGCATGGGCGAAGTGTATCTCAATTACGTGGAGGCCCTCAACGAGCTAAGCGCCGCGCATATGGTGAATGGCAAGGAATACAAGCGCGACCTGGCAGAGATCGCGAAGTATTTTAACCGCATCCGTTTCAGGGCGGGCCTGCCGGGATTGAGCCCCGAAGAGCTGGGTTCCGCCGCATCGCTGCGCACGGCCATCCGTCGGGAAAGGCAGATCGAGCTGGCGTTTGAAGGCCGCCGGTACTTCGATACCCGCCGCTGGAAAATTGCCCCGCTCGAGGATGCGAAGCCCGTTACCGGCATGAACACCGAGATCACGAAAGCCAACAAAGACCAGTTCTTTGTGCGCACCATCGCGAAGGAAGCCGTACGGAAGTTTTCCCTCAAACAATACCTCTGGCCCATTCCGAAACCCGATATCAACAAGAACCAGTCGCTCGTCCAGAATCCGGGATGGTGACGCATTAATTCAATTTGAAATGATTCGCATGAGAAAATCATACTGGTCCTGCCTGGCCGCTGCCGCCATCCTGATGTCGGCCTGCGAGAAAGACGCCACGCAGGGAGAATTATACAAAAAGCAGGTGTACATGGTGCGGAGCGGCGTGCTGAGCGCGGATGTCATGTTCGGCGCCGAAAACCCGGCCTTCGTGAGCGTGTACGTAAGCGGCGTGGCGCCTAACGACCGTGATGTGAACGTGGGGGTGGAAGTGGTGCCCCGCATCGTGGATAGCCTCAACGACATCGCAACTACCGGCACCACGCTGTATACGCCGTTGCCTGCGGCCAATTACAAGATCAGCAACATGTCGGTTACCGTGAAATCGGGTGAGGAATACGCCCGTCTTCCATTCACCATCACGACCAATGGCCTCGATGCCAAGAAGGATTATGTGTTGCCGGTCAGCATCGCGCGGTCGTCGGAATTTGAGATCGTCCAGGATAAGAAATGGGTGCTGTATCACCTGGTGTTCAATAACCAGTTTTCCGGCGCTTACAGCATGACCGGCCTTCTCGGTTCGGAAAGCATCGGGAAAGAGAAAACCCTGCGCGCGATGTCCGAAAATTCGCTGGAAATGTATGCAGACAAGGTGTTTGAAGATACGGTGAATGCGAAATACAACATCCTGTTGACGCTTGCGGCCGACCGGTCAGTGACGCTGACTTCCGCCATGGAGATTACCGCAACGGGTGTCAACAAATATCTGCCGGACACGAAAACTTTCCTGTTGGACTATACCTATAAAGACCCTGTAAGCGGCGAGCTGAAGCGCGTGCAGGAAACGCTGGTGAAGTTAGCACAACCTTGAGTTATACAAATCCCCAAAAGTCCGGAAGCGCCTCCTGGTGGGGCGCTTTCTTTTTGCCCGGAGGTTGCTGTCATGATAAATGTCCAACTTTCCGGGCATTTCTTTTCTTTTTGCGTGAGGCGTGATCAATACTCGATCAGCTTGCCAAGTTCATCCACCTGGATAGCATATGATAGTGGTTTGAAGGCATAGCGTTCTTTCGAATGACAGAAAGGATATACTACGATCATCTCCCTCCAATCCCGGAAAAGAAAATCGAGGAATCCGGTGGGGTTTACCGGCATCCATAAATCGCTGCCTTCGAACTCAGTTTTTTTCAAGGGAAAATACAGGTCGGGGTTGAATGACGGCCATTCTTTGTAATACATGGCTTTTCCATCTTCGAAATACAGCCAAATATCGATAAATGGGAATTTGTAGTCATAGCCTTCGATGTTGATCCCATTTTCGTCCCAGATTTTATAGAAAATGGAAGGGTTACCGCGGAAGTTCGCATGAATCAGCTTATGTTTCAGTGTTCCTGATTTATCAAGCTGAGCTAATAGTTTTTCAATGTCGTGGTGATGGATGCCAAGATCGATATCATCGTCCCACGGCATGATGGCGTCATGCCGGATGGCGCCCAGTAGCGTACCTCCGTGCAAGACGAGTTTGACGGCGGCTTCGTCAGCTTCCAGACAAGTCTTTCGCAACAGGTCGCGGGCCATTTGTTTAGTGTCGGCAGTCCAGGCCGGGTAGTTGAAAAGCTTGTTATGGACAACCTGTCGGCGGGCAAGATAGCTGGGCGACAGGCTGTAATTGTAAGTGAAGATGTCTATTTCATCGTAGCTGATAGATAATTTGTTGTCGATGGAAAGGTTGAGTAATTCCTCGTCAAATGGCTGTCTGATGAGAGGGCAAAGCTGCATCAGTTTTTTTGCACCTCCTTTGCTGATGAAATAAATCTGGCTTCCCCAGAAGTAACCCATGATGGAGGGATGTACTTTCAGTTGTGCTTCTTCGGGTTTGCGGCCGAAGGGAAAAAAGACATCTACTTCATCAGGAATCTGTGAAGCGATATCTTCCAGCATATCGTCGCTGCAATTGACTGCTACTCCATCCTCCACTATTATGCACCATTTCTTTTCCTTTTGCAATAGAAAATGTGATATAGCCTGCCAGTTGGCACGAAAATATTCGATTTCAAAATCGCTCAGCCCGACACCCCATTCTTCATCCTGATATTTTTCGTCGACGGCTATAAGGGGCTCCACGGGACGGTCGATAATGGTTCGCTGACCGTTCTTTTCCAATGCCACGAGGATGCCGTTATTTTTTTGAATAGAAAGCATGTATTTCTGCATGGTTCACAAGTTTACAGTGAGTGCCTGCTGGCAACGGTATAGCTGTTCCAGGTTATTGACGGTGGCCCAGAATTTTGGATAAATGGGCGTACAGCCCAAATCTCCGGCAGGAAGAAAATGCTTCCAGACATCTGTCACATCCTGCATCTCGGCCATACGGGCATTTACAACGGCGGGGTTGATAACGTAGATGCCGGAGCCCATCATAGGGGTTTCTATAGTCCGGCTCAGTGCAGTAACCCTCCCGTCTTTATATTCGATGAAATCTCCTTCCACATCGGATGTGGCATGGATTGGTACGAGCATGCAGGGAGGGTGTCCGTTTTTAAGGTATTGGTCATATATAAAATGAAGGTCAAGGTCGGCGACAATGTCGCAGGCCACAACGAGTACGGGGGCATTTACGAATCGAAGTGGAGTATTGAAAATCCACCAGCCATTGCCTTTTCCCGATGTATTGTACATGGCGCTGATGCTTTGGGCGAGCCGGGATGCGAGCATTTCCGCCTTGTAGCCGATGGTGACTGACACATGAGGTACGAGCGGATTGATCTGGTCCAGGAGGCTCCTGATCATGGGCGCGCCGTTTACTTCTACCAGTGCCTTGGGAAGATACTGCGTGAGTGGATCTAGCCGGGATCCATGCCCGGCGGCGGTGATGAGGCCGTATTTGAACATACGATGGGTTTTCATTGGGTTAAAAACGGGAATGGGTTTTATTGATCGGGTATAAGGGAACGCGTGTCGGTAGTTAACCTTTCAGCCTGGTTTTTAAGATTTCGACCGTTTTCTGGAAACCGTCTGCGGCAGTTCCCCTGTGGAGGATTTCACCTGATGGACTAATAAGAATGGATGTGGGGAAAACGATTACTTTAAACAGTTTCGTGAGGCTGTCATCTTCCGATTTATTTTCCCATTTCTGCCATAGTTGGACCCAGTCCATTTTTTCTGTATCGATCAACCGGCGCAATTTTTTTTCGTCGGCGGTACGGTCCAGTGCCACGCTGATAAATACCACGGGTTTGCCTTTCAGCTGCTCGTGTTCGGTGCGCATTTCCGGGATCATGGCCACGCATGGGTTGCACCATGTGCCCCAAAAGTCGAGGATTACGTATTTCCCCTTGAAGCCGGAGATCGAAACGGTTTTGCCGGTAATGAGATCTTTCGTTTCAAAATCCGGCACATAGCTTCCTTTATCCGCTTCGAAATGTTGCGTACTGCTTACTTGCCGGAAGGCGATTACCGGGTATTGCCGGAGTACGGACGCCGAAGTGTCGGTCCAGGCAAGCACTGCATTTCCTGTTTTGATTTTTTCACCTTTACGGTAAACATACTTGCTGGTACTATCTTCTTCCAGCTTCAGTACGATATTTTTTGATCGGGGATCTTGCAGCAAGTTGATACCCTGGTCCCACGCAAAGATTTTCTGTTTCTTCCCGCCGGCTTCCAGGCTGGCGATCCAATAAGCGTCAACTGAAATTACCAGTTCGAGCAGCCTGTCTTCGGGCGTGCTATATCCGTCTTTTCCGAAATACGCCTGGTAAGGATTGAGCTTGATCTTGGCGGGGCCGTTCGGGCCGGGAAGCGCAATTTCGGGGAGGGGCGGACAATCTTTATCTGGTTTCCCGAAATAGCTCGTGTCGAAAAGCCAGGTGCTGTCGTTGCCGAAATTGCGGTCCTGGTTGACATCTACTATCACTATCTTCCGTCCCCGGCTGTCCAATCCTACGAAAGCATGGAAACTATTGGCGGGTTGGGGCGATCGGGAAAGGAGGTTCGTATCGATTTGGTATTGCTGGATGAATTGCAGGAAGCGGGAAGGCTCGATTTTTCCCTGTGCGTATCTTTCGAAAACGTCCTGGTCTTTTTTTAGATGGAAACGCCGGATAGTATGATGTTCGCAATCCGGCATATTAACGAAGCCGCTATCGCCGGAGAGTTGCTCGGTGAGGAATTCCCGTTTCATGATACCTTTTCTTCCCGGTACACCATTTTCGAATGCCAGCAGCTTAGTGGGTTGGACGGGAAGGTCCTGGGCTGACAGGGTTAATGTGATAGGGAAAAGCAATAACAGCAAACAGGGCTTGACCATCTTTTTGTATTTAAATTATTGACTTTTGGTGACAACGAAAAGTTAAAAAATGGCGATGCGATTTGTAAAGGCCGCCCGGCCGGTTGATTCCGGCCAGGCAGCTTTCAGTATTGATGAATCTCGATGCGGGTATTACAGCACGGGGCAGTTCACCGTTTTGTCGGGGTCCGAGCAGGTTACGCTTGAATTGGCATAAGCTGAGCAGGTACCTTTGCAATTGTCGATCTTAATGTCCTTCGAGCCGGTGCAGGTAGTGGAACAGGTGGAGAAAGATCCGGCGTCGGATCCGCCATCGCTGCCATTGCCGCCCAGAACATTTCTCAGTTGTTCTCTGGAGAGGATTTCTTTTGCGCCTAAATCGAGTGCTTTTAATTGTAGTTTTTTCATAATGTAAGTAATCGGGTTAAAAAAGAAGTTGAATTGAAGTGTTACTGGCAGCCTGAGCCGTTTCTGCCATGCAGGGATTTCAATTGTTCCCTGTTGAGCAGTTCCTTAGTTCTGGCTGTAGGGCTGCCAATTGGGGCTATTCATCGTAAGGAATGAATAAGGGTGAAATTATCGGGATCAGCTTGCGCCCATGCAAGATTTGCTGGTTGTGGTGCTTCCTTCGGTGCATTCAACGCCAACGTTATCTGTCGCGGAACAGCTGCCTTTGCATGTAATGGACACGGAAGAGTCGCCGCATTTCGCGGTGCATTTGGCGCCGGCAGACCCGCCGGAATCGTCGGATCCTGATCCATTTCCGCCGAGAACGTTCTTTAATTGTTCGCGGGAAAGCAATTCCCGGGCTCCCAGTTCAAGGGCTTTTAATTGGAGTTTTTTCATGGTAAAAAATAAAAGGGTTAAAAAAATGTGCGGCCGTTTTTACATGTCGGCCTGCGGCCATGATGGTCCTCTTCCGGCAGGCGCGCACTGCTGGCGGATTACCAGTTATTTTTCGCACAACTCGCCCGGTATCGCGAGGTTAGCGGATCGCGAAAGGGTGATGTGGAGGATTTTTAAATGTTATGTTGTCAGGAAATTGCGTAAATCATGTACGGAATAGGATTCAGGTAGTTCGTAATTATCGACGAAAAGTGTGGGTGTGTGTTCTATGCCGACTTTTGTGCACCATTCCGCCATAGCGGCGATCTTCGTGTTTTTCTGCTGGAGGTCGGCCTTTACGGGGAACCTGGCGGCAAAGGCCGCGTAATCTTTTTCTTTCGCGGTATACCAGCTATCCAGCGCAGATTTGGTGGTGGCGGGGTCATATTCTTCGGCGATGGCCATAAGATGACTAACCGGTAAGCGGCGCGGATCTTCAGGGTTTTCGGAAGTTGTGAAAATGATCCGTATGTTGACGTTTTCGTTCAGCTCCGCCAATTCATGTAGTGGCACATGTGCCGTTGCGCAAGGGCCGCAATACGGATTGCATACTTTCACCACCGTATGTTTTGCTTCCGGATTACCCATGACGAGGCCGAGGCCGGCGGGGTCATGCGTTACCTGCCGTTGCCGTTGCAATATAGACTGGAACACTTCGGGCTGGAACCGGAGCCTTGTATATTGCCTTCTTACATGCCGGTATTGTTTGTTTTGTTTCAGCATGGGTTTGACGAGCTGTACCAATAAGAACGCGGACGCCGTGAAAGCTGCCAGGATGCCCATCGGCAGCATTGGAGGCATGGTGTTTACCGGCAGGATCAGCGTGAGTGCCGCCGCTCCCTGCGCAAGGAGAATGCCCTGGACCATCAGGCACAGGAGGCACCATTGCTTGAGAACACGCGCCTGTACAAAGATCGAGTAAAATACGTAAGGCAGGGCAGCGAGGCTGATCCAGCCGGCTGCGGCGATCACCGGGAGAGAAGAAATTCCCTGCGTCAGCAGGAAAAGTAACTGACCGGAAAAATAGGAGATGCCGATTTCGCTCCATGAAAATCCGGCGAACCGGGCACGATCCGATTGCAGTACGGCATTGCAGTTCACCTTATTGCTCCGGCGGCAGAACTGTTGTACGGCGGGGTTGAAGCGGTCGAGATCGAACCACATGAGGATGGTGCCGACGCCGCAGCCCAGCAACGATAGCAGTGTGAACATAACGGGCAATAAGGCGCCTGTTCCCAATTGCACAGCGGCACGGGCAGCCACGGCAATGGTGATGAGCGTGAGAGCGATGGCGGGCAGGTAAGTCTTTATGCTGTTCCAGCGTTCTTCGCGCCGTTTCAGGTTGTATTGCGCTTCTCCGGCATTCGGCAAGGCTTCGGCCAGCAGTATTACTCCAGTGAACAGGCGGGTGAAGCGGTTTGCCTGCACGGTAACCCATTTTCCGCTGTGTGGGTCCAGGTAAATTACTTGCCGGTTGTTGCAGGATTTTACGACGGTGAAATAATCGCCGGGATGTTTTTCGTCTTTGATCTGTGCGATGTACGGAGGCGGTATGTCTGCCAGTTGTTCCTGGGGGAAGCTGGCACAAATGTTTTCTACGCCATGCATCGTCAATACTTCACTGATACTGAGGAGGCTGGGATAGGAAGGATGGTCTTCCGTTTCACGTTTCAGCGTGGAGGCCGTTACCGGGACATCCAATAGCGAGCATAGGGCATGCGCTGCCATTGGCCCGTTGGGCGTGGGTTCAGATAGTTTCCGGAACATAATGCAATTGTGTCAAATGCCATGCATGGGATCGGTGCATTCCGAAACGGTGGTTTCGCATTTACATTACCATAACACGTGGCGTTGGGAAATCGGGTTACATTAAATGTTAATTATTTCAAATTCGGGTTTATCGGGTTTCAAAGGTTAACCTGAAAATTGCAATTCACGGGGGGCAAGGGACGCGGGAATTTTCAGTTTTTTGCCTTAGTCGCGTTCTATTCGTTTTTCACACATTTCAAATATATGCATTTAGTTTTTTAAAGTGAAGAAAAAAATAAAAAAAATCGTTCCGATTATTTTTCGAAAGCATTAACTTTAATATCAACGAAATGTTTATTTAACCCGATCTCGAAATCCTATTTTCCCAGTTTCATGTCTTTTCATTTTTATCGTCAATTGAATGCGATGGATTGTGGCCCCACCTGTTTGCGGATGGTGGCACGTTCGCATGGGAAGCATTACAATGTTGATACAATCCGCCGCCAGACAGGGCTTGGTAAGCAAGGCGTCTCCATGCTTAGCATCGGCGAATCCGCCGAAAAAATGGGATTCCGTACCCGCGGTGTGCAAATCGATTATGAGAAATTGCAACAGGTTCCCGTTCCCGCCATCCTGCATTGGAACCATAATCATTTCGTAGTTATGATCGATGCGGGAAAAAGAAACGTGAAGATCGCGGACCCTGCCAGCGGTATCATCTCCTATAAGAAAGAGGAGTTCATGCGTAGATGGACGACCAACATCAATGCAGACGACCGGTCTGTTGGCACCGCATTGTTGCTCGAGCCGAAACCTGAATTCTTCCAGGCGGAAGACGAGAAGGAACATAAACTGAATTGGGGATTCCTGTTCAATTACCTGAGAGGTGCTCGCGGCCCGCTCATCCAGATATTCATTTCGCTGGGGATTGGATTGATATTGCAAACCGTCATGCCTTTCCTTTCACAAAGCATGGTAGACAATGGTATCAATGCAAATAACCTCAATTATATCACGCTCGTTCTCATCGCGCAGCTCATGCTCGTGTTCAGCACCACGTTGATCAATTTCATCCGGAACCGGTTGCAGTTGCGCGTCACAGGCAGGATCAATATCGCGCTGCTGTCCGATTTCTGGATCAAGCTGAACCGGCTTCCGCTTTCCTATTTCGATACCCGGCAAACGGGAGATACGCTACAGCGGCTCAGCGATAACCGGCAGATCCAGGCCTTTCTCACCGGGCAGACCATCAATACCATTTTTTCGCTCATCTCCTTTGTTATTTATGCAGCCATCCTGATGCTGTACAGCCCTGGTCTTTTCGTCATTTTCCTCATCGGCAGTGTCTTGTATTTCACGTGGATAAGGCTGTTCATGAAGTTGCGCAGGAAGATCAACGAAGAACAGTTCGCCGCTTCGGCCCGGGAGAAATCCGCTTCACTCGAAATGATCCAGGGCGTACAGGAAATCAGGCTGGGAAATGCGGAACAGCTGAAGCGGTGGGAGTGGGAAAACATACAATCGAAAATGTTCCGGCTCAACTTCAGGAACCTCGGGTACAACCAGCTGCAGTCGGCCGGGGCATTGCTGATCAATCAAAGCAAAGACATCCTGCTCACTTTCAGTGTCGCCAAACTGGTGGTAGACGGGCAGCTAACTTTCGGGGCCATGCTTTCCATTCAATATATACTCGGGCAACTGAGCGCACCGGTGCAGCAATTCGTAGGTTTGTTCCAGCAATACCAGGATGCGAAAATCAGCCTGGAGCGGTTGAACGAAATCAATTTGCTCGATGATGAGGAACCGGACGGCAAATCGTTCGTCACGCAACTACCCGTACCTTGCCAGATCCGGTTGCAGCATGTGAATTTTACCTACCCCGGCGCCGGCAACCCTGTTGTGCTGAACAATGTTTCACTGGAAATCCCGCAGGGGAAAGTTACTGCCATCGTGGGAGACAGCGGCTCCGGCAAAACCACGATCATCAAGCTCCTGTTGCGGATTTACCAGGAATACCAGGGCAATATTACCATAGGGAACCATGATCTGCAGAATATCAGTCCAGCCTTCTGGCGGCGGCAGTGCGGCGCCGTGTTGCAGGACAGTTTCATCTTTAATGATACCATCGCCCGGAATATCGCGTTGGGAGAAGAAGTGATTGACGAGGAGCGGCTGGCATACAGCTGCCGGGTTTCCAATATCCTTCCCTTTATCGAATCGCTGCCGAATGGTTTTAATACAAAACTGGGCGCGGAAGGCGTGGGGATGAGCCAGGGGCAGCGGCAGCGGCTGTTCATCGCCCGGGCGGTGTACAAGGATCCGGCTTTCCTTTTCTTCGACGAAGCTACCAACGCGCTCGACGCCAACAACGAAAAAACGATCGTGGAAAACCTCGACCGGTTTTTCAGGGGGCGAACGGTGTTGGTCGTGGCCCACAGGCTGAGCACGGTGAAGAATGCAGATAAGATCATCGTACTGAAACAAGGAAAGATCATTGAAGAGGGAACCCACTTCGAACTGATCGAATTGAAAAATCACTATTATGAGCTGGTGAAAAACCAGCTGGAACTTGCCAGGTAATGAATACGCAACCCCATCCATCCGCCACCGAAAAAGATACCGGCCAGGAGCCCATCGTTCCTGGTCCGGAGCAGATCGCCGTTTCACCCCAAGTGCCCCATAAGTTCATGCGATCAGACGCCATGGAGGAGATTTTTTCCAGCAAGCCGGGATGGATGGAAAGGCGCGCCCTGTGGTTTTACACTGGTATCCTGGCCGCGATCCTCGTTACTGCATGGTTCATCCGGTATCCGGATATCATCGACGCCAGCGGAACGTTGACCGCTTACAATGCACCGAAAGAACTACTGCCCTACGAAAGCGGACGGATCATCCGGCTGTTTGCGCAAAACAACAGCCGGGTACCGGCGGGCGCCACCATCGCCTGGCTGCAATCCACGGCAGATCATGCCACTGTGCTGCGGTTGCGGGAAATCGTCCAAAAGAGCACGGAACTGGCAATGGCCGGGAACGGGGAATCTTCGCTGCGTGCGATCCCCACTGGCATGGAGCATCTCGGCGAACTGCAACAGAATTATCGGGAACTGATGCAGACCGTTCAACAGTATAGGGGATACCTGAACGAGGGTTTCTATATGCGGAAGAATGCCGTCCTCAAAAGAGATATGGAAAGATTGCAGCTGGAGCTGGCTACCATCCGGAAACAGCAGCTCATTTCACAACAAGACCTCACCATCGCCCGGGAAAGATATCAGGTACAGGAAAAACTGCTGAAGGAAAAAGTTACTTCCAACGATGAATTCAGGAATCATCACAGCAATTATCTCTCCAAAGAAATCGCCGCTAATCAGTACGATCTGTCTATACTGTCGGCCGAAACACGGCTTAGTGAAAAACGACAGGAGGTGGATGCGCTTGCCCAGGATTTGGAACGGAACGCAAGCGCGTACCTGCATTTGCTGGAAGTGCTGGGCAGCAAGATCGAAGATTGGCGGAAGCGGTACACTATCATCGCGCCGGTTGAAGGCGAAATCGCGTTTGTAATGCCGCTACAGGAAAACCAATATGTGACACAGGGGAAAGTATTGGGGTATGTTAGTCCTGCCGGAAATACGCAATACATCGAAGTGAATCTGGCGCAGGAGAATTTCGGCAAGATCGATACCGGCATGCAGGTGTTGTTGCAATTCCAGGCCTATCCCTTTCATGAATTCGGACATGTGCCCGGGAGGGTTTCCTATATTTCAAGCGTGCCGTCAGACAGTGGGTTTCTTGCCAGTATACGGCTGGAACAGGGATTGCTGACCAACCGGAATCAGCAACTGCCCTATAAAAACGGCCTCAGGGTCAAAGCAAGGATCATTACCCGCAACTTGAGGTTGCTGGAAAGATTCGCCGATAATTTCACCAAATCATTTAATTCAATGCAATGAACCAGGACGTGAAAACCCCGTTTCCCCCAATTCCCGCTTTCATCATCAACCTGAAGAAAAGAGACGACCGCCGGCAACACGCATTGGCGCAATTCGCAGGCAAGCCGGAGTTTACCCCCGTTATCGTAGAAGCCCGGGAACACGCTTCCGGCGCCGTCGGACTTTGGGATACGATCCTCGAAATCCTTTCCAGCCGGGCGGAACAGGCATCGGAATATGTGCTGATTTGTGAAGACGATCACTTGTTTACCGAAAACTATTCGCCGGAACTGCTGCATACCTGTATCATAGAAGCAAGGGAACGGCAGGCGGATATCCTGGTCGGCGGGCCGAGCTGGTTCGAGAATGCTTTTCATGCTTCGGATAACTTGTTTTGGGTGGAGAAGTTCACCGGCTTTCAGTTTGTCGTCGTTTTCCGGAAATTCATCCCGCAAATTCTCGAAGCAGATTTCGGCACCGGAAATGTGGCCGATCTGTTTATTTCCCGGCTAACAGATGCCAAATTCTTTATCGCGCCGTTTGTGTCGGTCCAGCAATCATTCGGGTATTCGGACGTTACATCGAGGAACGATACGCCCGGGCGGGTAGACGAGCTCTATGTGAATGCCATCGCGAAAGTTAATATCCTGGATACGGTGGCCGGTTTTTTCAGGAATGCGGCCGTGCAGCCGGAGGTGGCCGGAACGATAGATCTGGCAACGGTTGTGCTGCCGGTATACATCCTGTCAACTCCTGGAGCGGCAGATAAGGAGGGGCAGATTTTGAAGGAATTCGAAGGGCGGAGGGAATTCACCATCGCAACACACGAATGGTCAGCGTGCGATAATACCGCAGATTGGGGCCGGCTTTGCAGTATCGTAAGGATGGCTGTGGAAAAGGAAGAGGACGTAATCGTGGTTTGCTACGACGATCATCGTTTCACGCCCGCTTACTCGGCACATACTTTCGTTCGTCAGGTGATCCGGGCATATCAGTACGGAGGCGGGTTGCTTTGTGGAAGCATCAACGGTTTTTCGCAGGTGCTCCCGCTTGCCGATGACGGTTTCTGGACAGACCAGGTGACCGGTTCCCGTTTCATAGTGATCTATCATTCCGCATTCCAGGCCATTCTCGATGAGGCGTTCAATCCGGAATTGACCCTGGAAGCGATGTTGTCTGAAATGATCAGTAACAAAATGGTAGTATACCCCTTCATTTCCCTGCAGGAAAATTCTCCCGAAGAAAAACCGGAAGCGAAAGGGGGATCGCCTGCGGGCAGGGATAAATACGAAACCTGTCGTCAGCGCCTGGAGAAGGCCAATAAAGCGTCGCAGGTATATGGAAGCCCGGTACGGCGAGCTGTATGAGTTGCCTTTGAACGCATAAAAAAAGCCTTACAGCAATACTGTAAGGCTTTTTTAGCGGAACAATTATTTCCTTGAAATAGCAAAACCCGCCATGGTGGCAGGTTTTGAATCTTTTGTGGAGGACAGGGGAGTCGAACCCCTGACCTCTTGCATGCCATGCAAGCGCTCTACCAACTGAGCTAGCCCCCCGTAGAATGGAGTGCAAAAATAGGGGCTTTTTTCAAAATTCAAAAAAATCTTTTGCAATTTTTCGGGCCGCCGATTTTCTTCGCGCTCCCGGCTGTTTTTCATACCGGGAATATTGACCTCCAGCGATCCAAATCCCCGCTTCCGCGGATTTCCCTTCATTAGCAGGTGCGGCCACCGGTATTTTGCCCCGGATAATTGTAAAACCAATCCTGCAACTATGAAACAACACGTAATCACCGTATTCAAAAAATCCACCGACTTCAATGGTCGCGCCAGTCGTGCCGAGTTCTGGTGGTTCTTCCTTTTCAACCTCATTGTTTCCTGGGGGATCTCTTTCGCAGGGGCGTTCGTGCTTCCGGCGGCTTTGCTCTCTATCGTCAGCCTCGTCGTTACGCTGGTGTTCATCCTGCCCGGTGTGGCCGTTATGATCCGCCGCGCGCACGATGTGAACAAAAGCGGATGGTACATGCTCATCCCCATTTACGGGCTCATCCTCGCGGTTACGCAGGGCGATCAGTCGGAAAACAAATACGGCCCCGACCCCTACAACCCGGATCCTTCCTTCGATTTCGAACGCAATCCGGCCAAATAAGCTAACCCCGCAACTTTACCGGAAGCCCCGCAGCCGCGGGGCTTTTTTCATTCCCGCCGCGCATCCCTCCCCCAAAACAAGGCCACAACATCGCCCATCCCCCCACCACCGAAATTCCGTATTTTCATCCCGGAATTATGAAGATCCTCATCATCGAAGACGAAAAAGCCCTCGGCCAAAGCATCTCCGACTACCTCCAGGCGGAAGCGTACACCTGTGAGCTGGTCGCCGATAAACACTCCGCCCTGCAGCGCATCGAATCGTTCGACTACGACTGCATCCTCCTCGATATTTCCCTGCCAGACGGGAACGGACTCCAGGTGCTCAAAGCCCTCCGCGAAAACAACAAGACAGACGGTGTCATCATCATTTCCGCGCGCGACGGTATCGAAGACCGCATCCATGGCCTCCAGCTCGGGGCAGACGATTACCTCGTCAAACCATTCCACCTGTCCGAACTGAGCGCCCGCATCGCCGCCGTCATCCGCCGCAGGCGCTTCTCCGGTACTTCCATCCTCGAAGCCGCCGGCCTCACCGTAGATACCGCCGCACGGACGGTCCGCGTCGGGAATCAACCCGCAGACCTCACCCGCTCGGAATACGACCTGCTCCTCTACCTGCTCACCAACCGCAACCGCGTAGTGTCCAAACACGCGATAGCAGAGCATTTGTCGGGCGATGGGGAAAGTCTGTTCGATAATTACGATTTCATCTACGCCCATATGAAAAACCTCAAGAAGAAGCTCATCCAGGCCGGCTGGACCGATCATATCAAAGCGGTTTATGGCATGGGGTACAAACTCGAAGCGCCCTGACACGTTAAAAAGTTTCACCGATGAAGTTGCTCAACAAAACCCTCCAATATTATTTCTGGCTGTCGATCGTGCTCCTCATGGTCGCGATCCCGGTTTTTTATTACGTGCTGCAACGCATCGTGCTGTCTAATATCGACGCCAGTCTCGTTGCCACCAAAACGCAGCTCATCCCGCGGCTCCGGGTCATGGAAATTGAGCCGGAAGCGCTGCAGCCCGGGCTAGACGATGGCGTTACGCTCGAAAAAGCGCCCCGCCGGCCTGAAAGCGATTCGCTGTACACGACCGATAAATACCGCCTGCTCACGTCTTACCTCGTCATTAACCAGGAAACGTACCGGCTGCAGATCAAATCGTCGCTGGCAGACCATCAGCGGCTGATCGGGAGTATCATTATTTTACAATCCGTACTGCTGATATTGCTGTTAACGGGATTGTTGCTCATCAACCAGTCGCTGGCGAAGCGCATCTGGAAGCCCTTTTACCAGACGCTTCGCAAGTTGCGGGCGTATAAGGTCGACGATCCGGCGCCGCTGCAACTGGCGCCTTCGGGCATCAGCGAGTTCGGGGAACTGAATTCGGCGGTGGAGCAGCTGGCGGAAAGAAGCCGCCAGTCCTATCTTTCCCAGAAAGAATTCGCGGAAAACGCGTCCCACGAATTGCGGACGCCGCTGGCGGTTTTCCAGGGGAAGCTGGAGATGCTCATGCAAACCACGCCGCTGTCTGAAGAACAGGCTGCACTTATCAGCGAACTGGCAGACGCCAGCCACCGGATGACGCGGCTGAACAAGGGGCTGCTGCTGCTCACGCGCATCCAGAACGGACAATTCCCCGACACGGCGGCCGTGTTCGTCCGCGAAACGGCACGGCATCTGCTCGCGCAATACGAGCCGCAGATCGCACAGAAAGGGTTGCAGGTGGAAGAAGACTGGCTGGATGAATTGCCGGTGAACATGAGCCCCAACCTCCTGGAAGTGCTGCTGGGCAACCTGCTGTCTAACGCCATCCGGCACAATCTGCCCGGCGGGAAGATCGTGGTGAAGGGCGCCAACGGCGTGCTGACCGTCAGCAACACCGGCCAGGCGTACCCGCTGCAGGAAGACCGTATCTATCAGCGCTTCGCCAAAAACAGCAAGGATGCGGAGTCTTTGGGCCTGGGCCTGGAGATCGTCCGCAAAATCTGCGATCTCTACGGTTTCGAAGTGAAATACAGCTGGGAGAAAGGCATGCACAACTTCCAGGTGATAATGAAAAGTTAAAATCGTACTCCGCTTCCCTGATATTCAGAAAGTATTCAGAATGCCACGGCAGTTTTACACCATAAAACTCTGGATACTATGATCAATAAGAAACTCATTGCAGGCCTCCTCATCGGTGGGGCCGTGGTAGCCGGCGGATTCGTCCTCAGCGGCAAATCCGGCAGAATTTCGGACGGTATCGGCTTCGGAAACCCTGAACCCCTCATTCAAACAGCATATACAGGCCCGGCTTCGGCCCAGCCTACTGATTTTGAAAAGGCGGCAGGGAACGCGGTGCCCTCCGTCGTGCATATCCGCACGGTCGTGAAAAGCAGGCAGGTAGCACAGCAGGATCCGTTCGAAGGGATGGATGACGACATTTT
This sequence comes from Chitinophaga caseinilytica, assembly GCF_038396765.1. Lineage (NCBI taxonomy): Bacteria > Pseudomonadati > Bacteroidota > Chitinophagia > Chitinophagales > Chitinophagaceae > Chitinophaga > Chitinophaga caseinilytica. The sequence continues at coordinate 368,194 of NZ_CP150096.1, read as the reverse complement.
CCGCCGGTTCTTCGGCGAAGGTGGCGGCCGCCGGCAATTCAACGCGCCCGAACAGCGGGCTTCCGGATCGGGCGTGATCATCAGCGAAGACGGTTACATCGTCACCAATAACCACGTGGTAAACGGTGCATCCGAGATCGCGGTCACACTGACCGACCGTAAAAACTACAAGGCAACGGTGATCGGTACCGATCCCAATACCGACCTGGCCCTCATCAAGATCGACGCGAAGAACCTGCCCGCCATCCCGGTCGGCAATTCTGACGACGTTCGCCTGGGCCAATGGGTGCTGGCCATCGGCTATCCCCTCAACCTCGACGTTACCGTAACGCAGGGCATCATCTCCGCCAAATCGCGCAGCATCGGCATCAACCGCCAGGGTTCCGCCCCGGTGGAAGCCTTCCTGCAAACAGACGCGGCGGTGAACCCCGGCAGCAGCGGCGGCGCGCTCGTGAACACGAACGGGGAACTGGTGGGCATCAACTCCGCCATCGCTTCGCCCACGGGCTCTTACGCGGGATACGCTTACTCCATCCCGTCTAACCTCATGAAAAAGGTGATCAACGACATCAAACAGTTCGGCAGCGTGCAGCGCGGTTACCTCGGCATCTCCATGGCGCCCGAGAACCTCGACGATTCGCAGAAAAAACAGCTTGGCATTACTTCCAGCAATACAGACGGTGTGTACGTGATGGATACCGATCCTTCCGGCGCAGCGGCAGCAGCAGGTGTGAAGAAGGGAGACGTGATCACGAAAGTGAACGGCGCGGCAGTGAATTCCGGTTCGGAACTGTCTGAACAGATCGCAAGGCTCAAGCCCGGCGATAAAGTGGCGATCACACTGCAGCGCAATGGCAGTGAACAGGAATTGAGCGCAACATTGAAAGGAAAGCTCGGCAATATGGCCGCAGGCAATGGCGCTTCGGTGAGCGCACTGGGGGCTGATTTTGCAGCGCTTTCACGCCAGGATGCAGCCAAATTGGGCGTTGCAGGCGGCGTGCAGGTGAAATCCATCGAAGAAGGCGGCCTGCTCGACCAGCAGACGAACATGAAGGAAGGATTTGTAATTACCCGGGTGGGCGGCATCACCGTGCGCACGGTAGACGAGCTGAAAGCGGCCCTGGCGCGTCAGAACGGCAATTACCAGATCGAGGGTACATATCCCGGCAGTGGAAAAGCTTATTATTACGGTATCAATGAAAACTAGGAAGGAATTGTAACCAGGGGTCCGTTTTCCGGGCCCGTTGCCCGGGGAACATATATGGCTTCTTCATCTCGCATGAAGAAGCCTTTTTTTATTTACTGATCGCGGAAAATGCCCTCTATGACGTCTTTCAGCTCCTTGGGCTGCAAGGGCTTCTTGAGCAGGCGGATCACCATCGGGTTGGCGTTGGTGCGGGAAATATCGCCGAAGTCGAGGGAAGAGGAAACCATGATGATGTAACACTGGTTCTTGATCTTCTGCGGGTAGGAATCGAAGGAACGGAGGAACTCGAACCCGTCCATTTCCGGCATCTGGATATCGAGGAGGATGACGGTGGGCGGGATGTGTGGGAGGGTAATGTTGCTGGAAAGGAATTCCAGCGCCTTGTTGGCGTTGCTGAAGGAAAGGATCGTCCGGCTGATCTGCTGAATGGATATGAGCCGTTCATGCAGTAGCAGATCGATATCGTTATCGTCGATTAATATTACGCGCAGATCAGGTATCGAATTCATTTCTGTTCGGAATGGTAATTTCAAATTGCGTGCCTTCTCCGTAACGGGAATCTACGCCGATGGTGCCCCCGATCTTGTTGAGGGCTTCTTTTACAATATACAGGCCAATACCGCTTCCGGGTTTGTTGTTGTTCTTGGAGCGGAAGAACATCTTGAAAATGTTGCTCAGGTGCTCGCTGAGTATCCCTATCCCGTTATCTTCTATCCTGATCGTGGCTTTATGCGGCTCTACCTTCACGGAGAGGCTCACCTGCGGGGAGGTCTCGTCCGGCTTCTGATATTTAACGGCATTGCTGATCAGATTGTTCAGGATAACGCTGATCCGGAAGAAATCGCCCTTGAAAGGTACCGGCTGGTCTACATTCACATTGAAACCGATATTGGTATTCTGATGCTTGAACGTATCGATACAATCGCTCATCAGCGCCTGGAAGTCGATTTTCTCATACTCCAGGTCCAGCCGCGAATTCCGGTAGTATTCGATGATCTTCTGGATGAAACTGTCCAGCCGCGTGATGCACACTTCGATCATCCCCATATACCCCTGCGGGTCGGTCATCGTATTATCGAGGCGGCTGAGGTTGATGATGCCCTGCACGCTCATGAGCGGCGCGCGGAGGTCGTGCGAGGTGGAATAGATGAACCGGTTCAGTTCGTCGTTCGTCTTTTCCAGTTCGGCCACTTTTTCCTTCAGCTGCTTGCGGGCGGAATAGATCTCGTATGCGTTATTGATGGTTTTGAACAGCTCGTGCTCGTCCCAGGGTTTTTTGATGTAGGAGAAGATGTGCCCCTTGTTGATGGCGTCGATGATATCTTCCACGTCGGTATAACCGGTGAGGAGGATGCGGATGGGGTCTGGCAGCAGGTCCTTAATCTCGTTGAAGAATTCCACACCGGTGGTAGTGGGCATCTTCTGGTCTGCGATGATGATATGTACTTCGATTCCTTTCAGTACCTGCATGCCTTCGGCGGCAGAACTGGCGGTATAGATCTCGTAAGTTCTGCGGAAATTCGCGCGGAATGCATTAAGGTTATGTACTTCGTCGTCGATGTACAAAATCCTGATACGGTTATTTTTCATGTAGGGTTCTTTCTGCTTTTATTTACGCATGACTCTGAGCGATAGGCACATTCTGGGGTAAATATATGATAAATTCCGCTCCGTTTCCGGGTTCGGAATTTACCACGATCCTTCCGTGGTGCTTCTCGATGATGCTAAATACGATGGATAGCCCGAGGCCCGTGCCTTCGCCGACGTCTTTTGTTGTGAAGAACGGCTCGAAAATCTTTTCCTTTACCTTGTCAGACATGCCGATGCCACTGTCTTTGATACTGATGCTCACCATCTGGTCGGCTTCCAGCCGCGTCTTGATCGTCAGCCGCTCGTCTCCCTGGTCCGGCTTCATCTTAATGGCGTTCAGCGCGTTGTTGATGATATTGAGGAACACCTGGTTGAGCTTGCCGGCGAAGCATTCGATTTTCGGCAGTTCGCCGTAATCGTAATGTACCGTCACGTTCTTGGGGATATTGTTGCGGAGCAGTACCATGGTGGAGTTGAGGCCTTCATGGATGTCTACCGATTTGAGGTCGCTTTCGTCGAGGCGGCTGAACGTCCGGAGGCCTTTCACGATCTCTGCGGTACGGTTGGCGCCGTCTTCGATCCCTTTGATGAGGGTGTCTATCTCCTCATGCAAATACCCGATATCGATCTGCTGCTTGAACCGTTCGATCTCCGCCAGTTGCCCGGCCACGTCTTCTCCCGGACGGATGGTGTCGTATTTTCGCAGCAGGGAGCGGATATCCTCGAAATCGAGCTTCAGCGGCTTGATGTTGGACGTTACGAAGTTGATGGGGTTGTTGATTTCGTGGGCGATGCCGGCGGTGAGCTGACCGAGCGAGGCCATCTTCTCCGATTCCACCAGTTGCGTCTGGGCGCTTTTCAGGTTGGTGAGCGCCTTGTTCAGTTCGCCGTTGGAGGTTTGCAGCGCCTCGGTGCGTTCTGCCACTTTCGCTTCCAATATCACGTTCTGTTCGCGCACCAGCTGCTCGTTTTCCTGCGAAATACGGAGCGCCACCGCCTGGGATTCCTCCTTCTCCTTCCGGTAAATATTGATCTTGTTGGCCAGCGCGAAGGAAAGCAAGGTTACCTCCGCCGCGGAGCCCACCTGCAGGGCGTAATACGTGAAGTCGTTATACGGCAGGATATTGAAATTCCGCAACACGAAAATACACACGCTCGCCAGGAATATCCCCCAGGCCACGAGGAAGTAAGCCGCCGGCCCGTACCCTTTCCGCCACACCTTGAAACCCACGAAAATCGCCAGCAGCGAAGCCGTCATGGCGATGATCTGCGTCATCATGTTGGCCACGAAGTGGTTGTCCATCAACGTGGGAACGAGCGCCAGCGAATAGGCGACCACCACGCCGGTGAGGAGTTTATGCCCCAGTTTGTACTTTTCACGGGTATGCAGGAACGATTGGATGAACAGCGCCGCCGTGATCCCGTTGAAGACCGGGATGAGCAGCGTGTCGTGCATCGCCAGCCACGGGCTGTTCGGCCACAGGAAGCGGAATGTATACCCTTGCTGCGAAGCCTGCGTAAGGCCCACGCAGATGATATAGCTCACGTAAATGAGGTAGCTGTTGTCGCGCACCGTGAGCCAGATGAAGAAGTTGTACAGCGCCATCACGAGGATGATGCCGGCATACAGCCCGAAGATGAAGTTACGCTCGGTGTTCTTGGCGAAGAGCGTCGACTCGGCGCCGAGGTACATGGGCAGCTGGGCCTGTTCGCCGGCGCGGATCTTCAGGAAATATTCACGGGTCTGCCCCTGCTGGATATCGAGGGGGAAGATGTAGTTCTGATGGTTGATGGGGCGGATCTTAAAAGGCTGGTACTGGCCCAGTTCGGTCACTTTGTACCCTCCGCCGGGGAGCACTTCATAAAGCGAGATCTCGTCGATCGTAGGGTATTCCACTTCGAGAAGGAGCCGGGTGATGGGCGTGGCGTTGGTGACGTGGATGCGGGCCCAGCTGGTGAAGGGCGTGATCTGGAGATTGGGGACCCTGCTGCCGGAGCGCCGGAATTCCTGCTTGCGCACCTGGTCGATGGTAAGCTCGTTGGAACTGTCGATGTAAAGGTCCAGGTATTCGCCTACCTGTAAAAGCTGGGCGCTGTCGCGGAATACGACGGGCGACTGTGCGCGGGTCGTCAATTGGGCAGCAAGGGTAAGCAGGATCAGGGCGAATAAACGTATAGACATTTTAGTTCACGATTGTTATATAGTCAGGCGGCGAATGCCGCAGCAAACATACTGATTTTAAGGAACCATTTGTGGGAGGCCCAACATGTAATTGACTTCGAAGGTCCCTTTGGGCCCGGTTTCCGTGCGCACCTGGTTGGGATTGCTCCGCAGATCGGCGATGAGCGCCTGCTCCGAGGGGTCTGCGCTGGCCAGCTCGTGGTTGTCGCGGATGATCATCGCCGTTGCCACCAGGTCGTCTTTCGGGTAATAAAACACCCCTTCGTTCCCCAGAGAAGTGTCGATGACCGCGCCTACACGCTTGGCGCCTCTCACTGTTACCGGTGCGCAAAGTACGTGTACGTTGCCCACGGGCAGCTGGGTGGTGAGCGCCACGCAAACCCTGCTGAGGATGAGGCTCCCGATGCCCATGCCCGCCACCTCCTTGGAGTTCCACAGCCCGCAGATTTCCGCGCTGCCGGGCACCACGTCCGTATATACTTTCGGATCGTACTTGCCCACCGCCATTTCAATGGGGAGGGGCAGTACGCCGTCTGCAATCTGGACCCGGGCGCCACCGTAGGTTTTGGTGCCTGTTTCGTCTTCCACGATCACCACCACCGTATTCCGGTGGCTGATCCAGTCCACATTGCCGGATGTGATTTTGTGAATACCGAAGTAAATCTGTAACAGCTTACTATGGCCTTCGTAAAATCGCATGGCTGCTTCCGGGTCGTCTGGTGCGAAAAATGCCCTAACGTTGATCGGTGCGCTCATTGATTGCTTCGTTTAGTTAATTTGGGCGTTATTGAATGAGTTGATCGAAATCCACATAGTATCTGCCGGAGCTTTTCAGCTGGTCCAGCAATATCCTCCGGCAGGTGTCTGTCACCAACGCCCCGCCCAGCATAACGGAGGAGGCCAGTTGCGGCCAGGTGGTGATGGTTTTGCCGATCTCTCCCAGCGAATATTTCATGCGGGGGCTCATGTCTGCCATACCCGCCATCGGCCCCAGGATGGGAATCTTTTCCTCGTTGCTCAGATGTTTCAACATGCCCAGGTCTTCGATAGGAGGGATGAGCCCGTGCAACAGGGGGTATTCCGGGTCGAGGTCGAACCGCTCGATGTCCAGCATTCCACGGTCGTTGGTGTCCATAACCACGGGGATGCGGTGTTTGCGGGCTTTCTGGCGACTGAGGATCTTCACATCCACCCCGTCGCACTCTTCCACCAGGATGTCGAGCTTGCCGCCGCCGGTGAGAAAATCGTCGAGGTTCGCTTCCGTAGCCCCGTCCAGGTAAACTTTCACCTGGATGTAAGGGTCCATTTCCACGATCTCCCGCGCCGCCACGATCACTTTGGGCATCCCCAGGTTGTCGACGGTCGTGCGCAGGCGGTTCATATTCGTCAGTTCCACATCGTCGAAATCCGCCAGCCGCAATTCCCCGCAAACCCGCTCCATAGCCAGTGTGAGGGCGATGGTCTGGCCTACGGAAAGACCGATGACGCCTATTTTCTTTTCCTGCAGCGCGTCTCTTTCCGCCGCCGTGATCTTGTGCATGTTCCGCGATGTGCGGAGCGCGATGAATTCTTCCTTCCCGAGCAGGTGCACCAGCTTGGCCGTCCACGGGTAAAATACCCAAACGCCGTACTGGTCTTGCGGAACGCCGTTCAGATGCGCTTCCACGGCCGTAACCGTTTCCGCTTCCGACAGCCGGCGCGTCGGGTGCTGGATTTTCACCAGTTCCCGGAGCTGACCGGCCAGCTCATCATATACCCTTATATACGGTTGCGCCTCCAGCAATTGCTGCAGTGCTGCCTGATCTGCAGCCCGGTCCGGGTAGAAAAATACCGGGGTGTAGGTGATAGGCGCCGATTGTGTCTCTTGTATGCGTTCCTTTAGTGTCATACTGCCGCTACGCTCGATTTTCTTTTAATGATTAATAGCCTGTGCTCTGATACTTATATCCAAAAATCAAATACCGCCCGGCTTCGTTTCGGCTGCCGGCCGGTTTAATTTATTGCATTCAACCGTTTGCATAAGCCCAACGGTCGGGAATCCTGTGTCACCTTTCCCTTTTTCAGGAAACAGGGGTATTAACTAATGAACTTGAATGGAAAAGAATGGCGCTTGATTTGACTTTTAAGGGGAGATGGACGATGCCCGGATTTCGCCGGATTTGGCAGTCAGGCTCGCCTGCGGCATACCTTTCGTACCGTCGGGGACTGATCCTGGCTCCAGGGATAAATGGCTTCATCTTTTCAAAATGATTAAGTACACTACAGCTTACACATGAATATAAAAGTAAAATAGCAATTAATTTCAAATTAAACGAGAAACGATAGCATTATTTTGCAGTAACCGCAAAATAATGGCCTCCGTAGCCGCAAATTAATAAAACGCCCGTCATTGGTGTAATATTTGCATGGTTTTACGGTGGAAATAATAGATTTGTAATAATAATATGTTCATTATGAATAAGAGAGAATTCATAAAACTGGCCGGACTGGCCGGCGTGGCTGCGATAGCCAATCCGTCTGGGCTTTTTGCCGCAGGGGAGCAGAATAAAGACCTCCTCGCCGCCAAGGCCCCGTTCGAACTGCCGCCCCTTCCGTATGCCGCCGGCGCGCTGGAGCCGAATATCGACCAGCTTACCATGGAAATCCATCACGGGAAACACCACGCCGCTTATGTGAAAAACCTGAACGATGCCCTGAAGTCGAGCCCCCTCGCCGCCAAATCCCTCGGTCAGATCCTGTCCGCCGTTACCGCGGCAGAGCCCGCCATCCGCAACAACGGCGGCGGCCATTACAATCACTCCCTTTTCTGGAGCCTGCTGTCGCCCACCAAAACGGAACCCTCCGCTAAACTGAAATCCGCTATCACCGCGGCTTTCGGGTCAGATGAAGCCTTCCGTCAGAAGTTCGGCGACGCCGCCAAAGGCGTATTCGGCTCCGGATGGGCCTGGCTCATCGTGAAAAAAGGCGGCCAACTCGCCATCACTTCCACCCCCAACCAGGACAATCCCCTCATGACCCACCTCGCCAAAGAACCCGGAACACCCATCCTGGGCCTCGACGTGTGGGAGCACGCCTATTACCTCAAACACCAGAACAAGCGCCCCGACTATATCGCGGCCTTCTGGAACGTGGTAAACTGGGAAAAAGTGAGCGCGCTCTACGAAGAAGCACTGAAGAAATAAGGCCCCCGGCCCAACATATGCCCGCGACCGTTGCCCCGTGCAACGGTCGCTTTTTTATGCGCGTTTACCGGCAAATGCAAGTGGATTTATCGCCTACCCGCCACTCCGGTGTAACCGTTATGCGGAACTTCAGGTGTACCCGAACTCATGTAAAAAGGCCTGCACCGGAAAGAGGGTACAAGCCTTTCAATTATATTACTGGGGATCACTTTTTCGTTTCGACAGCCGTGCCCTGCGGCGCCAATTGCACCTTATCCCCGAAACTCACCGCCGCCAGCGTAATCAGCAGCATTCCACCGAAAAGCAGCAGCATCAACCCCTCCTGCGCCCGCTTCTTCGCCACCAAAGCCGCGCCCACGGCCGTGAAGATCATATACAAAATGCCATACGCCATCTCCGCGATATGCCAGTCCGCATCCGGCCGGAAGCATGTCGGCAGCAGCTCCGGGTGATATTTGCCCGCCAGCGGCAGCAACGCCAGCATCAGCCCTCCGCCAATGCCCAAAATGAGCAGCAGCGCATGGTTCCAGGGCCGCAGCCGGAGCCGTCCCTCCACCACGCGGTGCACCTGCACCGCCGCCAGGTACGCCAACGGCAAATGCAGCAACGACGCGCTTTCCAGCGGAGCGCGCATCACGGAAAGCACCAGCAGTCCCGTCCAGAACATCGCCCACATCCACCACGACATATCCCTGTTTTCCGCCGGCTGCGCCAGGTAAATAGACCGCGTGCGTGCCGTCTGCAACCAGGTCAGCGCAAACGCCAGCACCGGGAAACAGGCCACCATGGCCAGCCAGTGAAGCGAAAATGAATTGCCGGCCGAAGCATACGGCTGGATGCGAAGCCCCGCCAGCCCGCCGCGCCAGCCCAGCCAGGCATAATACCAGCCGGCAGACACCGCGGCGATCATGACGATAAACAACAGCTGTGGCCACTTCAAACCGGTATGGAACCGCTTCCAGGTCCAGTACACCAGCCCCGTCAACGCCCAGATGACAGGCGCCACGAGCCCGGCAGACAAGGTCGCGATCCCCAAACCCACGCCCGATAAAGCCGCCGCGCGCCAGGGAAAGTGCTCCACGACAGGCGGTAAGCCAGGTAAATGGAAAGAAAAAGGAAATAATTGCCCCAGATCATCGGCGCATCGCTCCTGAACAACAGTTGCGGCAGCCAGGAGCCCACCAGGACCAGGGCCCACCACATCCCGAAACGCTCATCGTCGCGCCGCTTCCCGAGCTGGAAACAGGTGAGCACGGTCAAAATGCCCGCCAGCGCATTGGGGACGCGCGCAGCAAAAGGCCCATGGCCGAAAACCGCTTCCGCGGCGGATTGTAGCCAGCCGTACAGCGGTGCGTCCGCTCCAGGCGCAAGGCCTGTCCGGAATAAAATAGGAAAAGGAAGGAACAGCAGTGCTGCCGCCAGAACTGTCAGGATTTGCTTCATCAGTCGATATGGTTTGCCGGTCTCTCAGGCCGTTCAACGGTAATAACGCCATTTTCCCGCCGGTAGTGCCCCGGCCGGAAAAAGCTGTTACCGCATCAACCGTGCCGCAAACTCAGGCGGGCTGTTTTTTGAAGCGTTTTTGCCACTCCTTTTTCACGCGCTGGAAGAAGCGGTAGTAGAATTCCTTGTTGAAAAGCTGGCTGTCGTTCATGGCCTTGTACACCAGGAAAGCCGAAATGGGCAACAATACGATATTGGCGAGCCACATGCCGCTCCAGGAAGCCATCACTTCCCGTCGGGCCATTTTTTCGCCGGTCATGAAGAAGATGTTGAAGATGACGAAGAAGATCACCGCAAACACGAGCGGCGTTCCCAGCCCGCCTTTCCGGATGATGGAGCCCAGCGGCGCACCGATGAGGAAAAGCACCACGCAGGCCGCGGCCAGTGAGAATTTGCGCTGCCATTCCACCTTGAAAAGCGATATTTTTTCTTTATTGTCGACGTAATCTTTGGAAGAAGTGGAAAGGCTCGACTCCGATTCCCGGAGGTTCGATTCCACCCGCTCGATCACGTACCTGCGGCTGGCTTCAGGGATCGAATTGAAAAAGGTGTCTGTAGCCAGGGGCTTCACATTGGCCGCCCAGCCCGTGTCTTTCCACTTGTAGAACGGATACCGGGTGGTCACATAGGCGTTGACGGTGCGGACGATGGAGGAATCGATGCGGCGGAGCGAATCGATGCCGTAATCCAGCTGGCGGACGTTCAGCATCTGCTGGTTGCTGGCGAAAAGGTCCATCGGCAGACGGTCGAACGCGAACGTCTGGAGGTCGAACGGTTTGATGTATTTCTTGAACCCGAGCCTGATCAGCTCATTGCCTTGCTGGGCGCGGGTATTGCCGCGTTCTTCATATCGCCAGCCGTTATAGAGCGTGAAAAGGAGGAAGCGTTTATCGGCCGACAATTCCATGGTGCCTTTTTCGGCGAGGATGATGCGCGGGTTTTTATCGCCCAGGGAGTTTTCGTAGATCATCACCTGGTGGATGGTCTTGTTATCCGCTTCTTTCTTCGCTACTTTGATGGTGTACCCCGGGATATCGCCGTAAAACACGCCCTGTTTGATGTTGAAGGCGGGTTTGGAATTGGTGATATCGTAGAGGAGCGATTTGGCGCGGAGGTTGGCGATGGGGATGATGTAGTTGGCGAAAAGGAAGGCGCAGATGCCGATGCCGATGGAAAGGAAGAGCAGGGGGCGGATGAACCGCAGCAGGGAAATGCCCGCCGATTTGATGGCCACCAGCTCGAAGCTTTCGCCAAGGTTGCCGAAGGTCATGATGGAAGAAAGGAGCACGGCCAGCGGAAGCGCAAGCGGAACGAGGCTGGCGCTGGTATAGATGAGCAGCTCCATGATCACCGGCGTGTCCAGCCCTTTGCCCACGAGGTCGTCGATATACTTCCAGACGAACTGCATGATAAGCACGAACAGCGTCACGAAAAATGTGGCGATGAATGGGCCCACGAAGGTTTTGATGATCAGTTTATCGAGTTTCTTCACGAATCGGCGAATGAAAAATAAAACGGTAAAATGTAAAAAGGCCTGGTTTTCAGCTTATTTTTGAAAAGCGGCCGCACAAAGTTAATACGAATCCCGACAGGAGGAACAGCGGCCCGCCCAAAAATTGGTTAATATTTTCGGCATGGAAGACTACAGGCTTACGGAAAGTGAAATGGCACTGGCGGCAGATGCGGAGATCATTCTCACGAAAAACCGGGTGATCGAAAAGGTATATGCGATGTTCGGATCGCTGCAATCGGCCATGGAGGCGGATATGACGATCGGGGGATGGGAGCTTGAGGGGGCGCAGCCGCCGAAGATCTCGCGGGGGAGCAATACCTGGGCCTCCCGTACGTCATGCTCGACTATCCCCGTGCTTTCTCACGGAACAGCATATTCGCCTGCCGGACGTTTTTCTGGTGGGGGCGCTATTTCAGTCTCACGCTGCACCTGGCGGGGGAGGAGCTGGAGCGCCGGCGCGGCGCGCTAACGGGCATGCACGAACGGCTCGCATCCGCGGGGTGGCACGTTTGTGTGAACGACGACCCCTGGCAGCATCATTTCGGCGAAGACAACTACCGCGCAGCTTCCACGCTCACGGAGGAGCAATGGAAAGGCATCCTGCAACAGCCCTTCGTTAAAATAGCAAAACAGTGTAAGTTGACAGATTGGGAAAATATCCTGCCCGTTGCGGCGGTAGAATATGCATCGCTGCTGGGCTGGTTGGGAGGTTCCTCAGATAGTTAGTTGCCGATACGGTGGAAAAGGTCCTTGATCTGGTAATCCCAGAGCTGGCTTTGGTCCGCCACTTCTTTTTTCTCTGCGAAATCCTTGATTACCAGGATAGTCATGTTCGTTACTTCGGAGATCCGAATCCTGAATTCGAAATACTCGTTTTTGGGAGCATGTGTCCAATGTAAGCGGATAAACTCGTCTTCTTCCTGTTCCAGCACTTCTGCTTCCTCCGCGGATCCATTCCAGGAAAACGAAAAAACATTATCCCGGAAATCCACCTTGTCGGCAAACCACTCCTGCAAACCAGCAGGGGTCGACAAAAATTCATAAAGAATACTTGGGGAGCACCGCACCGGATATTCTAACTCATATTGCACTTTCTTTGACATCGCACTGTATTATTATAGAAATCAAAATCATCTGCCTGCAATTATAGAAAATTATTTATTCTATCAAAATAAATTTTGAAAAACATTTTCCCGCCTAAAGCTCTCATTTTCACGATTTATAACAAAATGGAATATAAAAATATTTAATTATGTATTTTGCGATTGAAGAAACGGTTAAACCAACCCCGTTTTCCACACCCTGACCATCATAGGTGAATCCAGTATCAGTGCCGGTTAATGCGGTATAACACGAACAGATTATTACCAACAATCGATTTTGCTTGAAAAGGATTCAATGGTTAGTAATTTTTTTGGGTCGTATCTAAAAAAAGTTATTTTTGTTGGGCATTCTTCTAAATTAACTTATTAATAACCTGTAACTGTTCCCGTGCTATGTCAATGCGCCAACTAAAAATCACGAAGTCCATCACGAATCGTGAGTCCCAGTCGCTAGAAAAGTATTTGCAGGAGATCGGCAAAGTGGATCTCATCACGCCGGAAGAAGAAGTGAACCTGGCCATCCGCATCAAGCAGGGCGACCAGCGCGCGTTGGAAAAGCTTACCAAAGCCAACCTCCGCTTCGTGGTGTCTGTAGCCAAACAGTACCAGAACCAGGGCCTTTCCCTTTCTGACCTTATCAACGAAGGCAACCTCGGCCTCATCAAAGCCGCCCAGCGGTTCGATGAAACCCGCGGTTTCAAATTCATATCATACGCCGTTTGGTGGATCCGTCAATCCATCCTCCAGGCACTCGCAGAGCAGTCGCGCATCGTGCGCCTCCCGCTCAATAAAGTAGGCCTGTCCAACAAAATCAGCAAAGCCTACTCCCAGCTCGAACAGGAATTCGAACGTGAGCCCTCGCCCGACGAGCTCGCCACCATCCTCGAAATCAACACCGAAGAAGTGGAAGCCACCCTCGGCGTTGCCGCCCGCCACGTGTCTATGGACGCTCCGTTCATCGACGGCGAAGACAATTCCCTGCTCGACGTGCTCGAGAATCCCAATGCCGTTAGTGCAGACGAGGAGCTCGATCACCACGATTCCCTCCGCCGCGAGATCGAACGCTCCCTTTCCACCCTCACCGACCGCCAGAAAGACGTGATCATGCTCTATTTCGGCATCGGCGTGGAACATCCCATGAGCCTCGAAGACATCGGCGAAAAATTCGGTCTTACCCGAGAACGCGTACGCCAGATAAAAGACAAAGCCATCACCAAACTCCGCACCACCTCCAGAAGCAAACTGCTGCGGAATTATCTCGGTGGCTGATTTTTTTCCCGCGAACGCAACAAAAACTTATTTTTGCAGTCCAAATGGTGAATATTCGAAATATTCACCATTTTGCATTTTTAAAGATCATACCAGTTTACCAATATGTTTGAATCATTATCAGAGCGGCTCGAGTCGGCCTTTAAACAACTAAAGGGCGAAGGTCGTATCTCGGAAATCAATATCGCCACTACCGTGAAAGAGATACGCCGCGCCCTGGTGGACGCGGACGTGAACTACAAGATCGCCAAAGACTTTACCGATAAAGTAAAAGACAAAGCCCTCGGCGAAAAGGTGATCACCGCCATTTCTCCCGGCCAGCTCATGGTGAAGATCGTGAAAGACGAACTGGTGGAACTGATGGGCAACACCGAAGTGGAACTGGAGCTCAAAGCCAACCCCACCGTGATCCTCATCGCCGGCCTGCAGGGTTCCGGTAAAACCACTTTCTCCGGTAAACTGGCCAATTTCCTCAAATCCAAAAAGAACAAAAAGCCCCTGCTCGTTGCAGCGGATATCTACCGTCCTGCGGCGATCGACCAGCTGCAGGTGCTCGGCGGCCAGATCGGGGTGGAAGTATATAGCGAGCCCGAAAACAAAAACGCCGTTCAGATCGCGGAAAACGCCATCAAACAGGCGAAAGCCAACGGCAACAACGTCGTGATCATCGATACCGCCGGCCGCCTCGCGGTCGATGAAGTGATGATGACCGAGGTGAGCAACGTGAAAAAGGCCGTCCAGCCCCAGGAAATCCTCTTCGTGGTGGATTCCATGACCGGCCAGGATGCGGTGAACACCGCCAAGGCCTTCAACGAAAAGCTCGATTTCTCCGGTATCGTGCTTACCAAGCTCGATGGCGACACCCGCGGCGGTGCGGCCCTCACCATCACCTACACGGTGCAGAAACCGATCAAGTTCGTGTCTATGGGCGAAAAGCTCGACACGCTCGACGTTTTCTACCCCGAACGTATGGCGCAGCGTATCCTCGGCATGGGAGACATTACCACCCTCGTGGAGCGCGCACAGGCCCAGTTCAACGAAGAACAGGCCAAAAAGCTCGAAAAGAAGATCCGCCAGAACCAGTTCGATTTCGACGACTTCAAGGAACAGCTGCAGCAGATCAAGAAAATGGGCTCCATCAAGGATTTGCTCGGGATGATCCCCGGCGTAGGCAAAGCCGTGAAAGACCTCGATATCAGCGACGATGCGTTCAAAGGCATCGAAGCCATGATCAACTCCATGACGCCCGCAGAGCGCGCCAATCCCGACCTTATCGACGGGAGCCGCCGCCGCCGCATCGCCAAGGGCGCAGGGAAGGAAATCGCCGACGTCAACCAGTTCATGAAGCAATTTGAACAAATGCGTCAGATGATGAAAATGATGAATAAGATGCCTGGAGGAGCCAAAGGGCTGAAAATGAAATAAGTAAAATAGCGGCAAAAGTGAAAAGTGAACTTTTATTTTGTAAAATTCATTTTTAGCTATACATTTGCTGCCCCAATAGAAACAATTTTTTTCACCACTCGCAAAAAATAATTCGACTTATTTATGCCAGTTAAGATCAGATTACAGAGACACGGCGCCAAGAAAAGACCTTTTTACTTTATCGTAGTGGCTGATGCCCGCGCGCCCCGTGATGGTAAATTCATTCAGAAAATCGGTACCTACAACCCGCTGACCGTACCGGCTTCTATCAACATTGACACGCAGAAAGCGCTCCGCTGGCTGCAGAAAGGTGCTCAACCCACCGACACTGTTCGTAGGATCCTGTCCTTCAAAGGCGTTCTGTACCTGAAACACCTGCTCCGTGGTGTGAAACTCGGTTTGTTCGACGAACCTACCGCTTACACCAAATTCGAGCAGTGGCAGGCTGATCACGAAGAAAAAGTGACCGCCCGCCGCGAAAGCCAGAAAAGAGTAGTACGCGCTGCCACTCCGGTAGTTCGTAAAGTTGAGGACGCAGCTCCGGCCGCTCCCGCCGCTGAAGAAGGCGAAGCACCGGCAGAAGCATAATCCGCTGTATAACACATTTCAAAAAGGGAAGATTTGCTCGCAAAGATTCCCTTTTTGCTTTTTTATCACACCTGTTCATGGCGAACTATTTCAATATCGGCAAACTGGCCGCCGTTCACGGCACCGACGGGGAATTCCTGCTGAAGCACAGTCTCGGCAAACGGTCTTCCCTTAAAGACGTGGCCGCTATTTTCATCGAAGAGCGGAAAAACAGTTTCCTGCCTTATTTCGTGCAGAAAGCCAAAGCCAAGGATGCGGAGCATATCTACGTCAAACTGGAAGGGATAGACACCCGCGAGGCCGCAAGGGCCTATTTGCAGAAAGGCGTGTATCTCCAGGAAGAAGATTTCCAGGCGCAGGCTTCCGGCCAGGCGCCCCTGAGCCTCCTGGGCTTTACGGCGCAGGACGCGGAGCATGGGGTGCTGGGAACGGTGGACGAGATCATCGAAATGCCGCACCAGCTGCTGGCCCGCGTCACCTACAAGGAAAAGGAAATGCTGCTGCCGCTGAACGAACAGACCATGTTGAAGGTAGATCGCAAGGGCAAGGTGCTCCATCTCGAACTGCCGGCCGGCCTGCTGGACATTTATTTAGGGTAACAGAAATACGTTATGCGGATAGACATCATTACCGTACAGCCCGATCTGCTGGAGAGCCCGTTCTCCCACTCGATCATGAAAAGGGCGAAAACAAAGGGCCTGCTGGAGGTAAACATCCATCAATTGCGCGATTTTTCTACCCTGAAGAACAGCCAGACCGACGACTACCAGTTCGGCGGCGGGGCAGGGATGGTGATGATGATCGAGCCGCTGGTGACCGCGATCGAATCGTTGCAAAAGGAAGTGACCTACGACGAGATCATCTATATGACGCCCGACGGGCAGCAATTCAACCAGAAAACGGCCAACCGGCTGTCGCTCAAAGGGAATCTGCTGATCATCTGCGGGCATTACAAGGGGATCGACGAGCGGGTGCGGGAGCATTTCGTGACGATGGAGATCTCGATCGGCGATTTCGTGCTGTCGGGCGGCGAACTGGCCGCAGCGGTGGTGGTGGACGCGATCGGGCGGCTGTTGCCCGGGGTGCTGAACGACGAAACTTCGGCCCTTTTCGACTCGTTCCAGGACAATATGCTGGCGCCGCCGGTGTATACCCGTCCGGAAGAGTTCCGGGGCTGGAAAGTACCTGCGGTCCTCATGAGCGGGGATCACAGGAAGATAGACGAGTGGCGGCACGACGAGGCGTTGAAGCGGACAAAAGCCCGCCGGCCGGACTTGTTGGACCATGACTGAATCAAATAAATTTTAAAAAACCGGGAAAAGGTGTTGGTTATTGGATATTCTTCCTTACCTTTGCCGTCCTAATAATAATTGAAAGATGAACGCGATTTCTTTTGTTCACGAGCAGTTGACTGCTAATAAGCAATTTCCGAAGTTTAAAGCCGGTGACAACGTTACCGTTAACTATAAGATCGTTGAAGGAAACAAGGAGCGTATCCAATCCTTCAAAGGTGATGTGGTAAAGATCCAGGGTACTGGTTTCACGGCTACTTTCACTGTTCGTAAGATTTCTGACGGGGTGGGTGTTGAAAGGCTCTTCCCGCTGTATTCTCCCAACATCGACGGCATTGTGCTGAACAAAGTTGGTAAGGTAAGAAGGGCTAAACTGTACTTCCTGCGCGAGCGTCAGGGTAAAGCTGCCCGTATCAAAGAAAAAAGGGTTTAGTATTTTATACAGGGAAATTAGTATGCGGGGATCCGGAAGGATTCCCGCTTTTTTTGTTGATAGACAGGCCGTTATGATGAGTTGTGAAGGAGACCTTAAAACTCGATTAAAGTGGGGGATAAGGGTTGCGAAAGCCCAAATAAACGTTATCTTTGTTAGCTGAACATTTATAAAAAACTGAGAAATGACTGCTATTTTCGTTAAATCACCTTTTTTACTTTTCCAGGAACTCGGTATGACTGAACTGATCCTCATCGCCGCAGTGGTATTGCTGCTTTTTGGTGGCAAAAAAATTCCCGAACTGATGCGTGGCCTTGGTAAAGGTATCCGTGAGTTCAAGGATGCAAAAGATAATGTGCGCCGCGAAGTGGAAGAAGGGATGCGTGAATCCGACGTTAAAAAACAGGCTTAATCCAAGCTCCCGCGACTAAATAGCAGGTGCAGAGCCGATTTTTGCAGAGATCTACCATTGTAAGATTTAAACTGGTTTGGGTTTGACTGAATACAGCAGTATATCGTCTTTTCAGGAGGCGTTGTATGCCGGGAGAGCGAACTGCGAGGAAACGGTACGGATGTACCTTGACCGCATTGAGCAAACCCGTCATTTAAACGCATACCTGGAAGTTTTTACGGAAGACGCCCTCCGGCAGGCGCGTTCCCTGGATGAAAAGATCCGGAAAGGGGAGCGGCCCGGTTTGCTGGCGGGCGTTGTCGTTGGCATCAAGGACGTTATTTGTTATAAGGGGCACGCCGTGAGTGCGGCGAGCCGGATTCTGGAGGGTTTTGAGTCCCTCTACAACGCCACGGCCGTGGAAAGGCTCCTGGAAGCAGGGGCTATTATCATTGGCAGGCTGAATTGCGACGAGTTCGCGATGGGGTCTACCAACGAGAATTCCGCATACGGGCCTACGCTCAATGCGCTCGACGAGACGCGCGTTCCCGGGGGCTCCTCGGGTGGTTCGGCGGTGGCGGTACAGGCGGGTTTATGCCATGTGAGCCTTGGTTCCGATACCGGGGGCTCCGTGCGCCAGCCGGCCGATTTCTGCGGCATCGTGGGCCTCAAGCCCAGCTATGGCCGCGTAAGCCGGCATGGGCTCCTGGCCTATGCTTCATCGTTCGACCAAATTGGCATTTTTGGCTCGAATATTGCAGACGTTGCCAGAGTTTTGCAAGTCATAGCCGGTCCCGATGCCTATGATAGCACGGCCTCACAAAGTGATGTGCCTGAATATCAATTAAGTACCGATCTGCACAATAAAAAGCGCAAATTCGCGTATCTAAGGGATGCCCTCCATCACGAGGGCCTGGACCCGGAAATGAGGGGAGGATTTGAAAGTTTCTTTGAACAGTTAAAGGCGGAAGGTCATACCGTAGAACCGGTTGATTTTGAATACCTTGATTTCGTGGTAGCAGCATATTATGTGCTTACTACCGCCGAAGCATCGAGTAACCTGAGCCGGTACGACGGGGTCAAATATGGCCACCGGACGCCGGAAAAGGGCATCGATCTGACCGATTTTTATCGAAAAAGCCGGTCTGAAGGCTTCGGGAAGGAGGTAAAAAAACGTATATTGCTGGGAACCTTCGTGCTGAGCGCCGGATATTACGACGCTTATTTCACGAAAGCACAGCAGGTACGAAGGCTGGTGGTGGAAAAAATGCAGGCGATTTTGCAGCGTTACGATGCCATCCTGTTGCCGACAGTACCAACGACCGCGTTCAGGATCGGGGAGAAAATGGATGACCCGATCGCGATGTACCTTGCCGATATTTATACGGTGCTGGCCAACCTCACAGGGGTTCCGGCGATTTCCGTTCCTTTAACCAGGCATTCCAACGGGATGCCATATGGCCTACAGATCATAACGAGAGAATTAGACGAGCAGAACTTGTTAGAAATTGCACAAACCATGTTGCAGATGCAACAAGTAGATACAGTTTAAAACAAACCAACGCGTATGACGAAAGTCTTTTTACTTCTATCATTGCCGGCTTTAGTGGGGAGTACCAGTGTGGTTGCCGCCAGCGTTGAGGTGAATAAGGAGATGGTGTATCCGATCCAGGATGCATCCGCCGATACCTCCGTTACCTTAAAAAAGTCCGCGCACCTGCCGAAAGACACTTCGGTGCACGGGGCTCCTGCCAGCGTTTCGGTAAAAAGAGCTGCCCAGGCTCTTCCGTCTGTTATCAGTACTCCGAAGGTGTACGAACAGATGAACAATAATTTCGTAAAGAATTATATCAACGATTATGCCACCCGTTATTCCCAACACCTCGCGGTGATGGTAGAACGGTCTGCGCCATATTTCGTGATGATCGAAAAGGTATTCCTTGACCACGGCATTCCCGAGGAAATGAAATACCTCGCCGTGATCGAATCCAGCCTCCTGCACAACGCCCGCTCCCGCGTAGGCGCCGTGGGCATGTGGCAGTTCATGAGCGGCACCGCCCGCATCTTCGGGCTCAACGTCGGTAAAAAAGTGGACGAACGGAAGGATATTTATAAATCCACCGTGGCTGCCGCCAAATACCTCAATGAGCTCTATGATCAGTTCGACGACTGGTTGCTGGTAGTTGCCGCATACAATTGCGGCGCCGGCGGCGTTCAGCGTGCACAAAGGATCAGCGGCCGGAGCGATTTCTGGGGCATCCAGTATTTCCTGCCCGCAGAGTCCCGCTCCCATGTATATAAATTCATCGCCACCGGTTATATCCTCGACAGGTTCAACACCTTCTTCGGCGTAGGCAGCAATTACACGGCCAACGTGCCTTTGCCCAACGCCAGAATGAGCACCGCCGCCGAATTCAGAAAAGCGGCTCCCCTCACCGAAGAAGATATGTTCAACACCGTTGAGTTCAACATCTCCGGCAAATACCGGCTCGAAGCCATCGCCAAAAAACTCGCGATGGAAACCGACGAACTGGAAAGGCTCAACCCCGGTTTCTCTCAAGCCCTCGCTGGAGAATCCAACAGCTACGACCTCCGCGTTCCGAAAGAGAAAATGAAACTCTTCCAGGCCGAAAAAGAAGAGATCCTCAAAGAATCCCTCCAAATGACGCTGGACGACAAGGCCGCCACCGTAGACAGAAGCAGGTTCCCTGCACCGGTGAAAAAGCCTGAGGTTAAAGCACCCGTTAAAAAGCCCGTCGTTGCCAAAAAAGCACCGGCTAAAAAACGGACCACTACCCGGAAAAAATAAATACATTTCGATATTGTAAAAGCGCCATGGCAACATGGCGCTTTTTTTGCGCAGCATGTACGTCTGCGATTGGGGAGTTTGCTTCTTAGATTGTTTTTCTGGCCCGCACTTTCATTTCGATTGTCAACCCGGGAATCAGCAATCCGTTAGCTATGTTAATGCTCCATGGGATGTTTGGTTTTTACCGTCATTCTACCCCGGCAGACGGCAGCGCATACTCCGGTGACGTGCACCTGTCGGCCGCGCATATCGACCCCGCAGACCCCGAGTTCAGCCTCAAAATCCCCGGGGGCGACCTGAGCGCCGTTCGGACGGATAATTCTACCGTTACCCTGTATTCCTACGGCATGCTCGACGTGGAGATGACCACCGCAGACGGGCAGCCACTGAAACTTAAAACCGGCAAACAAGCCCAGCTCCGTTTCCCGGTCGCGAACAGTCAACGCACCGGCGCGCCCGCTTCCATTCCCATGTGGCATTTCGACGAAGCCAAAGGTATCTGGAAAGAGGAAGGCTCCGCCACGCTCAACGGCACGGTCTACGAAGCCAGCGTGAGCCATTTCTCGACATGGAACGTGGATGTACCGGCGAAAATGGCCACC
Source organism: Chitinophaga caseinilytica (assembly GCF_038396765.1). Classification (NCBI taxonomy): domain Bacteria; kingdom Pseudomonadati; phylum Bacteroidota; class Chitinophagia; order Chitinophagales; family Chitinophagaceae; genus Chitinophaga; species Chitinophaga caseinilytica. The sequence goes on along the minus strand of NZ_CP150096.1, from coordinate 347,105 downwards.
GTAAAAGGAAAGGTAACGGATGCCTGCGCGAACAACGCACCGGTAAAAGGGATGATGGTTTATTTAGGTCAAACCGCTGCGGTGACCGATGACGAGGGCAATTACACCGCGCGCGTGGTGGCCGGCATGGCGTTCGAGCTGAGCATCGGCGGCAGGTTCAGCGATGGCAGAACTTTTTCCAGGAATGTGCCCGCCTTAAACGAAGGCACTACTTCTACCCAGGACGTCAGCTTCGCCTGCGCACCAACGCTGGAAGGCCGCTTCACCTTATGTTCTGCCGCCACGCAGCTGTCTCACATTCGCCTGGAGAAAGACAATAAAGTCATCGCGGCCGTATTCTCCGACGCGCAAAATCGCTTCAGGGTGTTTGCGCCGCAGGGACAAACGGTGAACCTCACCGCATTTGGCCCCGATGGCGCGGTGGCGACAAGAATGGTGGTAATGCCGAACAGCAATACCGTTACCGACCTGGGACAAATCGAACTGTGCGCACCGACGCCGGTGGCGGCCACCGAATTCACCGTAAAACAGGGGACCCAGGAAACGCCCTTAAAACTGGAAGGCGGAAGGGCGCAGTCCGTAAATTCCGCATCCACGACCGATTGTTCGATATCGGCCGGCCAGACGACACTTTCGCTGAAATTCGGGGGCGTTGCAACCGGGGTGTACCAGAACAGCCTGGTAGTACTGAACCTGAACGGCAAAACCTATATTTCTGATAAAATACAAATCACCGTTACGAAGTACGGAGTGATGGGAGAACTGGTGGAAGGCACATTCTCCGGCGAATTGACGCTTTCCGGTGGCACCGAAAAAGTGGAGATCAAGAGCAGGAAATTCATTGTACGGCGGATATTGGGTTAAAGATTATCTCGTTTCCTTTCCCCAAACAAAAGCCCCCGAATTCCCGGGGGCTTTTGTTTGGATCGATTACGCGGCCAATTATCGTATATGCTTGACTATCGCCCTAAAACGCATGGAAATGTGGATAATGAAGTTTCTATGACGGAATTTACCGATAGGGCTGCTTTAATCAGGAAGCTTTATAAAATGTATCGTTTGTCTTACACATATGATGTGGATAAGTGGATGTGCTTTGACGGGGTAATTGCAATACCACTCAGCCTCTTGGATCGCGGGTCTGTACAGGGCTGGAAATGGTTCGTCGTTTGAAGGGTAGGATTTTGCTGTTTATCCATGATTTTACAGGTCTGGAACGGCATCCGTTGATGATAAAAAGGGGAGACTAGATAAATTTTGTGTTCATTTCAGCGGGTTGATGGGATTGTTGGATGGAGGAAAATGGCAGTTGACGGCGGATGAAGGTATTTTGTTGCCCCTGTTTAGTTTTTTCGCGCTTTTACCCTTCATCATCAGTAAAATGCTCATCAATCCCAAAATGTTAAAACCTATGCGCCGAATGCTCTTCCCGGCGCTACTTTGTGCCGCGCTCTTTTCCGCATGCAAGAAAAGCAACGAATCCGGCGGAGGCCCCGATGGTAACAGCGGTGGCATCGTTGAATTGAATGGAACGGTCGTAGACGAAAACGGTGTGCCCGTTGCCGGTGCCGCGATCAAATCGGATGCCCTGCAAACCACTACGAACGCAACCGGAAATTTCAAGCTGGGTGGTGTGAAACCGGTCGGTAGCGCGCTGGTCGTGTATTGCTCCAAAAACGGTTACCACAGCCAGACGCGCCACTTCACTGCTACCGGCGGCAACAGCGCCGGCGTACGGATCACCCTCCAAAACAGGACCACCACCCACACGCTCAACGCCGCGGCTGGAGGCACCCTTACCCTGCCCCGCGGCGCATCCGTTCAGATACCTGCCGGCGCGCTCGTTAAACCGGACGGCAGCACATACAACGGAGCGGTGGACCTCGCGATAACGCACCTCGACCCCGCCGATCCTCAATTCAGCGTCAAAATACCCGGTGGCGACCTCGCCGCCGAACGGACGGACAAGTCGGTCGTGGTGCTATATTCCTACGGTATGATCGACGTAGACATGACAACAACGGCCGGTGAAAAGCTGCAACTCAAATCCGGGAAAACATCCCTGCTTTCCTTCCCCATACCGGCCTTTCAGCAAGCAACGGCCCCCGCTACCATTCCGCTTTGGCACTTCGATGAGGCTTCCGGCGTCTGGAAGGAAGATGGAATCGCCACCCGGCAAGGCAACCGCTACGTGGGCACGGTCGGCCATTTTTCCACCTGGAACGTAGACGATCCTAAAATTTCGGCCATGGTGGAAGGATTTGTGGCCGACCCCTGCCAATCGGGTTCCCCGAAAGTGCCCGGCGCCAACGTTACGATCGGGCAGATAACCGTGCAGACCGATAAAGACGGCAAATTCAAAGCCCGCGTGCCCGCGGGCATGGCCATCACTATGAAACTGGACCCCAAACTCAACAACGGCAGAGGGGCCACAAAAGAAATCGCACCGATGGCCGCAGGCGGCTCCGTTACCCAACACATCTCCTTCCCTTGCGGGCCGCAGCTCACCGGCCGCATTACCAACTGCGAAGGCAAGCCATGGGTCGGGTTCGTGAGCATGTACCTCAACGGTGAGCTCCTCGGCAGCGCGTATACAGACGACCAGTCGCGCTTCCTGATCTTCGGCCCGAAAGGCAAAACGATCGTGCTCAAAGCGTTCGACATGGTAGGCGGCAGTTCGGAACAGACCGTAGCCATCCCTGCTGATGATTCCGGGAAGGAATTGGGGGATGTAAAAGTTTGTGCGAAAGACCAGTTGAAGCCGGCGCAATTCAAGATCAATGGCGGGGGCTACAACCAGCAGACGGTGCAGATCGGCGGAAAGGCCGGGGAGACGTTCGTGGCGCTCGGCATGTACGACGTGCATAGCCACGAGATCCTGTGCACCATGGTTGCCGGCAACCAGCAACTTTCCCTGCGCGTCGAAGCCGAAGCTGCAGGTACTTTCGAGGAAAGTGTATTGACCATGCAACTGAACGGGAAAACCTATACTTCCCAAACGATGCAGGTAAAGATCACAAAATTCGGGCAGGAAGGAGAACTGGTGCAGGGCACGTTTTCCGGCCAGGCGAAGGAGGTGAACGGAACGGCGGTAGTCAGTATCAGTGAAGGGAAGTTCGAGGTGTTGCGGATCAAAGGTTGATATACCCTTTCGAAATACCAAAGGCCCCTTCTGTTGGAAGGGGCCTTTTTCGTGGTAGTTTTTGTTATCAGGAAATGGCTTTGGCTTTGCGGCCGTGGAAATACCATCCGAAATAGTCGAGCAGAGGGCCGGTCATGAATGTGGTGGCGAGGGCCATGAGCACCAGCATCGCAAAGACCTGTGGCGTGAGGATGCCGAGATCGTAGCCGATGTTGAGCACCACCAGTTCCATGAGCCCGCGGGTGTTCATGAGGGCGCCGATGGAGAGGGATTCTTCCCAGGTTTGGCCCATGAGTTTGGCGGTGAAAGCCGATCCGGCGAATTTGCCGGCAACGGCCACGAGCATGATGACGCCGAACACGCCCCAGAGCGCGCCTTCGTTCAGCAACCCGATTTGGGTGCGCAGGCCGGTAAAGGCGAAGAAGATGGGCAGCAGGATCACCAGGCTCACGTCTTCCAGTTTATCGGTCAGCACTTGTTTGATATTGGATCCGGCCGGCATGATCACCCCGGCGAGGAAGGCGCCGAACAGCAGGTGGATGCCGATCACTTCGGCGATATAACCGGCGATGAGCAGCACGAAGAAACCCAGCGCCACTTTGGTTTTGTTGCCCTGCAGCGTGCTCATCCGGCGTTTGAGCCAGGGGCGCACGAGGTACAGCATACCAAATACGAAAACGATGGCCAGGGCGATGGTAACCAAAGCGCTGGCGATGCCGCCGGCTTTGGCGATGGCTACCACGATGGCCAGGATGCACCAGGCCGTGATATCGTCTGCCGCAGCGCAGGTAATGGCCATGGCGCCCAGTGGCGTTCCCGTGAGGTTGCGCTCCTGCACGATGCGCGCCAGCACGGGGAAGGCGGTAACGCTCATGGCGATACCCATGAACAGCGCGAAGCTGAGAAACCCAACATTGGCCGGCGCGAACTGGCTGAACGTAAAGTAAGCCAGGCAAACGCCCAGGAAGAAGGGGATCACGATGCTGGCGTGGCTGATCATGACGGCGTCGTGCGCTTTTTGGCGGATTTTATTAATATCCAGTTCCATGCCCACGATGAACATGAAAAAGGCGAGGCCGATCTGGCTGAGGAACTGTAGCGGCGGCAGCGAGGATTTGGGGAAGAGGGCGGCCATGGCGTCTGGGGCCAGGAGCCCGAACAGCGAAGGACCCAGCACAATACCGGCGATAATTTCACCGACAACGGCCGGCTGCCCGATTTTCCGCGCCATGAACCCGAACGCGCGGGTGGCGCAAAGAATGACGATGATTTGCAGCAGGAGCATGCTCAACGGATGCTGGACGTGATGTAGCAGGTCGGTTACGAGGCTTCCGTTCGCAGACGCGGGGGCTGCAGCGGGAGGGACCGGTTGCAGAATGGGCGTTGTTATGTTGGTTGCATGCGGGAGATGCTGGCCGCGCGAAATGATGAACCAGATCATCACACCGAAAATTCCGATGATAATGGGGTAAAGCAGGTGCCGTTTTTGCATGGAGGCGATACTTTTTGAGGTTGACAAGATACAAAACCGTTCAGAAATATGCACGTTAAGTCTGACCTGCCGGCCTTTTCCGGCGATGGACCGGCGGGCCGGATGTTCTTTGGCGGGTAAACTGGTTTCCGGGGAATTTGACAGGCTGCAGCCCTGGCTGTTCCGGATTGGCTGAAATGGGCGGTTTTTTGCGGGGAAGCGATGCCGGCCAGCGGTCCAGCAGCGGAAGTGTGCGACGCAACGGCGGACCGGCGGCGGACAACTGCCGGCTTCCACACCCTCCGCCACTCGGATGAAAAATGTTTGACAGATGATAAACGACTGGTTATGATTGGATTGTGATGGATGAACGCCGCAATTCCCGGACGACCGGCATACGTCAAACAGCGTTGTGAAGGAAAACGCGCGTTTCGTATTTTTGCAGGATGACAGCTGAAAAACTGCGTGTAGACAAATATCTCTGGTCGATCAGGGTGTTCAAAACCCGCTCGGCCGCCGCCGCAGCGTGCGATGCGGGCAGGGTGAAACTGAATGGCGTATCCATCAAAGCCGCCAGGGCCGTGAATATCGGCGATGAATTCGAGGTGCGTGGAGACGCGCGCAAATGGAAAGTGAAGGTGACGGGCTTGCTCGCCAACCGCCAGGCGTATTCGGAAGCGATCAAATATTACATCGACCTCACCCCGGAAGAAGACCTGGACCCCAACAAGCGCGTGGTTTCCAGCTTCGATACCGGCAAACGGCAGAGCAAAATCGGGCGCCCCACGAAGAAAGAACGCCGCGACCTCGACGATTTTATGCAGGAAGATTAATTTCTTATTATTTTCGCACATTCAATTTACCCGATACAATGGCTAAACAAAGCGACGTACTCAGCGCGGACTTTCTCGTAAAAACAGCGCAGGAATTCGGCACCCCGGTGTATATCTATCACGCCGAGAAGATCAAAACCCAGTATGAAAAGCTGAAGACCGCCTTCAGCAAGGCCGATGCGCGCTTTTTCTACGCCTGCAAGGCGCTGACGAACATCAACGTGCTTCGTTACATCAACTCCATCGGCTGCGGGCTCGACACCGTGAGCATCCAGGAAGTGCAGTTGGGGCTGAAAGCCGGTTTCGATCCGAAAAACATCATTTTTACGCCCAACTGCGTGGATCTCAGCGAGATCATCGCGGCCAAGGAACTGGGCGTGAACCTCAATATCGACAACATTTCCATCCTGGAGCAGTTCGGCAACCAGTTCGGCGACAGCTATCCCATCTGCATCCGGCTGAACCCGCACATCATGGCGGGCGGCAACTTCAAGATATCGACCGGGCACGTAGACAGCAAGTTCGGCATTTCGATCCACCAGATGCGCCACATCGAGCGGATCAGTGAAAAGCACGAAACTGAAGGTGACGGGCCTCCACATGCACACGGGCTCCGAGATCAAGGACGTAGACGTGTTCCTGCGCGGTGTGGAGATCATGTTCGAAATGACCGAGCATTTCCCCGACCTGGAGTTCATTGACCTCGGCAGCGGGTTCAAAGTGGCTTACCAGCAGGGCGATCCGGAAACGGACATCGATCTGCTCGGACGCAAGCTGAGCGAGGCTTTCAACAAGTTCGCCAAGTCGTACAAACGGCCCCTGCAGCTCTGGTTCGAACCGGGGAAATTCCTCGTGAGCCAGTGCGGTTACTTCGTCGTAAAGGCCAATGTGATCAAACAGACCACGGCCACCGTGTTCGCAGGCGTGAACAGCGGCTTCAACCACCTGATCCGCCCCATGTTCTACGACTCTTTCCACCTCATCAAAAATATCTCCAACCCGAAAGGCACGGAGCGTATCTATACCGTTGTGGGCAATATCTGCGAAACGGACACTTTCGGCTGGGACCGCAAGATCGCCGAAGTGCGCGAAGGCGATTTCCTGGTGTTTTACAACGCCGGCGCCTATGGTTTCGAGATGTCCAGCAACTTTAACTCCCGCCTGAAACCCGCCGAAGTGCTGGTGAAAGACGGGAAGGCCCACCTCATCCGCCGGCGCGATACGATCGACGACCTGCTGAAGAACCAGGTGGAAATCTCCCTGTAAATAATATGCAATCACCCCTGCGCGACGAACTTCAGGCCCGAGGCTACACGGAGCTGGCCGCTTTCCGGATAAGCGAGCTGCTGGTGCCCGTGAAGGACGGCATGCGCAGGGGTTCCCTTTTCTACTGGCTCCTCATGGCCGCCTCCGTGCTGGGCGGCATTGGGATCGTGGCCGCCTATATCCTTTCCCGCGAGGCGGGCGAGCTGTCGCGCGGGGGATTCCTCGGCCGGCTGACCCTTGGCATAGCGGCCGTTTTCCTCCTCATTCCCATCCATGAACTGATCCACGGGCTATTGTTCCGGCTGTTCGGCGCCCGCGATGTGCGGTATGGCGTGGTCTGGAAAAAGCTCATGTTTTACGCCGTGGCCCACAATTTTGCCGTGAATTACCGGCAGTTCCTCGTGGTAGCTTTGGGGCCTTTCGTCATCCTTTCCGCCGCCATGGGCGTGGCTGCCTGGCTGGCGCCCCCGGATTGGCGGGCTTTTTTCACCGGGATGTACGTTTTCCATACCATCTGCTGCATGGGCGATTTCGGGCTTTGCGGCTATATGCACCGCTTCCGGAAACAGCAGCCCCTCACCTTCGACGACGCCGATGCCCGGATTTCGTATTTTTACGTAACTTTGCCCTAGCAACTATTCCCCCCAGACATTCTGTTATCCTGCACTGTCGCTGTTAGCCATAAAGGTTTAGAAAATTATGAAGATACTTACCGCAAACCGGGATCAGCTGATAGAGGAACACCTGATTGAGAGCCATATCTCTTTCGTCCCTTTCGTGCGCTTCATGAAAGACAAGGCGCAAAAGGCCAAGGGGGCCAGGGCTGCATTCTTCTCCGAGATCGTAAGGCATTTCGAAAGCAATCCCGAACTGGGCCAGCCCCTCGCCAGCGATGTGGACGTTGCCAAATACCAGGAATACCTGGACCTCGTGACCGCCACCGTGTTTCCCGTCACCATAGACGATACCCGCGATATTTTCGGCATCGGCGTGCCGTATCGCTTCGCCATATTTTATTATTCGGACAAGTTCCAGCAGATTTTTTCGGACGATGGAAAAGAACTGCTGGCCATGCCCAAAGGGATGTCTCCCGAAAAGATCCGCCGCGACAAGCTTTCCTGGCTCTACAAACTGATCCTGGAACGCTGGTACAACCTCCAGATCAATTACGATACAGACATCGTGCATCCCATTTCCTTTAACGGCGAAGGGCTCACGCAATATATAAAAGTGAATATCGATCCGCGGTTCGTGGACGTAAGGCTGAAAGGTGAATTGCCGAAGCTGGATTGCGGGAACATCTGCGCGGGCGACTTCCGGGCGCAAGACCTTTCCGTGCTGCAGCAGCTCGTTCCGCTGGACGCATTTGCGCTGGAAGGGTTCGTGATCTGGACGATCCAGGACGTGACGCGGGATTATGTGGTGAACGGCCTGAAGAGCCTCATCCTCAACATCCGGAAAGACAATGAGCTGAAAACCTACACCCAGGCGCGTGAGTACCTCAAAACACTGGCGGGCCGGGTAGACCTGAACGTTCATCTCGTTCCGTTCCTGAAAGTCAACAACCGCAGCGTCCTCGAAACAACGTACGTTTCGCAGAGCATCATTTTCAGCAGCGCGAGAAGCGAACAGGAGCGGTTGTCGCTCAACGATCAGCTCATGACCTTCCTCAAGGCCAACCCCTTGCCGCTGGTGCTTCCTGAAGTGACGCGGCAGTCGGTGGAGCTGTATCCTTTCCTCAAATATTTACCGCTGCACGGCATCAAGAGTTTCATCCTCTTCCCGATCCAGCATGAAAATAACCTGCTTGGCATGCTCGAGCTGGCCACTTCCGAATCTACGCCGCTGGATTTCGAAATTCTCGCCAACCTGCAGCCCGTCTACGCGTTGGGCTCCATGTTGCTCCGCCGCAGCGTGGAGCTGGCCAACGAGCGGATCAACGAAGTGATCAAAGACCAGTTCACCGCCCTGCAACCCGCGGTGGAATGGAAGTTCACCGATGCGGCCTGGGAGTATCTCCACACACCGAAAGGCGTGAAACAGAAAGATATCGGTAACATCCTGTTCGAAGACGTGTACCCGCTGTATGGCGCCGTAGATATCCGGAACAGTTCGGTGGAAAGGGGAACGGCCATCCGCGACGACCTTCGCGAGCAACTGCAGCTCATCCAGAAAACGTTCAAAAGCATCAACGGCAGTTTGCACTTGCCGCTGCTGGAAGAACTGCAATACAAGAACAACCGGATGCTCAGCGGCATGCACGACACGCTGTTCGCGGAAGACGAAGTGAAGATCAACGAATTCCTCGACCACGAGATCGCTCCCACCTTCCGGCACCTGTACGATAGCGAGGATGCCCTCAAACCCTTGCTCAACGAATACTTCACGAAAATCGACAAGCATACGGGCCACATCTACCATCACCGGAGGGAGTACGAGGAAAGCCTGCGCGAAATCAATTCCGTCATCAATAACTTCCTGGAAAAGGAAAAAGACGAATTGCAGCAATCCTATCCCTGCTACTTCGAAAAATACCGGACAGATGGCGTGGAGTATAATATTTACATCGGGCAGTCGATAGCACCAGAGCGCAAATTCGACATGATGTACCTCCGGAACCTTCGGCTGTGGCAGCTTTCATCGATGGCGAAGATCGCGCGGCTCACGCACGACCTGGCGCCTTCGCTCACGTTGCCGCTGCAAACCACGCAATTGATCCTCGCGCATTCCAACCCCATCGCCATCAGTTTCCGGAAAGACGAACGGCGGTTCGATGTGGAAGGGGCGTACAATATGCGGTATGAAATCATGAAGAAACGGATCGACAAGGTGCGGATCAAAGATACCAACGAGCGCCTCACACAGCCCGGCAAGATCGCCATCGTATATTCTTATACCCGCGAAGCGGAAGAATATCGTAAATTCATCGACTTCCTCATCGACAAAGACGTGCTGCTCCGCGATGTGGAAATGCTCGATCTGGAAGAGCTTCAGGGCGTAAGCGGCCTCAAGGCTATCCGGCTCACGGTGAACATGGGCCGCGCTTTGCCGTCGCCGGCCCCGTCAGAAAACGTCAATTAAAGATTGCCATAATACGAAAAAAGGGCTGACCGCTTTGGTCAGCCCTTGTCGTTTGTGCCTATTCTTCCGGCGGCGGAGGAGGAATGACAGCACCGCTGAAAGTTTTCGAGAACGGGTAATTCCCCACGAATTCGGAAGATGTGCTCCCGGGGATTTTCGGCCGTTTCGTGACAGACATGTTGCCGGTAACCTGGCCGGTGTAACTCAACCCGATCGGATAAGCCTTTTGTACGGTAACGCTTGTGATCGAAGCGGTAACGTCGAAAATCCAGGCGGTGTCGGTCGTGGCCTGCCAATGGGTGATGGCGCCGCTGATCGAGAGATTGTTCACATCCGGCTGCATCAATCCATTCGCTTTCACGCGGCTGCATTCTCCAAGTACGGTGTAATCGTATTGGATGTACACGTTGCCGCCGGAAGTGGCGAGGGTTTTGAGATTGACGTAACCGTAAGCGGTGCCCTGGCCCAGATACTCATAGTTTGAGACATTGGAAAGTGCGTTCACATTGGGTTTCAGCTTTTCATTGTTCAGTGCTGCATTGTCTTTCGAACATGCTGCGGCGATAAACAGTATCGCCGCGAGGGGAAACAGTTTTTTCTCATCATACAAATTGGGATTGGGTTTAAACGGTTAGTAATATAACGAATATTGAACATTTGTATGACGGAATCATTGGCATGATAAATTCGGATCTGGCATGAAGAAAGGCGCCCCGTTGCTGAGGCGCCTTCTTCCCATATCGGATAAAAACGATCAGAATTTAAACCCGAACGTCACGTAAGGCAACGTGCCTTCAGACGAATGGCCCAGCACGGCCGTTACCACCACCAGGTTAACCGGGGAAAAGTAAAGCCCGCCGCCGAAGCCGTTGTGCCATTGGCCGGAGTCTTCGCCCCGCAGCCAGACGCGGCCCACATCGTTGAACGCGATCATGCCCACCGATCCGGGAAGGATGTAGGACGTGAAGTCGAACAGTTTGATGCGCAGCTCCATGTTATTGTAGAACATCCCGTGGCCGGAGAAGCGGTTGTTGCGGAAGCCGCGGAGGTTCGCCGTTCCCCCCAGCGAAAGCGCCTGGAAGAATTCCGGGTTGCCCCAGGTATAACCGCCGCCGAGCCGCGTTACCAGCACCACGTTGGGCGGCAGGCCGAGGCTGGCGTAAATGCTCATGTCCGACCGCACCTGCAGCATGTTGTTGCTGGCGCCGGTAAGGCCCTTGCTGCCGAGCACGCTCGTGTTCCAGAGCAGGCCGCGGGTGGCTACGAGCTTATTGTCGCGCGTGTCTATGCTGAATGTGCCGCGCAGGCCGGCGTAGCTTTTATTGGCGAAAAGCCGCGCGGAATCGGCTTTGTCGAAATCGTCGAGGAAGCGGCCGTAATTGTTCTCCGGTTCCAGCGTAGCCGCGGTAATGGAAGGCCCCACCGCGAAGGTGATGTTTTGCGCGAGCCTGGTGCGCAGCATCACTTCGGCAGAATAGAAATCGAACCGGCTCCTGTAATACCGGATCGCCGGGTCGGATTTACTTTTGTCGTATTCCGTTTCGTTGCCGAACCCGAAAAAGTTCACGGTATTGTGCGGCGCCCTCGCCAGGCCATGCAGCAGCAGGTCGGATTTGCCGACGACGTCGTTGAACTGGCCTTCGTACCGGAATTGCCAGGCCTCCGTGGCCAGGGCGTGCATGCCGGTGAGCCGGTGGCGGACGGCGAAGGAATCTTTCCGGAATCCCTGGCCGGTATATTCCATGCCCAGACCGAGGAGCAGCCCGTCGTCGAGGTTGAAACCGCCGGTAACGAGCGGCATGAGTTTGTTGTATTTAAAGGCCATCCGGTTGTAGCGGATCACGTCTGGGTGGGAGGAAAGGCGCATGCCGGTACGGGCGCCCACGGCGAAGGAGTCTCCTTTCTGCCTGAGATCGTAAATCAATGCTTTTTTGCCGCCGCCGCGGGGCACGCTGTCGATATACGTATCCTTTTCCGGCCCGCCGATCAAACGCACACGGATGCGGGGATTGCCGTCGCCGGTAAGGATGAACCGGTCTTCGCCGCCCAGGCCGTAAATCGCCACTTCGCGGGTATGCCTGGGATCGAAGGTGCGGTCGAAAAGCTTTTGCTCGATATCGCCCGACTTGCTGATCTTCCGCGATGTCACGCGGACTTTCCCGTCTTCCAGGCGATCGATGGTGAACTGTTCGTTTTTCTGCGAACCGGTTACATCAACGCCTTTTGCGAGGAAGCGGTAATATTTGAGGGCTTCCTGCTGGAGGATTTCCCGTCTTGCCTTCAGCCTTTCCAGCATCATGGGCCCGGTCAGTTGGCGGATGGAATCGGGAAGTTGCCGAATGGCTGTTTCGATCACATCATCGGTCATCAGTTTCGAGAATTCCACCGATTGCTTCGACCATTGTTCTTCCGACAGGTTTGTGAGGAAGTTGCGATCGAAGTAGCGCGGGTTGAAATTGAGGCCGTTGATGTTGGGAATGTTTTTCCGGAAGCCCTGGATATTGGGCATGAGCCAGGCGCGGCTCGCCATCCGCGGGATCAGGCCTTCGTTGACGAAAAACGCCTGGTCGCGGTCGCGGGGGATGGGGTTGAAGATTTTCCGCTTCTTTTTGGTTTCCGCCCACCAGCGCCACTGATCGTCGTGCCGGTCCCAGTCGCCGATGAAAAAATCGAGCAGGCGCGCCTGGAGCACAGCTGTCTGGTCCACCGAATTATCATTGTCTTCGAGCAGTTTCTCGAGCACTTTCAGCGTGTTGTAGGTTTTACTGGCCGTAACGGGCTCGCGTTCTTCGAAAAGATAAACGCCGTTGGCGAAATCCTGGCGGAAGATGCCAAGCGCCGTATCGTCCGGCAAATACACGAAAGCAGGGTTGGTATGGGGAACGCCGGCTTTTTCGGCGAGCGACGACACTACGAGCGGCGCGTACGGATTGGATGCTGAAATCTGATCCTGGACGATCTCCCGCGCGAAGGTCTCCCGCAGCGGTTCGGGAACGGCTGACGTGGGGTTTTTCACCAGCGACCGCAATACCCATTCTCTGCCCGAACTGTCTTCCAGCCGGAGGGAGCGCGTCTGCATGCCGCCGCCGCGCTTGGTCACTTTGAGCCCGCCTTTGACGGTATCGATGTCGATCACGGGGAAGTTCAGCGGCGTGTTCCAGACTTTGCGGTAGTTTTCGCCGAGCATGAAACGGTGGAAACCGTTCACCTTTTCATACCGCGGATCGGCGGCCATCGTTACCGACGACGGTGTGGGCTTCGCGGCTTCCTGCGCCAGTTTGCGGCGATATTCGTTCAGGTCGAAAAGGGAGTGGGAGAAGATGGGCGTGGCATCGTTTTCATTATAAAAATCCACTTTCACCTTTCCGTTCTTCATCACCGTGATCACGCTGTAACCGTAGAATTTACTGGCAAACAGGGAACCGGGCCCCTGTTTCACGCGGCTGTCTTTTGCGCCGGCGCCGCTCACGAGAAAATACCGGTGGCCTTCGTTGATGAGCTGTAACGTATGTTCATGGCCTGCCACGAATACGGTGGGCGCATCGGCCGGAATGGCGCCTTCGATCCCGCGGATCAATCTTTTATATAAGGGGTGCGGCAGGTCTTCGCGCGTGCCGAACACGCCCCGCACCAGCGGATAAACGCTGCCTATGACGGGCATGGGCACGTAGAGATATGGTTTGGCGTCCGTCAACGGGAAAATATGCTGCTTGATGGTATAATATCCGCCATGGATGCCGTGGCTGCGCAGCGGGTGGTGTGCAGCGAAAACGAGCAGTTTACCGGGATTGGCGGCGGCGATGTCTTTGATTTCCGCCAGCACTTCGTCTTCCGTTTTCTGATCGCAGGAAGATTCCAGGCCGGGTTTGGCGCCGGGGTAAAGCCACCATTCGCTGTCCATGACGATGAGCATGACGTCGTCTCCCAACGGAACGGCCAGCGGGCCGGGGCATCCGTCTTTCGGGAGGAAATCGACGTTGGGCAGATTCAGCGAATCGATGTATTGCTGCTGGTTGCGGATCTGGCGCCATCCGTCGGGCCGGTGTTTGGACCAGTCGTGGTTCCCGGGGACGAAGATCCCTTTCGCTTCGGTGCCCCGCACCAGATTCACCTGGTAATCGAGGATGGCGCGGGCTTCGGGGAAATTCTTCGCCAGGGGCTTGGTAACCCGAGCGGATATACGTTATCTCCCAGGAAGAGCACGGTGTGCCGGCCCTCGTTGAGCTTGAAGTTGCGCCTGACCGCATCCACGACGGGGTTGATGCCGTTGCGCATTTCGCCGGCGTCGCCGATGAGGATGATCCGTTGCTGGATGCTGTCTTCCTGCGCTGTGGCGCGTAAGGAGAAGCAGGCGAGGAATAGGAGTGCGAGGTATTTCAATTTTTCGGATGGTATTTGAATTTGAGAATATCGGCCGTATGGTCTTCGTCGCCTTCGTTGGAGATGTACATATCGCCGTTCGGCGCGAAGGTGATGCCTTCGGGCTGGGAGAAATGTTTCCGCGGGAGGCGGTGTGTTTCGAGGACGTTGCCCTGAAGGTCGGTAATTACGAGCAATTCGTTGACGGAAGCCACGATATATACCCTGTTTTCTATAGGATGCACAGCGGCGCCGGAGGGGCGGAAGTGTTTGGCGGGGCCTTCCTTCAGGCCGTGGATACTGTCGTACGCAACGCGGAACACGGGCTCGGGGCTCCAGGTCATGGAATCGGGCCGGAAGCTGAAGGCGCTCGTTTGCCGTTGACCTTTATCGGCTTCGCAGTTTTTGCAGATGGCGACGATCCGGTCGGTACCACGGTCGTAATACGCCGCTTCGAACTCACGTTTCCAGTTGTGGGGGAAATGCGCGATGGTGGAGGAAACGGAGTCGGAGAACATGCCGTCTACCCGGTTCATGCTGCCATTGCTTTTGAGGACGAACCAGTCTTTCCCCGTGAACACGGTTTCTTCGTAATCGCCGCTTTTGCCGAACTTCCAGGAAGGGTAGGGGGCGGTGGCGCGGAGGTCTACCTGGAAGAGTTTGCCCTGTTCGTCGTTATTGGCGATGAAATGTGCTTCATCGCGGTGGAACACGAGACCGGAGATCTCCTGGAGCGATTCGCGCACCCTGAATCGTTCGAACTGTTCGAGCCGGTAGCCTTCGGGGGAAGTCTGTTTACGGGCATCGTTCTGGCCGGCCGATTGGCAGGACAGTAACAAAATAACCGGCAACAGGCAAGTTAACATCTTCATAAGCCATTCTTTATAGGATAAAATTAACGCAAAAAATGCCGTAATTTGGAATATAGTAAATACACCACCAGATGGAAATTAGTTCAGTGATAGCAGCCGCGCAAGCCTATGTGTCCCGGCAGTACGAATCGCACCCGGACCCGGTGCTGGTATACCATAACCTCATGCATACCAGCCAGGTAGTGCAGGCGGCCGACCAGATAGCGGCCTATTACCGGCTTTCGGATACCGACCACCTCATCGTAATGCTGGCGGCCTGGTTCCATGACATGGGCTACCTGGAAGGGGAGCGCGCTGCCCACGAATCGGCCGGAGCTGATGCAGTGATCGCTTTCGCGAAGGAACAGGGCCTCCCCGAAGCCACGGGCCGCGCGGCGGCAGATTGCGTGCTCGCCACCAAAATCCCCCAGCAGCCGAAAAACCTCCTGGAGCAGATCGTGTGCGATGCCGACCTTTTCCATCTCGGCAGCAAGGAATTCTCCAAAAGGAACAAACTCCTGCGCACCGAAGCCGAACTTTCCGCCGGTAAAAAAATCAGCAGCGCCGAATGGACGCGCACCAGCATCCAGTTTCTCGAATCCCACCAGTATCACACCGCATACGCCAGAACGCTCCTCAATCCGCAGAAAGAAGATAATATCGAAAAGCTGAAAATAAAGCTGGAAGAAAAACAACGGGAAGCGATGGAAGAAAGCATCGGCATCGCACCGGATAAGAAGAAAGCGGAAAAAGATAAAGATAAAGACAAGGATAAGGACGAAAAGAAGAAACCCGGCGTGGAAACGATGTTCCGGACCACGGGCACCAATCACATCCGCCTGAGCTCCATGGCCGATTCCAAGGCCAACATCATGATCTCGGTAAACTCCATCATCATTTCCGTATTGTTGTCTGTGCTCCTGCGCAAACTGGAAGATTATCCCAATTTCATCTTCCCCGCCGTCCTTTTCCTCTCCACCTGCGTCACCACGATCGTGTTCGCGGTGCTGGCCACGCGGCCTAATGTCACGAGTGGTCGCTTCACGGAAGAAGATATCAAAAACAAGAAATCGAACCTCCTGTTTTTCGGGAATTTCCACCAGATGTCGTACCAGGAGTACGAAGCTGGCATGGATACCATCATCAAGAATACCGATTATCTCTACAGCAACATGATCCACGATATCTACAACCTGGGCGTGGTGCTGGGCCGGAAATACCGCCTGCTGCGCCTGGCGTACAATACTTTCATGTTCGGGCTCGTGGCTTCCGTGATCGCATTCACGGTGGCGGCTATATTTTTCCCGGTAAAAGGTTAAGCATTGGAGCAGCAAACGATACCCTTGAACGACCGCGACCTGAGCTGGCTGTATTTCAATTACCGCGTGCTTTCCATGGCTGGGGAGGCGTCGGTGCCCTTGTACGAACGGGTTAAATTCCTGTCTATTTTCTCTTCGAACCTCGACGAGTTTTTCCGCGTCCGCATGCCGGCGCTCCTGGCGCTGCACCATTTGCGCGAAGGGGAGAAAGGGGCGCTCGCCGCCGCGCAGCAGGAAATTGCGCGCCAGTTGAACGAATACGGGAAGATTTTCACGCAGTCGGTATTGCCGGAATTGCGGGAGAAAGGGATCCGGGTGTATTACGGGGAATCCCCCGCGCCGGAGCACCTCCCTTCTATCCGCGATTACTTCTACAACACGGTGCTGGCCTATCTTCAGCCCGTGCGCATCCAGTTCGGCCAGCCGATGGAACTGTTCCTTGAGAATAACGCCCTGTACCTCGTGGTTTGCCTGGAAGACGGCGGCACGGGCGTCGTCAACATCCCGTCCGACCATCTGCCGCGTTTTTTACGGCTGTCTGGCAACGATGTGATATTTATGGATGACGTGATCCGCCAGCATCTGGGGTTCCTGTTCCCGCATGTGGGCATTACAGCAGCGTACAGCATTAAGGTGACGCGGGATGCGGAGATCGACGTGGACGAATTCAGCGGCCATCTCCTCCAGAAAGTGGAAGACATGCTCGTGCAGCGCCAGATGGGCGTTCCCACGAGATTCCTCTTCGACGCCGCCATGCCGGATGCCCTGCGCGACCAGCTGGGCGAATATTTCCGGATCGCGGCACTGGAAATGGTGCCCGGCGGGCGATACCATAATCTCCGCGACCTTTCCGATCTGCCGTTGCCGGCCGCTCCATCCCTCGAATATCCGAAAATGCCTCCCGCACATTGCCACGCCATCGATCTGGACAAGCCCCTGCTCGACCAGATACAGGCGGGCGATAAAATGCTGCATGTCCCCTATCAATCGTACGACTACATTTTAAGATATTTCAACGAAGCCGCCACCGACCCCGATGTGCGCGAGATTTACGTAACGCTGTACCGCGTGGCGTCTACTTCCCGCATCGTGCATGCGCTCATGAGCGCGGCGAAGAACGGGAAGAAGGTAACGGTGATGGTGGAACTGAAAGCCCGGTTCGACGAGGCCAACAACCTCCGGTGGGCCAAGCGGATGAAAGCCGCGGGCGTCAGGATATTATATAGTATCCCCGGGCTGAAAGTCCATGCGAAAGTAGCCCTCGTGAAGCGCAAGCGCGGTTTTTCTTGGGACCATACGGCGCTTTTGGCCACGGGCAACTTCAACGAAAGCACGGCGCGTTTTTACGCCGACCATATCCTGTTTACCCGCCACCAGGGCATCACGCAGGAACTGGAGCTGCTGTTCATCTACATGCAGACCGGTATTGCGCCGGGGAAGTTCAATTTCATGCATTTCGAACATTTGCTGGTGGCGCAGTTCAACCTGGTAGACCAGTTTACCTCCCTGATCCGTGCTGAGGCGGAAGCGGCAAGGGCCGGGAAGCCCGCGCGCATCACGATCAAGCTGAACAACCTGCAGGAAAAAAGCATGATCGCCGAGCTGTATGCCGCGGCAGACGCGGGTGTGGAGATCGATCTGATCGTCAGGAGCATCTGTTGCCTGGTGCCCCGCGAAGGCATCCGGGTGCGCAGGATCGTGGACAGGTTCCTGGAACATGCGCGGGTCTTTATTTTCCATAACGGCGGCGAAGAACAGGTATACCTGGGATCGGCCGACTGGATGAACCGCAACCTGCACCGCCGCATCGAAGTGTGCTTCCCTATATACGACCCCGTGTACCGCCGGCAGCTGAAAGATATTATCCATTTGCAGCTGACGGATAACACAAATGCCGTAATATTGGGGGCCGACGCCCGCAACCTGCCGGTGCCCCGCGAAGCGGGAGCCGCCGAAGTGAACGCCCAGCGGGATACATATGCATACGTCCGGCAACTGTAAAACCCTCGGTATGGCAATAACCCGAAGCACTGCAACATTCTTCAACAGGGTCAACAACCGGTTCGGTTTTTCCCTGTTCCTCCTTTACAAGCTCCCCAGCGCCTGGATTTCCGGTGTGCGGGCGGGCGCGGCGTCGGAAGAATCGTGCACTACATCGGTGCCTTACCGCTGGCTTTCGCAGAACCCCTTCCGCAGCACGTATTTCGCCTGTCTGGCCATGGCCGCGGAAATGAGCAGCGGCATCCTGGCCATGGGGCACGTATATGCAGCGCCCGCAAAAGTATCTATGCTGGTGACGGGCATGGAAGGCATCTTCCTCAAAAAAGCAAAATCGAAAACATATTTCACCTGTAACGATGGCGCCAGCATCCGCGACGCCATCGCGCAGACGGTAGCAACCGGCGAGCCCGTAGCCCTCACCGTGGAAGTGACGGGCAAAAGCAAAGACGCAACGGAGATCGCACGGTTCAGGATTACGTGGAGTTTTAAAAAAGCATCATCATGAAAATCGCATTTCACGGAGCAGCACGCACAGTGACGGGGTCCAAGCACCTCATCACCCTGAAGAAAGGACTGAAGATTCTACTCGACTGCGGCATGTACCAGGGCATGGGGCGAGAAACCACCCCGCTCAACCTCGACTTCGGGTTCAACCCCGAAGAAATAGATATTATGGTATTGTCGCACGCGCACATCGACCACTCCGGCCTCGTGCCGCGCCTCAGCAAAATGGGCTACAGCGGCAAGATTTATTGCACGCCCGCCACAAGAGACCTCACCGAGATCCTCCTCCTGGATTCCGCGGAGATCCAGGAAGACGATATCAAATACGTGAACAAAAAGAACGCCCGCGAAGGCAAACCTTACATCGAGCCGCTGTACAAACTCGAAGACGCCAAGCGCGCCATTGACCAGCTCGTTCCCGTCAAATACGGCGTATGGTTCAAGATCGACGAAGACGTGGAAGTGATGTTCACGGACGCCGGCCACATCATCGGCAGTGCCTGCGTGCATTTGCGGGTCCAGGAAGGCGGGAAGACGGAGCACATCACTTTCAGCGGCGACATCGGCCGTTACGGCGATCCCATCCTCAAATCTCCCGAAGAATTCCCGCAGGCGGATTACATCATCATGGAATCCACCTACGGCAGCACCCTTCACCCGCACATCGCGCCGGCAGACGAAGAGCTGTTGCGTTTCATCCACGAAACCTGCGTCATGAAGAAAGGGAAACTGATCATTCCCGCGTTCAGCGTTGGCCGTACGCAGGAAATCCTTTACGCCCTCAACCGCGCGCAACTGGCCGGGAAACTCCCGCCCGTAGACCTTTTCGTAGACAGCCCGCTGTCGCTCGAAGCCACGCAGGTAACGCGCATGCACCCGGAATGCTTCAATAAAAAAGTCGCCAAAATGCTGGAAGTGGACGAAGACGTGTTCAGCTTCCCCGGTCTCCGCTATATTAAAACGGTTGAGGAATCGAAGATGCTCAACTTCCGCAAGGAGCCTTGCGTCATCATTTCCGCATCCGGCATGGCGGAAGCCGGTCGTGTGAAGCACCACATCGCCAACAACATCGAGCAGTGGAAAAATACCATCCTGATCGTTGGGTATTGCGAACCACAATCCCTCGGCGGACGGCTCATGCGCGGCGCCAAGGAAGTTTCCATCTACGGCGACAGATATGAAGTGAAAGCTGAAGTAGGCATCATCCGCGCCATGAGCGCGCATGGCGATTACGAAGACATGAGCCAGTGGCTCGCCTGCCAGAACCCGCGCGATGTAAAGAAACTCTTCCTCGTGCACGGCGAATACGAAGTGCAAACCGTGTTCCGCGACTGGCTGCTGAAGAAAGGGTTCCAGGATATTGAAATCCCCACGCGGCATTTCGAGATTGGGCTGGGTTAATCTTCCGTGAGCGGGAACCAGAGGTTCACCCGCGTTCCGGCAGGTTGTCCGTTCTCATTTTTCAGATCATCGATGTCGAAAGACGCATCCATATTGTACCGGCTGTTGTAAATCTGCAGCCGGTCTTTTGTTATCTGGAGGCCCCGCGAGACGTGTGCGGGATGGGTGTGTTGCTTCAGTGCCGTGGCGGCTTCGCGGCCGATACCGTCGTCTTCGATCACGCAATGTACCTGCTGGCCTTCGCGGGTGAAGCGGATGTGGAGGTGGCCGTGTTCGTCTTTATGTTGGAGCCCGTGCCAGATAGCATTTTCGACGAAAGGTTGCAGCACCATGGCGGGGATCTCGGCGAAGTCGGGCTCGAGGTCGGGATCGATCGTGATGGTGTAATCGAAGCGCCCGTCGAGGCGGAGGCGCTCCAGTTCCAGATAATTTTCCAGCATTTCCGTTTCCCGCGTGATGGAAATGTTGTTCAACTGCGAGTGGTCGAGCACATTGCGGATGAGCTTTGCGAAGCGGCTGAGGTACGCCAGCGCCGTGTCTGTCTCGTTTTTCAGCATGAATGTCTGGATCGAGTTGAGGGCGTTGAAGATGAAATGCGGGTTCATTTGCGCGCGGAGCGCCTTCATTTCCAGCTGCGACAACTCCTCCCGGAAAGCCGCCCTGCTACGGGCTTCCTTCTTCACCAAATACATCCTGAACCGGAAATATCCATACACCAAACCGGCAGCCAGCAGGATCAGCAAGGTCCGGAACCATCCCGTTTGCCAGAACGCCGGCCTGATCACGATCTTCAGGGAAGTGGTATTGCGCGAGAAAATCCCGGCCGTGTTCATGCTCTTCACCCGGAAAGTGTACTCGCCCGGCGGCAGTTTGGTATATCGGGCAGACAGTACGTTTTCCGCCGGCACCCAATCTTTGTCCAACCCTTCCAGCTGGTAAAAATATTGCAGTTTTTCCCCATGGTATTGCAGCGATTTGAAATCGATCCCCAGGAAATTTTCATGATGCTTCAAATACACCGGCTTGTTGAAAAACAGCGCGGAATCGACGATGATCGCCTGATTCAGCACCCGGAACCCCACGATCGTCACGTCGGAAGGCGGTGGCCGTACTTCCAGGTTTTCGGGAAGGAACGCCACGGCATGATCGGATGCGCCCACAAGCAGCCGCCCGTCTGCCAGGTTAATGATGCAGCGCCGCACTTTCCGGGGATCGGTGATGATGTCGTTGTTTTGCTCGAACGTGGAAATCGTTCGGGTAGGACTGTTCAGCCGGTAGAACCCGGCGGGCGTGGTGAGCCAGAACCGGTCGTTGCCGGCCGGCGCTATGGACAGGATCCATTCGTCGAACTGGCGGTTGTTGATCACCAGGGTTTCCCATCGCCCGGAAGCGGGAAAATAGAAATAAACGCCATGATCGGTACCTGCCAGCAAGGTAGTATCGTTGACCCGTTGCAGCGCCGTTACGTTGCGGACGGTATCCGTTCCGCGCATGAACATCACCGCAGACGTAACCTGCCCGTCCGATTTCCGGAAGCGCAAAACCCCGCCGCGGCTGGACCCCAGCCACAGGAGGCTGTCGCCACCGGGAACGATGGCCGTTATCGCCGTATTCCGATGGATGAAACCCATGAGCTGCGGGTAATTGGTGACTTTCCCGGATCGCGGGTCCCATTTGGCCAAACCGAATTTGTAGAGGCCTGTCCAGACGGTGGTATCGTTTTCGGGCCACATCGTGAGCACGGTCTGGTCGTGCAATTGCGGGGGACGATGATGTTTGAACCGCTGCGTTTGCGGATCGTATTCTGAGACCATCCCATTTTCCTGGCCTATGAGCACTTTCCCGGAGGGGAGCTCGGCGAGGCTCCAGACGAGGTTCCTGTCTTCCGGGATGCCGCCGGGGCCGTGGGTGTAGTGTTTCACGGGCGTGAGGTCGGGCCGCAGATGGGAGAACCCCGCGCCCCAGTAAGCCATGTACACATCTCCGTTCTTCCCCTTCAGCAATCCCGTCATTTCCGCGCCGGAAATTTGTGGCGCCGGCGGATCGATGCGGGTGAAACCTTCGTTATGAAGGCTTAATATATTGACGCCCACGTCTGTCCCGACCCACAGATGGCCGTCGCGGTCGGGAAGCAGGCAATTGGTTTCATAGTTGAGATGCAGGCCCAGCGGCGATTTCGAGGGCGCGATGTGCAGGGAGAACTTCCCCTGCGCATCGGTGTACCGGAACAGGCCGTTGGTTTTCATGCCCGCCCAGATATTACCGTGATGGTCTTCCGCGAGCTCGTACACCTGGTCGGGCTCGGTACCGCCATAATGGAACTGGAAGCGCCGCATGCCGCTGCTGTCGGGCGGCCAGCACAGCAGTTCGTTGGTACCGCGCGTAGCGGCCCAGATGCGCCCGCGGTTGTCTTCCAGCATTTCTTTCACGCTCGTCTGGATATCGAGCAGGGGATAGTGGTGCGGATTGTTGTAGGAACTGAAAACCTGGCGGCGGTCCTGGGACACCATGTACATTTCTTTGGTTCCGCTGACCCAGAGCCTTCCATATGCGTCTTCCATGATGCCGGAATGCATTTTTTTACTGATACTGTCGGGGATTTCGGTGGGCCGGCGGAAGCGGTGGAGCGCAGCGTCGTATTGCAGTAGTCCCGCATCGGCCGTCATCCACAGCCGTCCTTTATGGTCTTGCAGAAAAGTATAGCATCCGATTTCCGAACCGGGCGTGAGGCCGGCTTCGATGGGAACGGTGGAAATGCGGGAAGTAACGGGATCGTAAATCCGGATATTGTCTGGCGCGCCGATCCAGATGCGGCCCTGGCGGTCTTCGTACAGCGCGATGTCGTCGTAGAAAATGGAACCGGGCAGCCGGTCGAACTGGGTGATGGTAATGTAGTTTTCGCCGTCGAACCGCTGGAGTGCGTTGCTGGCGATCCAGATGAACCCTTTTTTATCCTGCAGCACTGCGGAAACGTGGTTGCCGGTGAGGCCGTTCTGGATGGAAAGATGGGAGAAGACGTAGGCCTGCCGCGAAGACTGTGCTTTAACGGTGTAGACGGAGATCAGGAGTGCGAGCAGGTACAGATACTTCATGCAGGTGAAATAACTGCCGGAAAGCGGTTGTTTACTTTCCGGCAGTGTATGGATTAGTTGATGGTGAGTTGATAGGCGGTGACGTGGTTGCCGAAGAAGGTGGGGATGTAAACGATTTTCTTTCTCGCGTCGTACCCGATATCTGCGGTCTGGAGTTTTTCGGCCTGGGTGTCGAGGATTTTGTCGGCGGTGTTGTCTTTGATGTTAACGTAATACACATCGCCTTTCCAGCAGGAAACGATGTATTCGTCGCCTTTCACATGTTCGATGCCGTCTGCGCCGGAAGAAGCGGGGGCTACTTTCTTGAGGGATTTATCGGCCTGGACGAGGTTTACGGAATTATCGTCGAGCACGAGGAGCCCTGCGGGGCTGGCCAGGATGCCGTTGGGGCCTTTGAGGCCTTTGGAAACGTAGGCGTCGGAGATCGTGGGTACTACGAGATGGACGGTTTTCTGTTTGGAATCGGTGACGAACACGTAGCCGTTGGGTGCCACGGTAACGTCGTTGAGACCGGTGGCGCCAGCGATGGGGATCCGTTTTTCGATCGCGCCTTTATCGATATCGATGACTACGACGGCGTCGAGGTCGGCGACGTACAGGCGGTTTTTATGGACGCCCATGCCTTTGGGGGCGTTCAGCCCCTCTACCCAGCGGAGGTTCTCGATCTTCCCGGTTTTGGGAGATACTTTGGATACGAACCCCTGTCCGTCTGCCCCCCAGGGCTCGCCGTCGATATTGGTGACATAGAGCACGTTGCGTTTACCGTCGAAATATACCGATTCGGGTACTTTCAGCGTGGTGTCGGTAGACCAGAGCTTCGTCAGCGTGGCTTTCTGTGCCAGGGCGGCCACGCAGGGCGCGCCGGCGAGGAAAAGACTAAGGATGGCATATTTCATTTTCATAACACGTAGTGATTAGGGTTTAAATTTAATAAATGTATTTTTATCGACTATGAAACAATACCTGACTATTACCTTCGCGCTACTCTTATCCGCTGCGGTACAGGCGCAGTCCCGCAAAGCCGTTTTCATTATTGTGGACGGCATCCCGGCAGACGTCTTCGAACGTGCCGAACTCCCTCATTTCAAACACATTATCCAGTCGGGCAGCTACCTCCGCGCCTTCGTCGGCGGCGAAAAAGGCGGCTATTCCCAAACCCCGACCATCTCCGCAGTGGGCTACAACAGCGTGCTCACGGGTACCTGGGTGAACAAGCATAATGTGTGGGACAACGATATCAAGGAGCCCAATTATCAATATTGGACCATCTTCCGGACGTTCAAATCCCACTTCCCCCAAAGGAAAACTGCCATTTACAGCAGTTGGGAGGATAACCGGACCAAGCTCGTGGGCGACCGCCTGCCCGCCACCGGCAACCTCGCGATCGATATCCGGCACGACGGCTTCGAGCTGGATACCGTCCGTTTCCCGCACGACCGTAAAAAGGCGTACATGGAGCGGATAGATGCGCATGTGGCCGAAGAAGCGGCGAAATCCATCCGCCAGCAAGCCCCCGACCTCAGCTGGGTGTACCTCGAATATACCGACGATATGGGCCATATGTACGGCGACAGCCCGGAATTTTCTTCCGCCATCCGGAAAATGGACGAAAAGATCGGCAAGATCTGGGAAGCGGTGCAATATCGCCAAAAGCAGTTCAAGGAACAATGGATGATCGTTATCACGACCGATCATGGCCGCGACGAGCCATCGGGCAAGCATCACGGCGGGCAAACATTCCGCCAGCGTTCCGGGTGGATCGTGTCCAACATCAAACAACCGAACGTATATGCGAAAACGTCGTACCCCGGTGTGGTAGACATTATGCCGACCATCGCGCGGTTCCTGGGGCTGCCGCTGCCGCAGCATGTGGCCCGCGAATCGGACGGTGTGGCACTGACGGGCAAAATTTCCGTGGCCCGCGCTAACGTGAATTATTTCCAGGACGTGCTGGATATTTCCTGGATAAACCCCGACCCGGGCGGCAATGTGAAAATCTGGGTGACCACCACCAATAATTACAAAACCGGCGGAACGGACGAGTACAAGTTGCTGGCCGAAGTTCCCGCGGCGCAGGGGCATGCGGTGGTGAATGTGAAGGAGCTGCCGTCGAAGTTTTATAAAGTGGTGCTGGAAGGGAAGGAAAATACCGTGAACCGCTGGTGGGTGGCGGATAAATAAACGGAATGTTCGTAATCCTGCGTGAAAAATAAAAACAAAAATCCCCCTCGCAGCGAGGGGGATTTTTGTTTTTATAATGGTGGGATGTTATGATTTGATCTTCAGCATGCCAGCATTGATGGCTACCACCACGGTACTGATGCTCATGAGCACGGCGCCCGCGGCGGGACTGAGCAATATCCCCGCGCCGGAAAGTACCCCTGCGGCCAGGGGCATGGCGATCACGTTGTAACCCGTTGCCCAGGCGAGGTTCTGCACCATTTTCCGGTAAGTGGCCTTGCCGAAAAGTACGAGGCTGGCCACGTCTTTCGGGTTGCTGTTCACGAGAATGATGTCTGCCGTTTCGGCGGCCACATCGCTGCCGGAGCCCACGGCGATACCTACGTCTGCCTTGGCGAGGGCGGGTGCGTCGTTCACACCGTCTCCCGTCATGGCAACGAACTCGCCGGATTGCTGGAGCTGCGCGATCTTTTCCAGTTTTTCGTGCGGCAGCACTTCGGCGAAGAACTGGTCCATACCGAGGGTGCGCGCTACGTCTTCCGCCACTACTTTATTGTCGCCGGTGAGCAGTACCGTTTTGATATTTTGTTCGTGCAGCGTGCGGATGGCTTCGGCGGATTCGGGGCGGATCTGGTCGGAAAGCGCGATGAAACCGATGGGTGTTTCGTTACGGAGTACGTACACCAGCGTTTCGCCGGCGCGGATTTTTTCCGGCGGGTTTTGCGGCGCGTTGGGGCTTACCACTGAAATCGTGGTGCCGTTCAGTTCCGCCGTGATCCCTTTGCCGGTGATAGCCGTGATCTTGCCGGCCTGCTCCGCGCTGATGCCCAGCTCTTTCGCTTTCGCCACGATCCCCGTGGCGATGGGATGCTCTGAACTTTGCTCGAGCGCATAAGCGAGGCGAAGCACTTCTTCTTTCGTGACATCGCCGATCAATGCTTCGAACCGGGCCACGGCGAATTGGCCAACCGTGAGCGTTCCCGTTTTATCGAAAACCAGCGTGGTGATCTTTCGCGCGTTTTCGAAAGCGGTACGGTTGCGGATAAGCAGCCCGTTGCGCGCCGCCAGCGCGGTGGATTTGGCCACCACCAGCGGAATGGCGAGCCCCAGCGCATGCGGACAACAGATCACGATCACCGTCACCATCCGCTCCATGGCGAACGCCAGCGTGCTCCCCGTGAGGTACCACGCGAAAAACGTAGCGAGCCCCGCCACGATGGCGATGGCGGTGAGCCAGCGCGCGGCTTTGTCGGCCAGCAGCTGCGTGCGCGATTTGTCTTGCTGCGCTTCGTTCACCAATTGGATCACCTGTTGCAGGTACGATTCCTTGCTGCCATGGGTGACTTCGATGCGAAGGGCGCCGTTGCCGTTGATGGAACCGGCGATCACTTTATCGCCCGGGTTCTTTTCCGCCGGTTTGGATTCTCCCGTGAGCATGGATTCGTTGACGGCGCTTTCGCCTTCGGTGATGACACCGTCTGCAGCGATCTTTTCACCGGGTTTCACGAGAATGAGGTCGCCCTTTTGGAGCTGGTCGGTCGGTATTTCGGAGATCGTATCGTTTTTGATGATGTGGGCGGAGGAAGGCATCAGTTTGACGAGGGCTTCCAGTTCGCGCGAAGCGCCCGCCACCGACGTCATCTCGATCCAATGACCCAGCAGCATGATGAGGATCAGCGTCGCCAGTTCCCAGAAGAAGTCCATGCCTTCCAGTCCGAACACGGTGGCGGTGCTGTAGACGTAAGCCACGGTGATGGCGAACCCGATCAGCGTCATCATGCCGGGGTTGCGGGATTTCATTTCGGTGAACCAGCCTTTGAGGAAAGGCCAGCCGCCGTAAACGAAAATTAGGGTCGACAGCCCGAAAAGTATTTTGCCGGAACCGGGGAACTGCCATGGCAGGCCGAGCCAGTGCTGGATCATGGACGACAGCAGCAAAACAGGCACCGTGAGCACCAATGTCACATAGAACCTTTTCTTGAAATCGGCGATCATGCCGTGGTGATCATGGCCGCCGTGCCCTCCATGGTCTGCATGCATCCCGTGATCTGCGTGCTGGCTGTGGTCGGCCATGGGAGCGGGTTGCGGATGGTTGTGGTGGACGTGCGTGTGGTCTTGCGGCGGATGGGAATGCGGTTCCGGATGATGGTGATGCTCGTGATGATGCTCGTGCGGATCGTTAGGGCTCATGGTACGGTGGTTTGAATGGAAAACAAGTTTGCGGGATGAATGTTCAAATGCCTTGCCAGTATTGGCTATTACCAAAATTGTATAACAGAAAACCGGAATGTTGTAAAAGAAAGGTTACAGATGCTGGAGATGTTTCTCCAAAACATGGCCGAGGGCGGTCAGTTCGATGGGTTTCACGACATAATCGCAGGCGCCCTGGAGCCGGAATTTATCGGCCGATTCGGAGTAGGCGTCGCCACTGGCGATCACCACGGGGATGTGCTGGAGCCGGGGATCGCTTTTCAGGTGTTCGAGCATTTCGCTGCCGTTCATGTTGGGCATTTGCGAATCGAGGATAATGAGGTTGGGCGATTGTTCGCGGGCGATCGTCAACCCCTCGTTCCCGTTATCCGCCGCCAGCACATGGATGCCTTTCGCGCGGAGGAAGTTGCGCAGGATGATCTGGCTCATCCGGTCGTCTTCCACCACCAGCACTGTGCTGCCCGCGAAGCTCGTCCTGCCGGGCGTTTCATCCTTCAGTTCGGGGATCGTGGCGCCGTCTGGGATGGGGAAGGAGATGGTGAAAGTGGTGCTCACCCCGTCCACACAATTTACCTCGATGCGGCCGCCGAGCAATTCCGCAAAATATTTGGAGATGTGCAGGCCCAGCCCGGTCCCTTCCACGAATGATTTTTTAACGGTCACGAACGGCTCGAAAATAACTTTCTGCTTGTCTTCCGGGATGCCGCCGCCCTGGTCCGTCACGCTGATGTGCCATTCCTTTCCTGCCACGCCGCATTCCACGAGGATTTCGCTGTTGCCGGGGGAAAACTTGATGGCGTTGGTCATAAGGTTATTGAGGATCTGCGACAGCTTCACTTCATCGGTCGTCACCACGGGCAACATGCGCGGCGAAATGCTGAGGCGGATGGTGACGGATTTGGTGAGTGCCAGCAGTTCGTAGATGCGGACGATGTTGTGGAGGAATGAATGCGTGCGCACTTCGGCCGGATGCGCTTCGTCGCGCTGCCCGGATTCGATGCGCGAAAGCTCCAGCACGTTGTTGATAATGTCTTTCACGTTGAAGCTCGCCACGTACAGATGGTCTACCAAACTGCCCATCGTTTCCGGCGGCCGGCCGTTCTGCAAATCCATGCGCATGAGCTGCACGATGCCGAAGATGGCATTGAGCGGATTACGGATTTCGTGGCTGGTTTCCTGCAGGAATAGTTTTCTCGACTTGTTGGATTTTTCCAGCTCGTCCCGTTTAGCCAGCAATTCCTTCAGCAGGTCGTTATATGATTTTTTATAGTGGTAAATGCAAAGCAGGGGAATGAAAACGTGCCATGCGATGTTGATCCACCGCAAGGAGCGGATCACGGGCTCAGGTTGTTGCAGGTACGGCGGGTTGCCGTTCAGCAAATGCCATTCCATGAACACGATGGAGATGCTGAGCGTAGCCACGGCGATGATTTGCCAGGATTGTTTTTCTATCGTCAGGTAAGTGAGGCTGATCATCGACATGCAGGCGATGATGAAAAGTACCCCCGGCCCCAGGAGCCAATCGAAATAAACCGCCCACAAAGATTGGAAGGCGACCAGCAGCAGCGTGGCGGTCTTCAGTTTGCCATAACGATTGAAAATCACCGGGATGCAGAAACACACCAGCGCCAGGGTATTGCCGAAGAAAACGATGGGCGCCCGGCTGATGAAATAATACACGACCCCGAGCATGAAAAGACTGCTCCCGATCGCTAATGAAAGGGAATTGATGATCCGCACCTGGCAACGCTTTTCCTCCGGAAAGCGTGTGCAACCGGTGTCCAGCAGTCGGGTTATCGGGGCGATGATATTCATGTCTTCCGGGTAAATTTCAGGAACAAGAATCCATAACGTTCAGGGGCTTCCGGATCTGTTTTTCCGGCTCGTTTCAAATGTAATCAATCCATCCGTGCAGGCAAAAACTTAATATCCACGCCAATTCGTTTGTGTAAATACCAAAAAGGCTCCCCATCCGGGAAGCCTTTTCTCTTCTTTCCTCGCCTATCACACTCAGTCGTTATTTGGCGCCGGCCTTTTCGAGGAGGCTGGCGATTTCGGTCTGTTTTTTCTGCCGGGCATGTTGCAGCGTCGTAACTCCATCTTTATCAGCGATATTGAGATCGGCGCCTGCGTCTATGAGCAGTTGCACGATGCGGATATGCCGCGGTCCCCCGTCGCCGAGGATCACCGCTTCCAGCAAACCGGTCCATCCGAGCCGGTTGATGTGGTTGATGGGGAATTTTTTGTCTTCCAGCAGGGCGATCACCGTTTCCACATGCCCGCGCTCGCAGGCGGGGATGAGGGCGGAGCCGCCGTACCGGTTGTATACGGTATAGTCTGCACCGGCTTTCATGCACATCCGAACAATGTCGGTCATCCCTTCGGCGCCGGCGTAGAGGAAGGGTGAATTCAGGATTTTGTCCTGCGCGTTCACGTTCGCTCCCGCATCGATCAGCGCCTGTGCGGCGGATGCATGATGTTTGTATACGGCCGTCATCAGCGGGGTGCGGCCTTCCGCGTCCCGCGATTCGAGTTGCGCGCCGGTGCGCAGCGCGTCGCCGATGGCGGCGGTGTCGCCCGCAGCTGCGGCGGCCTGTAGTCTTTTATTTGCACTGTTATCCATCTGGCTCATCTGCTTTTCGTGCTGTGCGCAGGCGGGCATGGTTATGCCCAATACCAGCGCCAGTAACATGGTTTTCATCATCTGGTGTCGTTTACCAAAATTACCCGTAATCAAATGGAAGGAAAGGGGAAAAACGTGTGGATCAGGGTACTTTCTGAACCTGCTGGCGGAATTCCAGGGGCGTTTGACCCGTATACCGGCGGAAGAAGCGGGAAAAGTAAGAAGTGTCGGAGAATCCCAGTTCATACGCGATCTCTTTCACGTCCTGGGTGGTGAGTGACAGTAACCGCCGGGCTTCCAGCAGCAGCCGCCGGCGGATGAGATTGCCCGCCGTGATGCCGGTTTCCTTGCGGCAGACGATGTTGAGGTATTGTGGCGTAACATGGAGTTGCGCGGCGTAATGCTCGACGGTTGCGTTTTCCCGGTAACTTTTTTCGAGCATGGCGAGGAACTGCTTCACGAGGCGCTGAACGGGCGGCTGGTTGGTGGTGGGATGGGCTTCGTCGTACCGGCGCTCGAGCATCGTGAGCAGGGAAAGCAGGCGGTAAGTGATGATGCGCACGGTGAGGTAATCTGCCAGGGCATATTCTTCGAGGATGCTTTCCAGTTCCCGGACCACCGCGTTGAAGGGCGCTTCTTCCAACAGCAGGTGCGGATTGGCGGAGAAAGAGAAAAACGGCCACTGGAGCGTGTCTCCCGTCAAAAAATCCCTGCCGAACATCAATTGGAAACCTTTCGTCTCCGGATGCAATTCCCAGTCGTGCGGCTGCCCCGGCGCCAGGAAATACACCGAGCCCGGGGTAACGGGGTAGGGCGAAAAATCGATCGTATGGGTACCGCTGCCGGCAGTCACGACCAGCAGCATGTAGAAATCGTGCTTGTGGGGCTGCGGAAGGCTCGCCCGGCCCTGTTCCTCATGCCGGAATATGCTGAACACCTCCGCCTTGAGCGGTGTGCAGATGTCCTGTATGCGGATAACGGGCAGGTGCTGATTCGAAGCCATACGCGAATATAAGCGTTATCGCAACAGCGTGGCCGTGCCGCTGAGGAAGAAGTCGGCCCCGAAATAATCCACGGCGCTCACCTGCCAGACGTACGTTCCGTTATCCTGCAATTCGCCCTTCGTACGGCCGTCCCATCCGCGGTTATTTTCATTTCCGCTGTACACGAGCCGTCCCCAGCGGTTGTACACCCTGAAGTACCGGATCTCGCTGATCCCCGCGCCAATGGGCCGCAACCAATCGTTGACGCCGTCGCCGTTGGGGGTGAACGCAGTGGGCACAAACACCTGCGGCAGCGTGTTGTAGACTTTCACCGTAAGGAACGCCGAATCCGCACAGCCCGCCTGGTCCTGCACGAGCACCTTCAGCCGCAATCCCTTATTGGCACTGCGGTACACGGCAATGGGATCGGGATTGCCGGGATCGGAAAGCCCCGCCGCCGGCGACCATTCATACCGCGTTCCGCCCGAAGCGTGCAATCGCAGCGGTTGCCCCACCACCACCGCCGTATCGCGCCCGGCGTAAGCCTGCACTTTGGGCAAAACCGTCACCAGCACCGTATCCCGCGAAGGTTTGGGGCATCCGCGTGTATCCGTGGCCGTGAAAACGTAAGCCGTGCTCCCCGTAGGCCTTACCACCGGGTCGAGCGTTCCCGGCAATGCGGGCGACCACGCAAACCCGCTGCCGTCGGTAGCGGCGTGCAATTGCGCTTCCGTTCCGAAACAGATGACCGTATCGTTCCCTGCCCGCGCGAGCGGGTAAGGCACCGTGCGCACCCAAACACTGCCGCTGGCCGTGCAGGCGCTCACGCTGGCCGTCACGAAATAACGCGTATCTCCCGGCGGGCTCACCAGTGGCGCGGGCGCCGCCGCCTGCAACAATCCCGGGGCGGCCGCCCAATTGTAGATCAGCCCGTTGGATTGCGGCCGCAAACGGATGGTATCTCCCTGGCAGATCAGCGTATCTGCCGGCATCTGCAGCGTCACCTGGGGGGTAGTGCGGATGACGACGGAGTCGCGGTTCAGACAGCCGTTCTGGTCGAGGTCTACGTAATATTTCGTGTCGGAAGTAACGTTCACATTAGGCGTGGCGGTTTGCGAGCCGGTCATGTTCACGGCGGGCGACCAGGTAAAATTGCCCGACCCGGATGCGCGGAGCGTAAGCGGGTCCGGCGGACAAATCAGCGTATCCCTGAACGCCAGTCCAATGGGTGGTTTATCGAGAATATCGATCGCTTGCTGCACCGTATCCTTGCAGCCCACGGAATTATGTGCGATGAGCGTAACGGTGTAGCGGCCGGTGGAAGGGTACGTCCAGTCCGGGTTTTGATCTTCCGAACGGTCGGTCATAGTGATGGCCTGGCCGAAATCCCAGTTCCAGTAATTCACCGTTCCGAAGGCCGTGGTGGTTTGGTCTGTGAAGGAAACGGGTTTGGCGATGCAGGATCCGGCGGAAGTGAAGGCAGGGTTGAAGCCGGGGTATACCAGCGCGAGGGCTTCCGTGGAATCCGGGCATTGCAGGCCGCGGTTGGTCGTGAGCTTCACTGAATAGGTACCCGGCAGCGCGAATGTGAAATCCGCGACAGGATTGGCGGAGGAATACACGAGCTGGCCGGCGGCGTTGCGGAACTCCCAGTTCCACCGGGCGATCAATGGGCTGGTAGACCGGTTGGCGACCACGAGCTGCTGCGAATTGCCGCAGAGCATGTATTCCGGAAGGAGCGTGGCAGCCGCGAGGGTGCAGCCCGTGATGTTGAGCTGCAGGTCTTTCCGTTGCGTGGCGATGACGATACCGTTCCGCAGTTCCTGTACGCAGACGGTAACCACGTAAATCCCCACTTCCGGCGCGATGCCGGTGATAAGGCCCGTGACGGGATCGATGGAAACACGGACGCCGAGGGGCGCATCCTGGCTGTATCCCGTGCCATACGGCACGCTAACGTAGGGCGGCGGCACGGTGGGCTGGCTGGTGGCGCCTCCGCCTCCGGTGCCGGGGTTGCCGCTGGAGTAACCGATGGTCTGGTAGGCCTCGCAAAAGTAATAGCGAAGCTCGTCGTTGTCAGGGTCTTCGGCCGCAAAGCTGTATTGGAACGGGTTGTCGGCGCAAACAGTAACGAGGTCGGAGCCGGTGAACCGCGCGCTGCGGTTGTTGGTGGCGGTGGCCAATTGCGCCGTGCCGGGGATTTCAGCGGTGTAGGTGGCGCCGATGCGGTCGTATCCCGGTTCCAGGTTGCTGATCTGGTTTACGCGGTTGGTTACCTGCGAAGTGATGATATATCCATCCGGGGAATCTTGTAGCGTAACATTGAAATGCCAGTACCCGACGTAGTAGCAGATCGTGGGTGGACGGGTGATGCAGGGGTCGTTGCTCGTGTGGCTGAGCTGTTCTTCCCGGTTGAGGGGGACAGACAGCATGAAGATTTCCGCGTTGGAAGCCCGGTTATATACGCCGATGTAAATAGGATTGTAGAAGGAACGGTTCAAAGTGCCGCAACTGCGGAACTGCTTGAGCGTCACCTGGTAAGTGGTGCTGCCATTCGCGCGGGAGAGTACGGTATAATACATTTCCCCGCCGGTAATATGGTCCGCGCGCAGGCCGGCAGAAAAGGCCATGATCAGCATCAGGAGCGACAGGTGCTTCATGCAAAGGTATTGTTCGGGATACGGAAAATCCGTTCGGGCGGTTGCTTGCCCAGGTCGCATGTAGTCAGGCTGATGGCGGGTATTTCGGGAATGGATGCTATCGTGTGGCGGGGTACAGCAGGCTGTGGAGCATGCTCACCAGTTCCGAGAATTTTTCCGGTTTCGTGTAAAACTGGAATGCGCCCAGCTCCAGCGCCTGCCGGATCGTTTGCTGGTCGGATGCCGTGGAATAAATGATGACGGGGATGTGTTTGGTCCGCTGGCTGGTTTTCAATTCCTGTAAAAACTGCATGCCATTCATTACCGGCATGTTGAGATCGAGGAAAATGAGGTCTGGCAACGATTCCGATGCACCCAGGTGCGAAATGCCTTCCTGCCCGTTCGATGCCAGGGAACAGCGGATGGAATTGTCAATGAACGCCAGCGCAGACAAAAATATCTCCTGGTCGTCCGCATCATCGTCGATCAATAAAAGATTGGGTACAGCAGTTGTCATAGATTGCACGATTACAAAGGCCAAAAACTCGCATGAGGAAATAAATGCATTTGTTTATCGCCCGCCGCATATCCCTATCAAATTAATCATTTTAAGTTGAATTATGCGGAAATATTGAGTAAGATTGCGCGGAACAATTTTATCCGCATGAAACGGTTACTCTTTATGTTTTTATGCGGCACGCTGGCGGGAGATGCGATTGCCCAGCAGCGGCCGAACGTGATTATCATTTACGCAGACGATGTGGGATACGGCGATCTGAGCTGCTACGGCGCCACCCAGGTGCAAACGCCCAACCTCGACGCCCTGGCCAAAAGCGGCATCCGCTTCACCAACGGCCATACCACATCCGCTACCTGCACACCGTCGCGCTACGCCCTGCTCACCGGCCAGTATCCTTGGCGCAAGAAAGGAACGGGCGTGCTCCCCGGCAACGCGGCCATGATCATCCCGCCAGGTTCCCCCACGCTCGCGTCCATGATGCAACAGGCCGGGTACCAGACCGCCCTCGTCGGGAAATGGCACCTGGGATTGGGAGACGGTTCCCCCATCAACTGGAACACCGCCATCAAACCCGGCCCCAACGAAGTCGGATTCAATTACGCCTTCTTCTTCCCCGCCACGGCTGACCGCGTGCCGACCGTTTTCGTGGAAAACGGCTCCATCATCGGCGCCGACCCTGACGATCCCATCGAAGTCAATTACCAGGCGAAAGTCGGCAACGAGCCCACCGGCAAGGAAAACCCTGAACTGCTCAAAATCCAGTCATCACCCGGCCAGGGCCATAACAATACCATCGTGAACGGCATCGGCAGGATCGGCTGGATGAAAGGCGGTTCCCGCGCGAGGTGGACAGACGAAGAGGTCGCCTACGCGTTTACCGACAAGGCCATCGAATTCATGGAAGCCAACCGCAAAAAACCTTTCCTGCTGTGCTTCAACCTGAGCGATATCCACGTGCCCCGCATGCCCGCCACCGCCTTCAAAGGCAAAAGCAAACTGGGCTACCGCGGAGACGCGATCCTGCAGATGGATTGGAGCGTGGGCCGCATCATGGACAAGCTCCGCCAGCTCGGCCTGGAGAAAAACACGATCGTGCTCTTTTCCAGCGATAACGGCCCCGTGCTCGACGATGGCTACGTTGATGGCGCAGTTACCCAGCAAAACGGCCACCAGCCCGCAGGCCCGCTGCGCGGCGGCAAATACAGCGCTTTCGAAGGCGGCACCCGCGTGCCCTGGATCGTAAGCTGGCCCGGCACTGTGAAGGCCGGCGGTACGTCAGACGCGCTGATCAGCCAGGTCGATCTTTACGCCACTTTCGCGAAGCTGACCGGACAAAAGTTGCCCGAAAATGCCGCGCCGGATAGTCACGACATGTTGCCAGCATTCCTGGGCAAAAAGCCGGAAGGCCGCTCCTGGCTCGTGTTGCAGGGCGGATCTTTGTCGCTCGTTCAGGGTAACTGGAAATACATCACGCCGTCGAAAGGCGCGAAGCTCATGAAAGAAGTGAACATCGAGTCCGGCAACGACGAAGTTCCGCAGCTGTATGATCTTCGTGCGGACGTCGGTGAAAAACAGAACCTCGCCGCGCAGCATCCCGACAAGGTGAAAGCCATGGCGGAAGAGCTGGATCGATTGAAAAACGCATCGCAGACCCGATAGAAGAATAATACGAACGGAACGGCCCGGAGCGTTTGCTTCGGGCCGTTCGTTTTTTGGAATAACAGTAAATCAGAACGCGCTGGCGGTATTGAGCAGTTCCATATCGTCGGAATCCAGCTGCAGCGAAACGGCGCGGATGAGCTCGTCGAGCTGCCGGAGGTTGGTGGCGCTGGCGATGGGCGCGGTCACGGTGGGACGGTCTTTCACCCACGAAATGGCTACCATGCCGGGTTTGGACTGATGTTTGGCCGCTACGGAATCGAGCGCTTCCAGGATGCGGGTGCCGCGTTCGTTGAAATATTTTCCGAGGAATTTGGCACGCGGGCTGTTGGCAATGTCGGCTGCGGAACGGTATTTGCCGGTGAGGAAGCCGCTGGCGAGGGAAAAATACGGGATCACGCCGAGGTGATGTTCCGATGCGTAGGCGGCGTACCCGGTTTCGTATTTTTCGCGGTCGAACAGGTTGTATTCGGGCTGGAGGGTTTGGTAAGACGGCCATCCTTTGTCTTTGCTGATGGCGGCGGAAGCCACGATGCGGGGCAGCGTCATGTTGCTGGTGCCGATGTGGCGGACTTTTCCGGCGGAAATGAGGGTGGCGTAGGCTTCGAGGGTTTCTTCGATCGGCGTTTCCGGATCGTCGTAATGCGACTGGTAGAGATCGATGTAATCGGTTTGCAGGCGGCGGAGGGAATCTTCTACGGCAGTCAGGATGTACGCTTTGCGCAGGCCTTTCTTTTCCTCCGAAATCACCCCGCCTACTTTGGTGGCCAGCACGATTTTACCGCGCTTCCCGGAAGCTTTGAGCCATTTGCCGATCACCCTTTCGGAAGTGCCGGGGCTGTTGCCCGGGGCCCAGCGGGAATAGGTATCAGCCGTGTCGATGGCGTTGAATCCCGCGTCGGTAAAGGCGTCGAGCAGGCGGAAAGACATTTGCTCGTCGGCCGTCCAGCCCAGCACGTTCCCGCCGAACATCAGCGGAGCAATGGTGAGACCGGTATTTCCCAAAGTTCTTTTATCCATGCGCATGATTTTTAAGGGTCATAAAGCTAAAACTTAAATTGCAGGAAAAATGTTTACACACATATCAAATCCGTTCACATGAAAGTATTCATCACCCGGCAGATTCCCGAAGCGGGGATACGACTGCTGCGCGACGCAGGTATCGAATTCACGGAGCATACGGAAAAGCGGAACCTCGCACCGGAAGAGCTGGTGGCGGCGTGCAAGGCGCATGATGCATTGCTGAGCGTGGGCGGGAACAAGCTGGACGCGGATTTTTTGCAGGCGTGCCGGCATTTGAAAGTGATCGCGCTCATGTCTGCCGGGTACGACAACCTGGACGTGGCAACCGCAAAGGCACTGGGGATCCCGGTGGGGAATACGCCCGGAGTTTTGAGCAATGCCACGGCTGATACGGCTTTCCTGTTGATGTTGGCCGTTTCGCGCAAGGCGTTTTACATGCATAAACGGATCGAAAAGGGCGAATGGGGATTCTTCGACCCCACGGCCAATCTTGGGATAGAGCTCAACGGCCGGACGCTGGGCGTTTTCGGGCTGGGTAGCATCGGCACTGCGCTGGCGCGGAAGTGCCGCGGTGCGTTCGATATGGAAGTGATCTACCACAACCGCAGCCGGAACGAAGCCGCGGAAAAGGAACTGGGCGCGCGATACGTGAGCTTCGACGAACTGCTGTCCCAAAGCGACGTGCTGAGCGTTCATGCCGCGCTCACACCGCAAACGGAAGGGATATTCAACGCCACAGCCTTCGGGAAAATGAAGCCCACGGCTATTTTCGTGAATGCCGCCCGCGGATCGATGCACCAGGAAAACGATTTGCTGGATGCCTTGCGGACACACCGTATATGGGGCGCGGGCCTCGATGTCACCAATCCCGAGCCCATGGACCGGAACAACCTGTTGCTGCAAATGCCCAATGTGGCCGTGCTGCCACATATTGGTTCGGCTACGGAAGAAGCGCGCGGCGGAATGGCGCGTATGGCGGCGGAAAATATCATCGCAGGGCTGAAGGGGGCACCGCTCCCGCATCCGATCGGGTAAAACAATGGGCGCGCTATGATTATCGCATGGTTTTTTGTATCATGGGGTAATATTCCACGTTCCCTACTATGTCGCACCTTATTGCCCGAAGGAAATTCCTCGGAAATCTGTCGCTGGCCACTGCCGGCTTTTTGCTGAACTGGCGCCGCTCCTTTGCAGCCATGCCTCCGCTAACCGAAAAGGCCGCCCTCGTGCTGCCGCATTTTCCGGATACTTACCACGCATTCGTCTGGCGAAACTGGTCGCTGGTGCCGCACGATACCCTGGCACGCGTGGCAGGCACTTCTGCGCAAAATATCCTTTCCACCGGCCTGGCCATGGGCCTCGAAAAGCCGGCGCCGGTTGCAAAGCTGGCGTGGGAGCGGAGCTACATCACCATCATCCGCCGAAACTGGCATCTGTTGCCGCGGACGCAGTTGACGGACTTGTTGGGATGGGATGAAAAGCGGTTCGAATTCACGCTGCACGAAGACGATTTCCTCTACGAAAAACTGGGAAGCTTCAAGCCTTCCTGCGCGCCGGTGCAATATCAACCGCCGTCCGCCGCTACCGCCGCGATCGGGGAAGTGATGAAGCGGGAATTCCCCGAAGGGCTCCCCAAAAGCCGGGAACCGCTGTTCCATTTCATCCGCGAGCTGAGCGACCCGAAAAATTCCCTGCCCGGCATTCCTTCGGCCGGATTTTCGCCAAGGCTCGGCTATTCCTATTTCGCGCTGTATGGCGATCCCTTGCTGGACGCGGCTTCGGACCCCTATCCGGATGCGTACCTCGCCCGGTTGGCCGCCAGCGGGATGGACAGCGTCTGGATCCACATCGTGCTGCATAAACTGGTCCCGTTTCCCTGGGATGCCTCCCAAAGCGAAGGCCATGAAACGCGGCTGAAGAATCTCCGGAAACTGGTGGACCGCGCCGCCAAACACAACGTCAAAATATTTTTATACCTCAATGAACCGCGGACCTGGCCCGCGTCTTTTTTCGAGAAGTATCCGCGGCTGAAGGGCGCGGAAGCCGGTGGCGTGATCAGTCTTTGTACGAGCCACCCGCATGTGCAGGCGTACCTGCGCAACGGCATCGCCGCCATTACCCGCGGGGTGCCTGACCTGGGCGGGTTCTTTTCCATCACGGCTTCCGAAAACCGGACCAATTGCTGGTCGCACGGCCAGGGCGCGGGTTGCCCGAGATGCGGGCCGCGCGGCGGGCCGGCGGTGATCGCGGAGCTGAACCATAATTACGCGGAGGGCATCCGGAAGGGAATGGAGAAGCGGGAAGACGGGCCGGTGCCGGAGCTGATCGTGTGGGATTGGGGCTGGCCGGCGGGTTGGGGGAAACAGATCATTCCGGCGTTGCCGAAAGAAGTGTTGTTGATGAGCGTGTCTGAATGGGATGTGACAATTGAGCGTGGAGGCGTGAAAAGCAGTATAGGAGAATATTCCATATCGGCGATCGGGCCGGGGCCGCGTGCCAGGGCGCATTGGGACGCGGCGCGGTTTGCAGGGATCAGGACCATGGCCAAGATACAGGCGGGCAATACCTGGGAGATGGCGGCGGTGCCGTATATCCCGGCGTTGCGGAACGTGGCGGAGCATGCGGCGGCGTTGCGTGCGGAAAAGGTGGACGGGCTTATGCTGGGCTGGACGCTGGGCGGGTATCCGTCTCCCAACCTGGCCGTGGTGGCGTTGATGATGAAGGAAAAAGATTTGCGGCCGGAAGAAGCGATGGCAAGGGTGGCGGCGGCGCGGTATGGCGCTGCGGGCGAAGCGGTGACGCAGGCCTGGGAGGTGTTCAGTAAGGCATTCAGCGAATTCCCTTTTGGGGGAGGCTTGTATTTTTCGCCCATGCAAACGGGGCCGGCGAATTTGATGTGGAATGTGGGGACGGGGTACCAGGCTACGATGGTGGGTTTTCCGTACGACGATCTTGCGCGTTGGCGGGGGCATTATCCGCAGGAAGTGTATGTAGGGCAGTTGCGGAAGGTGGCGGATGGTTTTGCGGAGGGATTGGAGACGCTGAAGAAGGAGACCGGGGGGCTGCGATTGCCGGCGGGCGAGGCGGAAAAATTGGTGTTTGAGCAGGAGGTGGCGGAAGCGGTGGCGGTGCATTTTCGCAGTGCGGCGAACCAGTGCGAATATATCGCGTTGCGGGGTGATGCGGCGGGAAAGGCGCGGCGGGCGGCGTTGCTGGAAGATGAGCTGCGGCTGGCGCGGCGGATGTTGGTGTTGCAGCGGGGGAATTCGACGTTGGGTTTTGAGGCGTCCAATCATTATTTCTATACGGGAGAAGATTTGCTGGAGAAGGTGTTGAATTGCCGGTTTTTGCTGGATGCGGGCGGCTGAAAATTTTTTCGGTCCCAGTGAGGGCTTTTGCCACGGCAAACGAATACTATGCAGATACGGGTGATTTCATTAACTTAATAGTGTTATCATTTTATGAAGCCTGTTTACGTAGCCCTGATATGTTTACTATTCACGTTATTTTCCGGATGTCGTAAGAAAGACGACGCGGCGCCTCCGTCATCGGGGCGGAGGGAGATGGTGGAAGGTTCCTGGAAGCAGAAGGACCTTGTGATTGCGGTGAGCGTGAAATTGGGAGGTCAGAATATTCCTGCGGGAACGAGCATGATGGTGTTAGCGCCGCTGCTGGGGCCTGGAGGGGCGCTGATTACCTGTACGAAGAACAATACATATAGTTTTAATAAGGACAATACCATGAAGGTGGCGGGTTGTACGGAGCTTTTATTCCCTGTTACGGGGAATGACGGAACCTGGTCCCTGGATATCTATGATGCCGTGCTGCTGCTCAAATCTGCGCAGGGCGATCCGGACCCGCACTGGATAGACGAATTGACGGATAAAACCCTGAAAATTTCCATTACAGCAGTCATTCCGAATGTAGCGACGGTTCCGTTGACGCTGATACTCGAAAAGTCGTGACCTGAATACGATTGATATTATTGAATTATATGCGATACACCGCGCAGGATATCAGGCTAGGAAATAAGGATGCCTTCCGGATGGTATATCAATTATATCATCAGAAGTTGTATTACTTCACGCTGCGGCATGTGCAATCTGCATATGTTGCGGAGGAGACGGTGCAATTGACGTTTATCCGGATGTGGGAGCGTCGGGAGTCTTTATCGCCGGAAGTTTCGATATCGCAGCAATTATTCCGGATCGCGAAGAGTATTATGATTGATTTGTTGCGGAAGGAGTATGTGCGGGACCGGCATATGGGGGTGTTTTCCGAGGGGCAGGAGCGGGAGTCTCCTGCGTTTGATCTGGAGGGTAAGGAGGAATTGGAGCGGGTGTATTTTTATTTGGAGCATTTGTCGCCGGTGCGGCGTCATGTATTCCGGATGAGCCGTTTGGAGGGGTGGACGTACCAACAGATCGCGGAGGCTTTGTCGATTTCTCCGCGTACGGTGGAGAATCATGTGTTGCGGGCGGTGAGCCAGTTGCGGAAGGCGTTGTTGTGATAGGGGATTGTGGGATGTGTGGATCGGAGATGTGTGGGAGGTGGATGGAGGTTGGATGGAAAATGAATTGAAGGTGAATGGAAGTTGAATGGGGGATATGTGGACAATGGAAAGATGTGTAGGAGATGGTTGGAAGAAGGATGAAAATATGAATGGAAAGATGTGTGGAAGATGAATGGAAGTTCGATGGAAAATGAAGCCGTACGAAATTTAAACATGGTGATGCAGTTAACTTAATACTAGGGGAGGGCACTTCTGGCATAGGTCCCACCTCAGCAATCAGACATTCAAAGTACAGATGACCGAAATTACATCCCATATGATCCAGCGTTACTTCCGGAACGAATGTACGGAAGCGGAAACCGCTACGGTAAGGGCGTGGTTGTTGCAGCATCCTGACGAGCTGGAGCACTACCTTACCGAAGAGCAATGGGAACAATTTCATCCGGAGGGCCGTTTGCCCGAGGGTGTGTCCGCATCGATGTACGGGCAGATCGAAGCACATATCGAAGCATCCGGTGATGGGTGGAATAAAGAAACAATGACTGCATTTGATGATGGTATAAGCAAGTGTGTATTTGATGACGGAATAAGCAATGAAGCTGGGTTCGCATCCGGTGATGAATGGAGCAAAGCAGCAATGAATACATCAGATGATAGCAGGAACAATAACGCAGGGAACCCATCCTGCGATGGACAGCATACTAAAGCAAGAGGCGAACTTGTTACAGATCTGAACAATGAACCGAGGAATGCATCAGATGATCGCAGAAGCAACAACAAAGGGAACCCATCCTGCGATGGACAGCATACTAAAGCAAGAGGCGAACTTGTTACAGATCTGAACAATGAACCGAGGAATGCATCAGATGATCGCAGAAGCAACAACAAAGGGAACCCATCCTGCGATGGACAGCATACAAAAGCAAGAGGCGAACTTGTTACAGATCTGAACAATGAACCGAGGAATGCATCAGATGATCGCAGAAGCAACAACAAAGGGAACCCATCCTGCGATGGACAGCATACTAAAGCAAGAGGCGAGCTTGCCGCAGGACTGAGCAATGAACCGAGGAACACATCAAATGATAGCCGGAGCACCACAGCAGATGTCTCATCAGAAGAATGGATATCGAATTCCATCGGCGGAGAACGCAGTAACGAAGTTCCCCGCCCCAGGAGCCGCTGGAACCCGGGATGGCGCCTCCCTGCCGTAGCGGCCATGCTCGCGGCAGCCGTGGCCACCTGGTATTTAACCCGGCCCGCCACAAAACCCGTCGTGGCAACGAACCAAGATGCCGAAGCGCCCGCCGGATTCCTGGAAAACACCACCGGCAAACCCCTCACGCACCGGCTCCCCGACGGCTCCGGCGTTCTCCTCCAACCAGGCGCATCCCTCCGGTACAAAAATCCATTCCCAACCCATCAAAGAAATATCACCCTTTCCGGGAAAGCCCGGTTCGACGTAGCCCGGAACCCCGCACCATTCACCGTCTCCGCCGGCAAAACAAACACCACCGCCCTGGGCACCGTCTTCGAAATCAACTCGGTCCCCGGTAAACCCACCACCGTGCTCCTCATCAGCGGAAAAGTAAAAGTGCAGGCAGGCAACGAAAAAGATATCATCCTCCGCCCCGGAGAACTTCTCCGGTACGACGCGCACCTCCACACCGTTCAAGTCTCCCGGCCAGCGCCCCCCGCCCGCAAAAGCCCCGCCCTCGCCGCCATCCCATCCCCCAAAGAAATTATCCCTACAACCGCCATCATACATTTCGACAATACACCGCTCACAACACTCTTCCGGCAACTGGAATCCCGCGAAAACCTGCAAGTGCTGTACGACCCGGCACTGCTGCGCGACAGGTATTTCACCGGATCGTTCAACAGCGGTAAAGAATCCCTGGACAATTTCCTGCAGACGATCGCCGTGCTGAATAACCTGCAGATACGCCGCTCGGGCGACAGCTTGCTGATCTCCCCCTAAACATCACCCGTACCCGCTCCCGGCAGCACCACTGCTCAGGGCGCATCCTATACTCTTAAAATCATTACCGATATGAGACCACGTTTACGCTCTATTTCGGGAAAGGCCTTCCTCTTGCTGTTGCTGTGCCGGAACTTCACCACCTCCGCACAAACCACCGCCATCCCATCCGTAACCGGCATCGTCCGGAACGAAGCCATGCAGCCGGTAGAAGGCGTCGCCGTTGAATTGTTCAACGAATCGGCCCGCGCACTCGGGCAAGCCGTCACCAACGACAAAGGCGTTTTCGTTATGACGAAAGTCCCGCCCGGCGGCCCGTATTATTTTGTGTTCTCGCACGTAGCCTACATGCGCGACACCTTGCGCAACTACACCATCCAGGATGCCGCAAGGGC
Organism: Chitinophaga caseinilytica; assembly: GCF_038396765.1. Lineage (NCBI taxonomy): Bacteria > Pseudomonadati > Bacteroidota > Chitinophagia > Chitinophagales > Chitinophagaceae > Chitinophaga > Chitinophaga caseinilytica. The sequence goes on along the minus strand of NZ_CP150096.1, from coordinate 303,057 downwards.
CACGCTTTCCGTGATACTGAAAGAGAAAAGCCGCGAACTGGGCGCCGTCACCGTCACCGCCCTCGGCATCAGAAGGGCCACCCGCTCACTGGGGTACTCGGTGGAAGAGCTCAGCTCCCGCGAATTCAACCGAGTAACACAGGAAAATTTCCTCAACGCCATGTCCGGGAAAATGGCCGGCGTCACCATCAGCAGCACCGGCGGAACAGGGTCTTCGGTAAATATGGTCATCCGCGGCGCCACATCGCTCAGCAGCGACAATCAGCCGCTGTTCGTGATAGACGGCGTACCGGTCGCCAATACCCTCAACAATATCAGCGAGATCGGCAGTAACAACAAAGTTGACTACGGCAACGCGATCTCCGATATCAATATGGACAATATCGAAAGCGTGACCGTGCTCAAAGGCCCCAGCGCCGCGGCACTTTACGGCTCCCGCGCGGGCAACGGCGTTGTCATCATCACCACCAAAACCGGCCGGAAAGTAGACCGGCTAACGGTCAACGCCGCGCAGAACGTCGTTTTCGACATCCCTTACAAATATCTCCAATGGCAAACCAAATTTGGGTCGGGACAATTTTCCGGCATCCCGGTTTCGCGGAGCGGCAACATGCTCACTAACCCCTTCGGCTCCCTCGTCTCTGAAAACATCGACGCCACTTATGGCGCACAACTCGATATGGGTTATGAGGAAGTGCAGTGGAACAGCCCGCTGGATGCCAACGGGAAAAAGGTCGCCAAGCCGCTGGTATCTTACCCCGACAATGCGAAGGATTTCGTGAACACGGGCATCACATCCGCTTCCAATCTATCTATCGCCAACAATAACGACCTGATCGCCTACCGGATGTCGTACGCGAATATGACGAACAAAGGCATCATCCCCAATACCGACCTTTTCCGCAACGCACTCAACCTGAACGCCACGATGCGCCTCAACCAGAAGCTGAGCGTGAGCGCAAACGTCGATTACAGCCGGAGCAATTCCAATAACCGCCCCGCCGGCGACCGCGGTACCAATCCCCTGCAATGGCTTTACAGCCTCAGTCCACACATCAATATCAACGACCTGCGCGATTACTGGATGCCGGGGCAGGAGGGGATTCAGCAGCGAACGCAATCGAACGGCGTTTTCAATAATCCCTGGTTCCTTGCGTACGAAGTGCAGAACGGCTTCGTGCGCGACCGTGTTTTCGGGAACATCCATGCCGACTGGCAGATCACGCCGCACCTGAGCCTCATGGTCCGCTATGCGCTGGATACGTACCGGGAAGAACGCGAAACGAAGATCGCCAGCAGTTACCTCGATTCCCGCAACGGCGCTTACGGCGTCATCGGGATCAGTCATATGGAGCGGAATACCGATGCGTTGCTGACTTACAAACAACGCGCGGGACAATTCGATTTTTCCGTGTCCGCCGGCGGCAACCTGCGCTATCAAACGGGCAAAACCGTCAGCAATACGAATAAACCCGGCACCGGGCTCATCGTTCCCGGCGTGTTTACCCTGCAAAACATCCTTCCCGAAAACCTCGATGCCTGGACGAGCCGCTACGAAAAAGGCGTGCACAGCGTGTACGGTACCGCCAACGTCGGCTACCGCGACCGCGTTTATCTCGACATAACGGGCAGAACAGACTGGTCGAGCACACTGCCGGACGCAGCGCCGTATTTCTATCCCAGCGCTTCGCTGAGCGTGCTGGCCGATAAACTGGCGGGATGGGACCATCGCAACGTGAACATGATCAAACTGCGGGCGGGCATCGCGAAAGTGGGCAACGACGCATCGCCCTATCAACTTCAGGCGGTGCTGAACAATGCCGGCGCCTGGGGGAATATACCGCGGCTCGGCACATCGGGCACGCTGCTCAATCCTTATCTTAAACCGGAAATCGCGACATCGTACGAAGTGGGAACGGATGTGGTACTTTTCAAAGACCGGTTCCGGTTCAACTTCACGTATTATGTCGTGGAAAATAAAAACCAGATTTTCAGTACCAAAATCCCGCCGTCGTCGGGGTATTCGAGCAAGAACATCAACGCCGGATTGCTGCGCAGCCGCGGCGTGGAAGTGACACTGGGCGGAACGCCGGTGCTGAAAAAGGATTTCCGGTGGGACGTAAACCTCAACCTCACGCGCAACCGCACCCGGATCGCCAGTCTTACCGAGGATATGCCGTATTACGTGTTGTGGGAAGAAGGACGTGGCGGCGCCTGGACGTATGTCGGCGAAGACATCGGCGATATTTACGATGCGGAACTAGTGACGGTGAAGGACGAAAAATCGCCGTATTTCGGGTATCCCATCCTCGATGCGGTCGGCAAATGGCAGGCGATCGACGCGCAAAATACCCGCAACAAGATCGGTAACTTCAATCCTGATTTCATTCTCGGCGGCCAAACCACGATCAGTTATAAACGTTTTTCGCTGGCGATGACTTTTGACTGGCGGAACGGCGGCGATTTCGTGTCGCAAACCTATCGTTACGGGGAAGAGCACGGCAATTCGCAGCGTTTCCTCGACAAGCTGATCAACCCGGGCAACATGCGTGGAGAAGATCTGGCCAATTACCTGAAAGCCAACCAGGACAGGCTGATCCGCGTCAACGGGAACTATTTTCCGCTGGTGGGCGGGCCCACGCCGGAATATAACGGGTATCCCTTCACATATGGCCCGTACACATTACCGTATGGCGGCGTGTTCATTCCCGGGGTGCGGCCAACCGGGTTCGATCCGCAGGGCAATCCGACCGGCTACGCCGAAAATCTCGGCGGACCGGGAACGCTGACCCTGCCGTATGCAGGCAGTACCACCTGGTCTTTCACCCGTGCGTTCCTGTTTCCCGCGTCGTACCTGAAATTGCGGGAAGTGGCGTTGTCTTACGACATCCCCGGCAACATCGTGAAGCGCATCGGGGCGAGGAGCGCGGGATTTTCCGTGTACAGCCGCAATATTATTTTGTGGACGGCGGCCAAGATCGGCGTGGACCCCGAACAGGCATACCAGCCGGCTTCGGGCGTGCAGGGATCGGGGATTCAGTTCAAGCAGGGCATAGAACGGTATAATGTAACGCCCTGGTCGATCCCGATCGGTTTCAAACTTAACCTGACATTTTAAAATATTCGACATGAAAAGCAAACAGACCCTCATCGTATGTTGCCTCCTGATGCTTGCGGGCCCATCGTGCCGGAAGCACCTCATGTCGCTCAACGAGAATCCCAACGGCGCCAATCCCGACAAAACCAATCCCAGCTTCGTACTGTCTACCGTGCTTACCGAAACGGGGAAGAATTACGTGAACCTCGGGTTCCAGGACCTCGCCGGCGTGATGCAGCATACGCAGAAAGACGGATGGGTAGGCACGCACAACGAATACGACTGGGGCGGCAGCAACAGCTGGACGGCCTATTACGACATCCTCCGCAACAACCAGTTGGTGCTCGAAAAGGCCAGGGCAGCGGGTTTTGAGCTGCACGAAGGCGTGGCGCTGGTGATGAAAGCCATGCTGTTCGGTCTGTTGACCGATCTCTACGGAGACGTCCCCTACAGCCAGGCGCTCCGCGGCGACCAGGAAGGCTCCGGCAACGCCGCTCCCGCCTGCGACCCCCAGCAGCAGGTCTACACCGGCATCCTGCAAGACCTCGACCGCGCCAATCAACTCCTGTCCAAACCTAAAAACCAATACGCCGCACCCATCGATCTCGTAGATGTCTACTATCAGGGCGACCCCGCCAAATGGCGGAAAATGGCCAATTCCCTCGCGCTCCGCTATTACATGCGCCTTGCTGAAAAATTGCCCGCCGTGGCCAGACCGGGCATCGAAAAAATCGTAGGGGCGCCGGATCAGTACCCATTGATCCTCAATGCTTCAGACGACGCTACCATGGCGTTCATCGGCACGAGCGACGCGGATTCCTGGCCTGTTAACGCCACGTACGACCGCGAAGCCGGCAGCCGCTACCGCCGCATCAAAATGTGCAGTACATTCGTGAATATGCTGCAATCGCTCGGCGATCCGCGCCTGGGCGTCTGGGGCAGGAAAGTGGAATGTTTTCTTTTGGTGGATGACACGAAGCCCGCCGGCACAGGGAACATCTATCAACCGCGGGATACCATCGTGAACGGCGAACCGCGCAAGGTGCGCTACATCTCGCCCGATGTGCTGGCTTCCCGGGGGCTCACGCCGGCAGACATCGATCAGGACGTGGATTACGTGGGGCTTCCGCCCGCGCTGGCCGGCCCGGCAGTGTACAACATGAGCAACGATGCGGCGCAGGCATCCACCAACGCGCATGTGTCGTGGCTGAACGATATTTACAAGGAGGCGAAAGGCCCCTTGTTGAAAGCACGATTCATTTCCGCGGCGGAAGTACATTTCATCCTGGCCGAAGCCGCGCTGAAAGGTTGGGCCGCGGGCGATGCGGAAACGCATTACCGCAAAGGGATCGAAGCGTCTTTTACGACCTGGGGCGTGACGGCGAAATTGGCGGCCTATCTGGCCGGCCCGGCCGGAACTTTCCAGGGAACGCAGCGGCAGATCATCGAACAGAAATGGATCGCGGCATGGACGAACGCCACCGAAGCCTGGGCAGATTATAAACGCACCGGTTTCCCGGTGCTGACTGCCGGTCCCAATGCGAAAGGGCCTGTGGTACCCGTCCGTTTTTACTATATGCTCGACGAAAGAAACCTGAACAACACCAATATCATGGCCGCCGCGGCGAAGCTGGAGATAACCACCTATTCCGCCTTCGGCGCCAACGGTCCGCAGAACAGCCCCTGGTCAAAACCTTGGGTCATCAGCGGCACTGGCAAACCCTGGTAAGAAACCCGAAAATTCCGATGCATTATGAGATACAGCATGTTGAAAACACTTCACATTTTCCTGGTAGCCCTTCTGGCGGCAGGCGCCGCCCGCGCACAGGTGACGCCCGAAACTGCCCTCCGGTCGTACCTCAATAACGACGACAAATCGTTCCAATGGACCGTCCGCGACTCATTCGAAGTTGCCGACATCACCGCTTATTCCGTAGCCCTCACGTCGCAACAATGGCGCGAGCATACCTGGAAACACCAGCTGATGGTTTTTGTCCCGAAAACGGTGAAACATAACGGTGCTTTGCTGTTCATTACCGGCGGTTCGTTGAAAGACGGGGAGCCGCGGTGGACGGGCGCCAACGATAAATTGTACCAGGCCATCGGCCAGATCGCGCACGACCGGCAGGCCATTACGGCGGTGCTGCGGCAAACGCCCAATCAGCCGCTGTACAACGATCTCACCGAAGATGCGCTGATTTCCTACACCCTGCACAACTTCAAACAATCGAAAGATTACACATGGCCGCTGCTGTTCCCGATGGTGAAAAGCGCCGTTCGCGCGATGGACGCCGTACAGGAACTTTCCCGCAGCCGCGCCTCCAAACCCGTAGAAAAGTTTGTGGTGGCGGGCGCTTCCAAGCGCGGGTGGACCACCTGGCTGACCGGCGCCAGCGACGGCCGCGTGAAAGCCATCGCCCCGATGGTGATCGATATCCTGAACATGCCCAAAAGCCTCGACTACCAGATCGAGACCTGGAAAGAATACAGCATCCAGATCGAGGATTATGTAAAACTCGGTATCCCGCAACAGACGGGCACGGCGGAAGGAAAAGCTATCACCGCGATGGTGGACCCATACAGCTACCGCAAACAGCTGGACATGCCGAAAATGCTGTTCATGGGCACGAACGATGAATACTGGGTGGTAGACAACGTGAAGAATTATATCAATGACATCCCCGGAAAATACCTCCTCAATTACGTTCCCAACGCCGGGCACAACATGGGCGACGGAAAGCAGGTGATGAACGGGCTGAGCGCCTTTTTCGGCATCACTTTCAACGGACAGCACTACCCCGAATGCAGCTATACCGTGAAGAAGAAAGGCAAGGAAGTGACTCTCAACATCAAGGCTACTTCCGATAAACTGGAAGACGTGGTGGTTTGGACGGCCACTTCGCCCGACCTGGATTTCCGCAACGACAAATGGACGTCTACCAGCCTGGGGATTTCCGCGACGTCGAACGTTTCGGTGTCGCGCGCGCTGCCGGCAACGGGTTACCAGGCATTTTACGTAGACCTGAAATACAGCCAGGAAAACGGTGATCCTTACACGGTGAGCACCCGCGTATTCCTGACAGATACGGAAAAAGTCCGGTAAATAAATACGCCTTGGAATCGACAGGGGGACCTCCGGGCGGAGGTCCCCTTTTTTTATGCGAAAGTTCCCGACAGCAATTCCGACCACTGCATCCCTTCCGGCAGCACGCTGTTGCTGAATTCGATGTGGATGACGCGCCGGCGGCGGTTATTGGTGGTGCGGCCGGAAGCGTGCAGCAGCAAAGGGCGCATGAGCATCACGCCGCCGCGGGGCACGGCGCAGGAAACATCCGTTTCCCGCTGCCAGTCGATCGTTTCAGGGCGGTAGACGCCTTTGCGGTGGGAGCCGGGCACCACGCGCAGCGCGCCGTTGTGCTCGTCGGTATCGTCGAGATGGATGCGGAGCGTCAGGTTGTTTTCAAGAATGGGAAGCGGCGGTTGTACGGCGAACTGGCCGGGCTTCACCGTCCAGGGGCCATAGCCTTCCGCGTCGGATTTTTTATCGACCGAAATGGTGAGGTCCTGGTGGTAAGACACGAACCAGTTCGATTCCGGGGGCTTGTCGAAATAGATGGATTTAACGGGGCGATAACCGCTTCCCGCAAAAGTTTCCACGAGTTGCAACAAGGCGTCGGTGAGCACGAGCGGCTGAACGGCGGGCACTTCGTGCAGGAAGCGCCGCACGGCAAACAGATCGGCCGATTTGCGGAAAGCGGGATGGGAATGGTCTGTTGTATCGATGGCCTGAACGATCGCTGCGATCTGATCGTCGGAGAACAGCGGCTGCGTGATGGCAAAGCCGTTTTCGGAGAACTGTAAGGTAGAAGGGAAGCCGGAAATCATGGTTAAAAATAAGCATTCGCCGGATACATCGCCTCAGCGAATTGACAAACCCGTCCATTGAATTCAGCGTGGATTGGGGCGGCAGGTCAACACTTATTTGGGATGATGTGTTATATCAATTCCATTCATCACCATTTAAATCTGCATTATGCCTATCGTAAAAGTCATCGAGATCATCGCGTCGTCAGAAAAAAGCCTGGAAGATGCGATCCGTAATGCTGTTACGGAAGTGAGCAAAACCATTCATAACGTGGATTCCGTGTACGTGAAGGATATCAAGGTGCATGTGAAAGACGGTCAGATCACTACGTTCGGCTGTATTTGCAAGGTTTCTTTCCGGATAGACGAAGCGCATCGCTAAAAACAGCAAAGCGGAAACGGCCAGCTCCGTGGGGAACTGGCCGGATACAGATTTATTGTGCAGGCGGGGCGTAAGTCACGATGTCGATCCCGACGCCGTTGGGGTCTTCGATGGCGAAGTGGCGATCGCCCCAGGGCTCGTTGCGCAATTCAATCCGGATCGCAACGCCTTTGGATGTCAATTCCTTATACATTTTATCGACGTCTTCCACCTCTATCGTCAGGTATACGCCCTGGCCGCCGAACGCCGGATGGAACAGCGGTTGCTGCGACGGATGTTTCGGCAGCAGGAAGCTGATTTCCGCCGCATGGCCCGGTGTGTGCATGAGCAGGTAGAATTCGTTTTCGAACGTTACGCCGAAACCCAGTGTTTCGGTGTAGAATTTTTTTGTTTCCGCAAGTTTGGGCGTGATGATCCCGGCGTTCATTTTCATGGTCGGAGGTTTTGTGTTTTTTTGTGCGAATAGCGGTAAGGAGAAAAGCAGCATGGCCGCCAGTAAGGTATGTTTTTGCATGATGTGCGGTTGTTTGATGATGACGGTACAAAGGTCGGCCGGTACCGTCGGGGATCATAGTACAAAACGGACATAATGCTACCGACCCCATGCCTGGCCGGGCGTAAGGCCGTAAAACCGCCTGAATTCGCGGATGAAATGGGATTGGTCATAATAACCGGCGTCGAAGAAAAGTTTGTCTTCCCGCAGGCTCCGCGACGAAGGCTTGGCCTGCAATATCCGCTGGAAGCGGACGATACTGCTGAAGGCTTTGGGCGTATCGCCGACGTATTGCCCGAACATGCGGCGCAGTTGCCGCGGGCTGATCCCCGTCTGGATTTCCTTTTCCAGTTGAATGGTGCCGTTGTGGCGCAGGATGAGATCGAGGGCTTCGTAGAAGCGCCCGTCGGGACTGAACGTTTTGCCGCCGATGAGGCCGAGCAGGAGCTCGTCGAGCACCAGCGCCAGGGCTTCCGGTTGTTGGATACCGGCGCAGCGGTCGGCCAGTTGGCGGGTCAATTCCGGATCGATGGCGGCGAGGTTTTCCGTTTTCCCGGTAAATGCGTCGGCCGGAACGTGATAGAGTTGGGGAAAGATACCGGGAAGGAAACGAATACCGGCGAAATGAAAATCCCCCGTCAGCGGAAACTCCGTATAGGCGTCCGAGATGCCCATCAACCAGGTTTCGGCAGCGTTCCCCGGCACGAAGAAAATATCCATACAGCCATCGGCCACCACCCGGTACGGAAACGGTTCCAGAGCCGCCATATTCGTTTTCAGCTGCCAGTAACAATAAATATAAGGCTGCAGGGCAGGACAGGGAAGCATCTCCACATACGAAACCGCCTCGTCTGCCGCGGAAACCGCGGGCTGGACGGGTTTGTAGAGATCCCGGATGTGGGTGAACTGTTGCATGCTGCCGATAAAGCTGGTCAACGGCAAGGTACCGAATCCTGCCGGCACGGGAAAATTTCGTCGCAGATGTCATGCAGCTACCGGACAGTACGGGATAGTGTTATCGGATTCTTTTCCCATATTGGGCGCGCAGAATTCCACATTATGAAAACTATCATCTCTATACTGGCCATGCTGGCAATGGTGCTGGGCGCCCGGGCACAGGAGGCGCAATGGATTTCCACCATGCGCAGCCAGAGCGCCACCAACACCTGGATCGCTTTCAGAAAATCCGTGCAGCTCGAAGACGTGCCCGCCACGGCACTCGCTACTATCGCGGCCGACAGCAAATACTGGATGTGGGTCAATGGCCGGGCCGTCGTCTTCGAAGGCGGTCTTAAACGCGGCCCCAATCCGCTCGATACGTATGCAGACAAGGTAGACATCGCGCCCTTCCTCAAAAAAGGCAGCAATACCATCGCGATTTTGTTGTGCTATTTCGGGAAAGATGGATTTTCGCACAAAAGCAGCGGCCGCGCCGGATTGTATTTCGATTGCATGGCCGGGAAAACGCCCATCCGCAGTAACCGTCAATGGAAAGCCGCGCTCATGCCCGCTTTCGGGACGGCGGGAGAGCCCCTGCCCAATTTCCGGCTGTCCGAATCCAGCGTGTTGTACGATGCGCGGAAGGAAAGGGCAGGATGGGAGCAGCCTTCGGCAGACGATCGGTGGATGGGAGGCGCGTCCGAACTGGGGGCCGCCGGCGCTTACCCTGGAATGCCCTTATAACGCGGCCCATCCCGCAATGGAAAGATTACGGCTTGAAGGAGTTTCCCAAAACTTCCATCGTTGCCACGGGCGACACCATCGTCTGCGATCTGCCCTACAACGCCCAGGTGACGCCGTATTTCGACATCGAGGCCGCGGCCGGCGGGCATATTTCCATCTTCACCGATAATTATCTTTCCTTCAGCGGCGGCGAAGCCAACCTGCGCGCCGAATACCTGACGAAGGAAGGGCCGCAGGCTTATGAGCACCTGCTCTGGATGAACGGCCATAAAGTATATTACGTGTTCCCGAAAGGCACGAAGATCAAATCCCTGAAATTCCGCGAAACCGGCTACGATACGCAGTTTTCGGGGAGTTTCAGTTGCTCCGATCCCTTTTTCAACAAACTCCGCGACAAAGCTTTGCGTACCCTGTACGTAACGATGCGCGATAATTTCATGGATTGCCCGGAACGTGAAAGAGGCCAGTGGACGGGCGATGCGGTCAATGAAGCCGGCGAGGTTTTTTATGCGATGTCGCCCTCCGCGCATCTGCTCATCCGTAAATGGCTGCATGAAATCATTGCCTGGCAGCAGCCCGATGGCAAGATTTACGCGCCCGTTCCGGCCGGCAACTGGTTCGATGAACTGCCCTGCCAGGTGCTCGCCACGCTGGGATATTACGGCATCTGGACGTATTACCTCAATACCGGCGACAAAACCACCATCGCGGATTTGTATGACGGCGCCAAAAAATACCTGCAGCTCTGGGAGCCCGACGGCCAGGGGCTGATGCAGTTCCGTCGGGGAGACTGGACCTGGGGCGATTGGGGCGATAACCGCGATATGCTTTGCATGTACAACCTTTGGTATTACATCGCGCTCGACGGGATGGAGCGCATGGCCCGCGAGCTCGGCAAACCGGCAGACGCCGCCATGTTCGCCGCCGCCCGCGCCAGATTCCATCCCGCTTTCAATGCGCGATTCTGGAACGGGAAATCGTACCGCGACCCCGCCTACAAAGGTAAAACCGACGACCGGACACAGGCGCTGGCCGTGGTGTCGGGGATTGCCGGGCCGGAGAAATACCCGGCCATCATGCAGGTATTTGCAGCGGAAAGGCATGCCAGCCCGTATATGGAAAAATATGTATTCGAAGCGATGTTCCGGATGGGCCGGCCAGACGAGGCGCTGGCCCGCCACAAGGAGCGTTTTTCCGAAATGGTGAACGATCCGCGGTTCACGACCCTGTTCGAAGGATGGGGCATCGGGCCGAAGGGTTTCGGTGGCGGAACGGTGAACCACGCCTGGAGCGGCGGCGGGCTCACGGTGCTGGGACAGTTCCTTTGCGGCGTGGAGCCCCTGAGCCCGGGGTACGACACGCTCCGCATCATGCCCCGGCCCGGGAAGATGGAAGAAGCGGCCGCCACGGTACCTTCCGTCAAAGGCCCCATCCGTACCGCATTCGTGAACCGCAACGGCCGATTCTCCCTTGATGCGGAAACGCCCGGCGGCACCACCACGGTGATCGCGGTACCGTCGGCTAAAAAGATCAAAATGAACGGGAAAGTGGTGTTTGCCAACGGGAATTTCACAAAACCGGGCGCGGCGAAGCCCTTCGGGACGGAAGGGGGATATGTGCGGTTTTTGGTGGGGCCGGGAAAGTGGCGGTTCGAATCTGAGAAATGATCGCGTTGTAGCCTGTAGCGATAAGAGGGCGCCCCCGGCCGGGGGCGCTTTCGTTTTTTGGAGGGATGCTCGCCAAAAATTGGGAACGGTCCCGCAATTTTAGGCCGTATCAACCGGCAGGAATTGTCATGTATCGGGATATGAAAATTATATCGCTTGATTCTCAGTCAGATATCCATGCAGATTCCCGCTAAAAAAGTTCTGCGGCAATTATTGAAATGTCGATAAATTTGTCGAGACCAATTTCAAAGGGGATTAAACACGTTGTCTACGTCTATTCAATACGAGGAGGAATGGCTGAAAATGGCTGCAGATGGGGATGAGCTAGCGTTTACGCATCTTTTTCATGCATACAAGTTCAAGCTGTACGGCTTCATCAGCAAGCTGACCGGTTCGCCGGCCACGGCGGAGGATGTGGTGCAAGACGTATTCCTGAAGCTCTGGAAAGACCGGAAGTCGCTCCGCGACGTGGATTCCTTCGGCAGTTATCTCTTCCGCATGGCGCAAAACCACGCCATCAACGGTTTCCGGAAAATGGCGCGGGAAGAGAACGTTATCCGCCAGTTGCAAACGGACGAAGCGCCGGCACACAGCAGCCCCCAATCCCATATTTCCCTGAAAGAGACCCGGGAGCTGTTGCACCGGGCCATCCAGCAATTGCCGCCCCGGCAAAAAGCCATTTACCTCCTCAGCCGCGAAGAGGGCGTCAAGCACGAAGAAATCGCCCGGAGGCTGCAAATCACCACCGGTACGGTGAAAAACCATATGATCCAGGCGCTGCGCACCCTCCGCGAAACGCTCAGCCGGCACCCCCATTCCCTCGAAATCCTCCTGTTGCCCTGCCTCGTGTTTCCATTTTGTTAAATTTTTTTCCTGACCACTATGCCTATCGCTTCCGGCGGTTGTCTTTATCTGTAGCAACGCTACGGGCGGGCTCACGTTATCTTAATTTTCAACCATATGTCTAACGCAAGGATCCAATATCTCGTCAACCGCTTTTTTGAGGGCGCCAGTTCGGAAGACGAACGGCAGGAGTTGGCCGACTGGGTAAACCGGTCTGCATCCGACGCGGCATTGCAATCGGTGCTGGAAGAAGCCTGGCGCAATTACGAGCCATCGGCGGCCGACCGGCAACGTGGCGAAGCCGCCATGGAGCGTGTATATACCCGGATTTCCGAGGAAACGGACCGTACGCGGATGCGCATCGCCTGGTGGAAACCCGCCGCTGCGGCCGCTGTGCTGTTCCTGGCGGGCCTTGGCATCTGGAAGGGCACAAGATCGGCGCAGGAGCCCCTCGCAAACGTACAGGAAGAAGTTACCAACGATGTAATGCCCGGCGGCGAAAAAGCCGTGCTCACCCTCTCCAACGGCCGGCAGATCGTGCTGGATAGCGCGGCAGACGGGCTCCTGGCGCAACAGGGCGGCACTTCCGTCAATAAACTATCCAACGGCCAGCTTGTTTATGACGGCGAAGACAATCGGGAAGGGGAAATCGTATATAATACGATGACCACGCCCCGCGGCGGCCAATACCGCCTCACATTGCCCGATGGCACGAAAGCCTGGCTCAATTCCGCTTCCTCCATCACTTTCCCCACCGCGTTCGCGGGCGCCTCGCGCAGCGTGACGATAACGGGTGAGGTATATCTCGAGGTGGCGAAAGACGAGAAGATGCCCTTCACGGTAAAAGCCAACGGGGTAGATATTGCCGTATTGGGCACGCATTTCAACGTAAGCGCATATCCTGAAGACGGCGCCGTGCGCACCACGCTGCTGGAAGGGAAAGTGAAAGTCTCCACCGCAGCAGGTTCCCGCACCATCGCCCCGGGCGAGCAGGCGCAGGCCGGCAACGGCCGGCTGGATGTGCATCAGCACGTAAATCTGGACCAGGTGATGGGATGGAAGAACGGGCGGTTCGTGTTTGAAGGGGAGCCCATCGCCCGCGTCATGAACCAGCTTTCCCGCTGGTACGATGTGGAAGTGGGGGACATCGAGCAGGTAGACGATCGCTTCTACCTCGACCTGCCCCGCAGCAAAAAACTCTCCGATGTGCTGAAGGCACTCGAATTAACAGGCAAAGTCAAATTTAAAATAGAAGGCAAAAAAATCGTCGTTATGAAGTAAAACACCACGTACGCAGGTACCGGACATAGAAAACGCCCTGCCTGGTCCGCAGGGCGCTGAAGGTCTGAGTACTTAAAACAGTCCACTCTGATAGAAAGTTTATTGAATCACTCAAACTATGCAAATCTATGCATTTAAAGCTCCTTTATGCCTTCCTGCCGGAGGGTATTAACAAAAAATTGCGGATCATGAAACTCACCGCTTTGTTCCTGTTGTCTGCATGTATGTGCGTGAGCGCCAAAACGCTCAGTCAACAGGTAACTATTTCGGAGAAGAACGCTCCCCTGGAAAAGGTGTTCCGGGAGATCAAGCGCCAGACCGGCTTTTCTTTCGTGTACACGGCCAAGCAACTCGAAAAGGCCGCACCGGTAACGCTCTCCGTGAAAAACCGTCATATCAGCGAGGTGCTGGAAGCCTGCTTCCGGAACCAGCCGCTGGTATTTACGCTGTTGGACGATGTGGTGATCGTGAAAGAAAAAGCTGCTTCCGCAGCACCCCGTTCGGAAATTCCCGATGCCAAACCGCTCATGCAAATTAAAGGCAAGGTAACCGACGAAAAGGGTGAACCGCTTCCCGGCGCTACCATTCAAATCAAAGGCACCCAACGCGGTACCGTTACCGACGGCGAAGGGAACTTCCAGCTGCAGGCCGACGCCGGCGCTGTTCTCCTGGTTTCCCAAATGGGTTTCGAAACCCTGGAATTGCCCGCGACAGAAAACATGAAGGTGGTCCTCAAGCCGAAGCAATCCGACCTGGAAGCCGTAGTTGTAGTGGGTTACGGCACCCAGAAGAAAGTGAACCTCACCGGCTCAGTAGCCGCCGTAACTTCCAAGCAATTGGCCGACCGCCCCGTAACCAACGTAGCCAGCGCCTTGCAGGGTACCATGGCCGGTGTGGCCGTAACGGCAGCCAACAGCGGCCAGCCCGGTAAAGACGGTGGCGTCATCCGCGTTCGCGGTATCGGCACGCTGAACAATTCCAGCGCCATGGTGGTAGTAGACGGTGTGATCTCCAGTATGAACAATGTGAACCCCGACGATATCGAATCCATTTCCGTACTGAAAGACGCCGCCTCCGCATCCATCTACGGTTCCCGCGCGGCCAACGGCGTGATCCTCATCACCACCAAGAAAGGAAAGAAAGGCGCGCCCCAGATCGTATTCAATACTTATGTAGGCAAGCAAAAAGCCACCGCGCTGCCCGACTTCCTGCCCTCCTGGCAATCGGCTTCGCTGTACAACCAGGCCCAGACCAACCAGGGCAATGCGGCTTACTATAAACCGGAAGAGATCCAGAAATTCAAAGACGGATCCGATCCCTTCAACTACCCGAACACCGATTGGCTCGACCTCGCCTACCAGGGCTCCGGTATCCAGCAAAACTATTACCTCGGCCTCAGCGGAGGTAGCGAAACAGGGCAATACTCGCTGTCGCTCGGGATGTTCGACCAGGCTGGTCTCGTAGAGAAAACCAACGCCAAACGCTACACCACCCGCTTCAACATCAGCCAGCAACTGAGCCAGCGCCTGCGCGTTTCCGGTAACCTGGCCTACACGTACAACCCGGTGAAAGAACCGCAGTCGAGCTACCCCGGCGTACCCGATTTCACGCAGATCATCCGCCAGTTCAACCGTATTTCGCCGACGGTGCCGTACAAGTTCGCCAATGGACACTACGGTTACATCGCCGACGGCAGCCCGGCTGCATGGCTGGAATCGCCCAGCTTCCGGAACGATAATACTTCCGACCTGCTCGGCAACGTGTCTGCCGACCTGGAAATCATAAAAGGCCTGCACTTCAAGCCTTCGCTGGCGTATACCCAGCGTACGGTACAGACCAAATCCTTCATCTCCGACATCCAGTATTACGACAAAAACGGTAATCCGACCATGTACCCCGGTCCCAACTCGCTGAAAGACGGCAGTCAGACCAACATGGTAGTGACCCACCAGGACCTCCTCGAATACGGCACCAGCTTCGGCAAACACAACCTGAAAGCCCTTGCCGGTTATTTCCAGGAGTATACCAAATACACCTTCAACGAAGGTTTCCGGAAAAACTTCCTGAACAACAACCTCAGCCAGCTCAACCTCGGTTCGGCAGACGGGCAGACCACGGGCGGCTATGCATATGAGTCCGCTTTGCAGTCGCTCTTCGGCCGTATCAACTACGACTACGACGGTAAATATCTCTT
The DNA here is from genome assembly GCF_038396765.1 of Chitinophaga caseinilytica. NCBI lineage: Bacteria > Pseudomonadati > Bacteroidota > Chitinophagia > Chitinophagales > Chitinophagaceae > Chitinophaga > Chitinophaga caseinilytica. Next base: position 287,553 of record NZ_CP150096.1, on the reverse strand, counting down.
CGAAGCCAACATCCGCCGCGACGGTTCGAGCCGTTTTGCGAAGAAGAACCGCTGGGGCACGTTCCCCTCGTTCTCCGCAGGTTGGAACATCGATCGTGAAAACTTCTTCCAGGGTGTGAAACAATATGTATCGGCCATGAAGCTGCGTGCTTCCTGGGGCGAACTGGGCAACCAGACGCTCGCAGACGATGCGGATAACCCCGCAGCGCCGTTCTATCCTTACATCCCGATGTACTTCGGCAGCCAGAACTACGGTTTCGGTGGCGCGATCGCTCCGGGGATTTCCCTGCTCCGCGGCGCCAATGCCGACATCGTTTGGGAAACCACGGCAGAAACCAACGTTGGCCTGGACGCATCGATCCTGGGCGGCAAGGTGAACCTGACGGTAGACTGGTTCAAGAAACGTACCCGCGACATCCTCATCGAAGTGCCCGTGAGCGCCGTGTACGGCCTCAAACCGCCTGCGCAGAACGCCGGTATCGTGGTGAACAAAGGTTGGGAATTCACGGTAGGGTATAGCGACAGCAAGGGCGACTTCAACTGGGGCGCCAACGGTAACGTATCGTTTATCCGCAACAACATCGAGAAATTCATTTCGAGCGGCCCCTCCGGCTATACGATCAAACAGGAAGGGTTGCCCATCAATGCATTCTGGGGTTACATCGCCGACGGCATCTTCCAGTCGAAAGCTGAAGTGGACGCCCACGCCAAGCAGAACGGCAATACCAATGCAGGCGATATCCGTTACCGCGATCTCAACGGCGATAACGTCATCGATACCAAAGACAAAACCTATATCGGCAACTATTATCCGAAAGCTACCTACGGCCTTACGCTCAACGGTGGTTGGAAAAGTTTCGACCTGACGGTGTTCTTCCAGGGCGCTGCAGGTGTTAAAACCTACATCGACGGTGGTAAACTGGGTAACGTCAGCACTTCGGCCGGCAAGCCCACTTCAGCCCTCCTCGATACCTGGTCTCCCGAGAACCCGGGCGCTTCCCTTCCCAGGATCCTATACACCTGGAAGCAGAACGACCAATCCAGCATGCCTTCTTCCTTCTGGGTGAAAGACGCTTCTTACCTCCGCCTGAAAAACCTGCAGCTCGGGTACACCTTGCCTGAAAACATGCTCCGCCGTATCGGCATCAAGCGTGCAAGGGTTTACTACAGCGGCCAGAATATCCTGACCTTCAGCGGTCTGTACAAATGGGTAGATCCCGAAGCACCGAGCTCTTCCAGCATCTACTACTATCCGCAGGTGAAAGTGAATACGCTGGGCCTGAACGTAACATTCTAACGGAAGGTATCATTTAAAAAAACTGACAAATGAAAAGGAAGAACTTCATCATATTAACTGCAATATCTGCCGGAGCCCTTCTCTCGGCATGTAATAAAGATTTCCTGGAACGCACGCCGCTGGATGCTTACAGCAACAACGTGCTCTGGAAAACGGAATCCGACGCCCTGGCAGCGCTCAATGGCTGCTATAAAGATTGGGAAGACGCGGAAAACCTTATCTACATGGATTGCGTGTCTGATAACGCCTACAACCAGTATTTCTGGGAAGGGTTCACCGCACACGGCAACGGCGATGCCACGCCTTCTGACCCGGACGCTAAAAACCGCTTCACCTATACCACCATCCAGAAATGCAACAACTTCCTGGAGAATGTGGACCAGGTGAAAATGGACGATGCCAAAAAGAACCGCATGAAGGCCGAAGCCCGCTTCCTGCGCGCGTATAAGTATTTTACACTGACACAGCTATACGGCGATGTTCCGCTGGTTACCAAAACGGTGACCATGGATGAAGCCAATACGATCAAACAAGCCCCTCAGGCCGAGGTGCGCCAGTTCATTCTCGACGAGCTGGCCGCCATCGCGCCGCAGCTGGAGGTAACCGCCGCCGACAAGGGCCGTGTCACCCGTGGCGCCGCGCTGGCCCTCCGTGCGCGCCTCGAACTGTTCATGGCTAAATACGACGACGCCATCGCTGACGCACAGAAAGTAATGCAGCTCGGCTATCAGTTGTACCCCGTGTATTCCGACCTTTTCAGGATCCAGCACGAAAACAATTCAGAAGTGATCCTCGATCTGCAGTACATGGAAAACACCCTTTCCAATGGTTGGCTCGGCATCATGCCGTCGTCCGGCTACGGCGGATGGGGCTCTATCAGTCCTACGCAGGAACTGGTAGACGCTTATGAAATGAAGAACGGGAAGCTGATCACCGAAGCCGGTTCCGGCTACGATGCGGCCAATCCCTACACCAACCGCGATCCCCGCCTCCAGGCTTCCATCGTGGTGCCCGGCCAGCAATACGGCGGCAAATTCTACGACCCGATCGATCCCGAATCCGGCGATTACTACCAGGGAGATAACAACGCCAAAACCGGTTACCTCTTCCGCAAGTTCACTTACGACCTGAACGATTTCGCGGATATGTGGAATACCGGTCAGAACGCGATCTTCATCCGCTACGCGGAAGTGCTGCTCACTTATGCCGAAGCGAAGATCGAGAAAGGCCAGATCGACCAGAGCGTGTACGACGCCATCAACGACGTTCGTAACCGCGCCGGAATGCCCGATGTGGATCAGGCGGTTTACACCGGCCAGGCGAAAATGCGCGAACTGGTACGCCGCGAAAGAAGGGTGGAACTGGCGCTCGAAGGTATGCGCTGGTATGATATCCAGCGTTGGAAAATCGGTGACCTGGTGCGGAAAGGCGCCATCCACGGCGTTCGCCCCGGAAAGGTAGATCCCAACACCGGCGCGCTCACCCTCACGGGGACCAACGTGGTGGTGGAAACCCGCAAGTTCGACGCATCCAAGAACTACCTGTGGCCCATCCCGCAGAAAGAAATCGATGTGAACAAGAACCTGAAACAGAATCCGAATTATTGATAAAACCCTTAGGTGCTACTCTTTTTGTGACAAGCCCGCCGGTAAACGGCGGGCTTTTTTTATGCCGCCGGTATATGAAATCAGCCGTATGTCAGCACAGCGCGCCTTCATCCCGCCCCATTCTTTATATTTAACCATAATGCAGCATTTACGGAATTTGGTTGCAGCGATGGCAGGCGGGATGATCTTGCTCCCCTTTGCCCTGCGCGCGCAACAACACAGTGAACATTTGCGTGTATTTACGGACACGCCCCGCCATTACGTTTGCCACCACATTGCATCATCCATGGAAATCGATGGGAAAGATGGGGAAGAGGTTTGGAAAAAGGCAATGTGGACGGATGATTTCATCGACATCGAAGGCCATCGCAAACCCGCGCCCCTTCACCGGACGCGCGCCAAAATGCTGTGGGATGAAAATTACCTCTACGTGTTCGCCGAAATGGAGGAACCGCATGTCTGGGGCAGCCTCCGCCAGCGCGACACCATCATATATGCAGACAACGATTTCGAAATGTTCCTCGACCCCGACGGCAACGCGTATGAATATTTCGAGATCGAAGTGAATGCCCTCAACACCGTGATGGACCTGCTCATGCCCCGCGCCTACCGCGCCGGCGGCCGCGCGATCCTCAACTGGGACGTGCAGGGGCTGCAAACGGCCGTCCACATCAAAGGGACGCTCAATGATCCCCGGGACAAAGACACCCGCTGGACGCTGGAGATGGCCATCCCGTTCCGTGCGCTGGCCGCGTATCATACCCGCATCGTGCCGCGGGACGGCAGCACCTGGCGCGTGAATTTTTCACGTGTGCAGTGGCAGCACGAAGTGGAAGGGAATACTTACCGCAAGCGGAAAGGGACGCCGGAATACAACTGGGTGTGGTCGCCCCAGGGGATCGTGGACATGCACGCCCCCGAAAGATGGGGTTTCCTGCAGTTCACGACAAAATCACCGGGAGAAAAGGTACTTTACGCAGAGCCCGCCTGGGTAGAAGCAGAGGCCTTGCTTTGGGAGGTTTATTACCGCCAGCACCGGTTCCGCCGGGAAAACGGGAAGTTCGCATCCACCATGAGCGAGCTGAAACTGGATAAGGAAAAGTTCGAAGTGGATTTGGAATCCACGAGCCGGCAATTCTCCGCCATCATCCGGCAGGGCCGCCGCACCATTATTATCGATCAGGAAGGAAAACTCAACCGCTATGAATAAACGTCATTTTCTGAAGGCGCTCGGGCTGGGAAGCCTCGCGCTCATGGAACCCGGAATTTCCATCGCCGGCAACCGCGATGAGGAGAAAAAGCCCAAAGCACCGGTACGCCATCGCATCTGGATCAACCCCAGCGAAAAAGATACCGACGCCGAATTGAAACAACGTTATGCGGAATACCGCGCCACCGGTATCGGGGTGATTTATTTCGAGGAAGACAGCGAGCGCCATTTCCGCGCCGCCAAATCCGCCGGAATGGAAGCCCACCGATGGTTCTGGACCATGAACCGAAACGAGCCCGAACTGCGTGAAAAACATCCCGAGCTTTTTTCCGTGAACCGCAAAGGCGAATCCTGCGCGGATAAACCGCCGTATGTGGGGTACTACCGCTTCCTTTGCCCCAACCAGCCGGGAACGCTCCAATACCTCAAATCCATAGCGGAAGAACAGGTCGCCAAAGATTATATCGACGGGCTGCACCTGGATTATGTCCGCTTCGTGGACGTCATCCTCCCCGTGAACCTCTGGGCCAAATACAATATCGATCAGTCGAAAGAATTGCCGGAATACGATTTCTGCTATTGCAAAACCTGCCGGGACAAATATGCGGCCGTGTATGGAAAGGATCCGCTGGAAATGGCGCATCCAGACCAAAGTCCGTCGTGGCGCAAGTTCCGGTACGACAGTATTACGAACATCGTCCGGAATTTATCGGAAGTAGCCCATGCGAAGAAGAAACCCATCACGGCAGCCGTTTTCCCCACACCTGAAATTGCGAAGCGGATCGTAAGGCAAGACTGGACGAACTGGCCTTTGGACGCCGTTTGCCCCATGATTTACCACGGTTTTTACAATGAAAACGTGCAATGGATCGGCGATGCGGTGGCGGAAGGCGTGAATGCGCTGAAAGGGAAATTCCCGCTCTACGCCGGGCTTTTCCTCCCCGATTTCCACGGTAATAACGATGATATCCGCAAAGCCATCCGCCTCGCGATAGATAACGGAGCCGCTGGCGTGTCGATCTTCGGATCGGTGAATTCCCAGCTGCTGGCCATTCTCCGCGAAACAGCGGGGTAATGCGCTAGGCGGCCCACTGCAACACCATCCAGGGCAATCCCACGGCGATGGCGATACCATATATCAGGTCGAGCCAGAAAAAGGAGCCCAACGCGCCGAGGTAAATGAAGCCGATGATGGGCAACACGATCACTTTTGTGAACCAGGGCCTGTCGTCTTCCTTCGCGGCCTGCCACAGCGCGCTGGCGTCGCCGGTGCTGGGGAAGGCGTGCATGGCGATGGAAACGCCGAGGTACACCATGGCGTAATCGAGGATATTCATACCGGCGCCCAGGTTGTACTGGATGGCCGATGGCAGTGCGATGAGGAATCCCAGTAGTGTGTTGATCATGAACGGCCCGAGGCAGATCAGCGCGGAATGCAGGAGGGATTTCGGTTTTTCGTGCAGCACGTAGCCTACGGGGTTCTCCATCTGGAAATACACCACTTTGAAAACGGGCACTTTGAGCGCGCGGCAATACAGCTGATGCGCCAGCTCGTGGACGATGACGCCGGGGAAGGTAAGGGCGGATATAATGATGCCGGGAATAAACATGTTCAACGCATTTATTGGTAAACGGTTTCGCCGTCGAGCACGCGGCGGAGTTGGGGCGCCGAAGCGGTATCCTCGCGTTCGGCGGATAATTTAACTACGGCCTGCAACAGTTGCCGGCTATCGGCTTTCTGGCCTTTGGCCTCCAGTACGAGCGCCAGCGAAGCCAGGGCATGGGAGGAAAGGGGATCGAGGCGGACAGCTTCCATGGCCAGTTCTTCGGCTGCCGGTAGTTGCTTTTTGCGCAGCACCACCCGCGATTTGGCCGACATGGCGTAGGAATCCTGGTGGTTGCGTTCCAGCAGGATGTCGCACACGGAATCCGCTTTTTCCAGCTCGTTCATTTTTCTCAGCACCGTGGCGTAATCTATCGAAGCGAAATAATGATCGGGATTGGCATCCAGCGTTTTTTCGAGGATGGCCCGGCTTTCGGGAAGCTGTTCATGTTCCAGCAGGTAACTCCCGATGCGCGCGCCGCAATAAGCCAGCACCGCATGCGTCTGCTTGCTGCCTGCCAGCGAATCGATGAAACGCAATTGCTCACGAGGCGGTTGGGCCGTTATGAGGTCCAGTTGCGCGAGGAGGAGCGTGTCTTCACAGAAATGCCGGTTGAGATAATCCGTGGCGGCATTACAACTCACTACCAGTCCCTCTTTGATGTATGTTTTTTCTCCGAGGAAGCTGATCGATCTGTCGTACGCATCATAATCGAAATTATAAGCGGATGCGATGAGGTGATAACAATGCGCCTCGAAATGTTCCGGGAAAGCGGTCAGCACCGAGTCAGCTTCATGTTGCGCGGTAAGGAAATTATGCTCGTCCACCGCCCGTTCTGCGCGGATGAGGTGGCCGGCAAGTTTGATGGATGCGGGTAATTTCAGCAGGTTGATGACCAGTACCATCGCTACGACGCCGGCGAAAATCCAGAGCCACCGCGGAATGGGATAATTGATGAAGGCCTGCCGGCATTCTGGGCACAACGCCGAGGCGTGGCCATGTTCCACATGCGGACTGCCGCAGTGGGAGCAGGTTACCGAAGTTGCGGGGGGTGCTTCGGGGGTATACGTGTATTCTTCCATCGTGGATGGTGATTTCAAGGTAAAGGGATTGGCGCGCAAATTATCCAAATTCCCCGCAAATATTATGGTGATTTCGTGTTACGGCGACGGAGCGGCGGTTTTCAGCTGGCCGAGGGCGTCGCTGAACTGGCGTATGCTCACGGAATCGAGGCGGTTGGCGGGGTCTGACAGGAAGGTTTGAAGCGCCTGGCGGTACTCTTCCTGGTAAGATTCGTTCGACGGACTGGCGGCCAGTTGATTGCGGGCACGGTCTACCGCCTCGCGGTTTGAGGCGATGATGCGCATTTTGCCGTACGTGGATTCGTCGGCCATGATCACGATGTTTTCCTCATACCCCGGGATGTATTTGGTAACGAAAACCTGTCCGGGCGGTGGGATCAATATTTCGTTGCGGATGGGCCAGATGGCGGCGGACATGGACGAGAAGTTCGTTTTCACATCTTTCCCGCCGGCTTTGGCGATGACCGCGTACTCGAAGATGTACTGATCGTTGAGGGTGGAATTGGTTTGGGTGGCCTGGATGACGACGGCCGTTCCCGGCGTGCCCCAGGTCTGGAGGAACCATGCGTTCAGGAACGAAGCACAGAAGATATTGGCCATCCCGAGCAGGAAACCCGGAACGAGCAGCCACAGGCGGCGCAACAATACCGCGAGCCCCGCAAAAACGGCGAGGATAATAAAGAACGACCAGGCAGGATGCTGGCTCAGAAAATACAATACAGCAGATATGGCTTTCATTTTATATCGGTTTTTCAGTGGTGAAAGGCGCAATCCCCCGCGCCCGCATAATTTTTTCTCCACTCCTGCAAAAACTGTGCGAATACTGGATTTTATTTCTGTATCTTGTTTTTGCAATCGAATGAAATAATTGTATGATGCATAACGAATACTCCCGGAGGAAGTTCCTCCAACAGGCCATGATGGCCTCTGCTGCTCTTGCTACGCCCGGCATTCTCATGGCCCGCGGCGGCGCCTTGCCCCGCAGGATCGGGGCCAACGAAAAAGTGAACCTGGCCTGCATCGGTATCGGCAACCGGGGAGGAGAAATCATCCGCGAACTGCATAAAACCGGATTGGCCAACATCGTTGCGCTGTGCGACGTAGACATGGGCGCTCCCCACACCCTGGAAGTCATGAAATTGTTCCCGGACGTACCCCGGTTCCAGGATTTCCGGCAGATGTTCGACAAAATGGGCAAAAAGATCGATGCCGTTTCCGTCGGCGTTCCCGACTTCGCGCATTTCCCCATCACCATGATGGCCATCGGCCTCGGCATTCACGTGTATGTCGAAAAGCCCATGGCGCGCACTTTCCAGGAAGTGGAGCTCATGATGAAAGCCGCCCGCAAACATCCGAAAGTAGTGACCCAGATGGGCAACCAGGGCCATTCCGAAGCCAACTATTTCCAGTTCAAAGCCTGGAAGGAAGCCGGGATCATCAAAGACGTCGACAAGATCGTTGCACATATGAACTCGCCCCGCCGCTGGCACGGATGGGATACGAATATCAAATCTTTCCCCGCCACCGAGCCCACGCCCGAAACGCTCGACTGGAACGTTTGGCAGATGCAAACGCAGGGGCACACCTATAATAAGGACTTCGTCAACGGCCAATGGCGCTGCTGGTTCGACTTCGGAATGGGTGCCCTCGGCGACTGGGGCGCGCACATCCTCGATACGGCCCACCAGTTCCTCGACCTGGGCCTGCCCCACGAAGTAGATCCCATCAAGCTGACGGGCCACAACAATTTCTTCTATCCCACATCTACCACGCTTTCGTTTAAATTCCCCGCCCGCAAACAAATGCCTGCGGTGGATGTAATGTGGTACGACGGGGTAGACAACCTTCCGCCGATCCCCGCCGGCTACGGCGTTTCCGGCCTCGATCCGAACATTCCGCCCCCGAGCACAGGCACCATCAAACCCGCCAAGCTTAATCCGGGCAAGATCATTTACAGCAAAGACCTGACGTTCAAAGGCGGTTCGCACGCGTCTACGCTTTCCATCATCCCTGAAGAAAAAGCGAAAGAGATGGCCGGCAAACTGCCCGAAGTGCCAAAGAGCCCTTCCAATCACTACGCCAACTTCCTGCTGGCCTGCAAAGGCGAGGAAAAGACCCGTTCTCCCTTCGAAATCGCCGGTCCGCTCAGCCAGGTGTTCTGCCTCGGCGTGGTGGCGCAGTGGACAGGTCGTAAGATCCAGTTCGACCGCGAAAAGAAAATCATCACCAACGACAAAGCGGCCAATGCGCTCCTCGTGGGCCCGCCGCCGCGCAAGGGTTGGGAACAATATTACAAGGTGTAACCACCTGGGAGGCGGCTTTCGGGCCGCCTTTTTTTATGTGATGAAATGCAGATCAGTGGCGAATTTCAGATCGTTTTTATTTGATTGGGATGTGCACTGGCGAAATGCATAACAACGCAATGCTACTTCGAAACTCATACCTCACACCTTCTTTCTTTTCCGCATGCAGGCAATGAAGCGATATTTTTTGTCAACCGTTAATCCATGCATTTCATCGCATAACCCCCTCCGTACTATATCATAAGGCGTAACACCGAAGAAGAACAACGCCGGTCTATATTCAAACGAGTAACACGGCATCTGTCGTATACCCGCCGTATTACTCGAATGAGTAGTCTTTTGAGGCCCCCCAATGCGCTAATTTTCCCTCCGCAAACAGACGGATGCAGATACGGAGAATTTTGACATGGACGGGGGCGCTTGCCGCCCTGATGGCCGTTGCGGCCTGGGGTATGCCATTGCTGAACGGTGGCGGGCCGCTGGCGCAGCCGTTGCGGAATAAGGGAAAGGTGCATATCCGGCAGGATGGCGCGAAATATACGCTCTACCGCAACGGGCGCCCGTTTTTTGTGCAGGGCGCCTCCGGCCGGGGAGACCTCGCTTCGCTCGCCGCGGCCGGCGGCAACACGGTCAGAACGTATGATACCGCCAACCTCCGCGCGTTCCTCGACGAAGCGCAAAGCCAGGGCCTCGCCGTGATCGCAGGATTGCCCATTCCTTCGAGCCCTTATGAAAAGTTTTTTTACCGGGACAAACGCAAGACCGATTCACTGGAGGCGGGCGTTCGCGCCGCCGTGCTGCGTTATCGCGATCATCCGGCGCTGCTCATGTGGTGTTTGGGGAATGAGCCGGTGATGACGTGGAGGCCCGGGCACAGGGGGTTCTATTCCACCTACAACCGCCTCCTGGCCTCGATCCACGAGCTCGATCCCGACCATCCCGTCACCACTACGCTTCCCAATTTCAATATCGCGCAGATCTGGATGATCCGGCAATGCGTGCCGGGGCTCGATGTGATCTCTTTCAATACCTTCGGGCGGCTGCATGAACTGGGCGAACGGCTGGAGCAGTTTTCCCGCATCTGGAACGGGCCGTTCCTCGTTGCGGAATGGGGCGCATACGGACCCTGGGAGTCGGAATACACCGCCTGGCAAGCGCCCGTCGAAAATACGAGCAGCAAAAAAGCGGAACAGTTACGCAAAATGGTGACCGACCTGCCATTGCAAAACCCCCGCTGCCTGGGCGCCCTCGCATTTTACTGGGGATACCGGGACGAAGCCACCGGCACATGGTTCAGCCTTTTCTCCACATCCGGCCAGCCCACCGAAGCCGTAGCGGCGCTCCGCGAATCCTGGGGCCGAAAATCCGCCAACACCACCTGGCCGCAGATAAAATATATGCTCCTCGGCGGCAAAGGCGCCCGCGACAACATCCTGCTCACACCCGGCAGCCGGCAAACGGCCAGCCTCTTCCTCGATGCCGCCAATCGCGCGCCCATCGCCACACTGGCGTGGAAAGTGACGCAGGAAAACTGGTATCACGGCACCGGGCGACCAAAGAAACCCGATATTATGATCGACACCACCGTTCGTGCGGAAGACGGACTGGAGCTGTCTTTTGTGACGCCCCGGCGCGGCGGGCCCTACCGGATATTCGTGCAGGTCACAGACCGGGAAGGGCACGTCGCCACCGCCAATACGCCTTTTTATGTAGTAGAATAAACCATGCGTGAACTGAAACAAGCCCCACAACCCACCCGGAGCGATATGCTCTCTCTGCGGCTGATGATCGCCATCGGCACGCTGGGCTTGTGTTTTTTCCTGTATTGCCTGCTTCGGCCCACGCACATCGGGCACCCCGTGCTGTACTGGATGTTCGTGAGCGCAACGGTTTTTGCCTGTCTGCGGATATTGCACGAATGGTATCACTATCTCTTCATTTCCGTTCCGAAGCCCAAACCCGGTAACCGGCAGTTTTCAGTGGATATCCTGACGACCTTCTGCCCGGGGGAACCTTACGAAATGATCGTGCAAACCCTCGAAGCCATGCAGGCCGTTACTTATCCGCATACTTCCTGGCTCTGCGACGAAGCCGACGATCCCTATCTCAAGGAAGTGTGCCGCAAACTGGGCGTCCGGCATGTAACCCGCAACCACCGCACCAACGCGAAAGCCGGGAATATCAACAACGCGCTGCAATTCGCCACGGGCGAGCTTTGCGTCATCCTCGACCCGGACCATATTCCGTCTCCCGACCTCCTCGATCCCATCGTTCCCTTCTTCAACGACGAAAATATCGGGTATGTGCAGATCGTGCAGGCGTATTATAATCTCGGCGACAGCCTGATCGCCAAAGGTGCGGCGCAGCAGACGTTCCATTTTTACGGCCCGATGATGATGACGATGAACCGCTACGGCACGGTGCTCGCTATCGGCGCCAACTGTACCTTCCGGCGGGCGGCGCTGGATTCCATCGGCGGGCATGCGGCCGGTTTGGCGGAAGATATGCACACGGCCATGCAGCTCCACGCGAAAGGCTGGAAATCGGCCTACCTGCCCGCCGTGCTCACGGAAGGGCGCGTCCCGTCTACCTTGTCGGCCTATTACAAACAACAGTTGAAATGGGCGCGCGGAAGCCTGGAATTGTTGTTCGTCACCTATCCGAAGCTGTTCCGGAAATTCACCTGGGCGCAACGGCTCCATTACGGGACGGCGCCTTTGCATTACTTATCCGGGCTGATTTTCGGATTGAATTTCATCGTACCGGTGTTGGCCTTGTCGATGGGGATCATCCCGTTCAAAATGGACCTGGTACTGTTTGCCCTCGCCGGACTTCCGTTCCTGGTGAGCATCCTGGCGATCCGGCATTTCGTGCAGCGATGGGTGATGGGCCGCGGCGAACGGGGGAACCATGTGCTGGGAGGCGTGTTGCTCATCGGCACCTGGTGGGTGCATATCGTGGGGCTCGTTTACACGATCATCCGGAAAAAAGTGCCTTACATCCCCACACCGAAAGACGATAAGGAAAAAGACAACTGGATACTCAACCTGCCTAACATCATTGTGGCCGTATGTTCACTGACGGCCATCGTGTATGGTTTGTATATCGACTGGAACCCTTACACCTGGATCATGGCCGGCATCGCCGGGATCAATTTCCTCGTGATGAGTTGCAACATCGCCATCAGCCGGCAAAAGGACGTGCAGGAAATGCGGACGCAGTTCCGCGTGCTGCGCAACAGTTTTTCGTATTACCGTACGTTGAAGCAATACTTCTGGAACTTCCGGCACGGCATCTACGCGGGCTTGCGCCAGTTCGCCTTCCCGATCATGTTGCTGATGGCCATTTCCACGCTGTACTTGTTCGGCAGCACGCAACAGGCGTATTTATCGGGCGAGCCGGGTTCGCAGGCCCGGGAACCTATCTTTTACACCGGCGTTTTCCAGCCTTCGGAGCCTGGAGGGATCACACGGCGGGAAGGTTGGGAAGGCTTCCAGCGGGAGTTTGCTACGCATGCCGACATCGTTTCCCTGTACATCCCCTGGGGCGACGGGCCGCAGTCGGAACTGCCGTTCCCGCTTGCGGAGGAAATTTACAGGAACGGATCGGCGCCGATGATCACCTGGGAGCCCTGGGCCTCGGGGTTTGCTTTTTCCGCCAACGATCCGGAGCTCGCCAGGGAGCGGAAAGTAATGTCGCGCATCACGGCAGGCGTGTTCGACGGATACGTGAAAAAATTCGCGCGGCAGGTGCGGGCGTTGAACCGGCCCGTGTTTATCCGGTTCGCGCATGAGGCCGACAATCCCGCCTACCCATGGTCGCCCGAAGGCGGGAACACGGCCGGGGAAGCGAAAAACGCCTGGCGCCATGTGCATGATCTCTTCCAGGCCGAGCGTGCCTACAACGCCGTGTGGGTGTGGAATCCCTGGAAGCCCGAAGCGGTGGAGCCGGGGTTTCCAGGGCGGCGGTATGTAGACTGGATCGGGGTAACGATGCTGAACTACGATACGCTGTCTGCTAACGGAAAGGATTACACGTTTGCGGAATTGTACGCGCCCTTCCGCCGGAAATCCATTTTCCGGTCGGGCCTGCCGGTGATGGTGGCAGAAGGCGGATCGCTGCGCGGCGAGCGGCAGAAAAGATGGATGGAAGACGCCGCGAAATCGATCACCGGCAGCTTCCGCGAAGTACAGGCGTTCGTGGTGTTCAATTCGGCTTTCGATAAAAATGTACCGCCCGGTGCTAATGTTCCGCAAATCGATTGGCAGCTGCAGGATGGGGGCGACTTTTTCCGGTTGACCCGCGGGAAACCCGGTGCCGTAGCGCCTCTCAAGCAACTACATTTCATCCAACCGCCTGTTCAGATGGCTTCCCGCCCCCGGTGGACGGACACTTTGCGCGGCATGCAATATCAAAAAGGCGGTAACTGGTTCCGCAATCTGCATACGCTCACGCGGGCCGAAGTGGTGAACGATTTCAGGGAGATGCGGACCGTCGGGGTCAATACCGTGCGACGCTACGGCCCGGGCGCATACGACCGGAACGTGCTGGTGGCCGCGGCGGAAACGGGAATAGGCCTGCATTACGGCTTCTGGTTGCCGCCGGTCGGCGATGCCCTGGCGGATGCGGAAACCATGCAGAAGAAGGCAGATGCGATCGTGGCGGAAGTCGGCCGTATGAAGCATCATCCGGAAATCAAAGCCTGGAGCCTGGCGAACACGGCGTTCAAATTATTGCAGTACCGGTTCGTGAAACCGGCCTATCTCTATCAGCAAAAGGCTTATACCGCCTGGCTGCGAGGCCTGGTGCAAAGGATCCGCGAAACCGATCCCGGCCGCCCGGTTACGATAGACGTAGACGCTCAGGGGAACCTGGCGGGCATGCTCCAGTACCTGACCGACGAAATCCCGCAGGCGGCGGCGTTCGGCGTGGTGCTGCCTCCCGGCGGGGAGGGACTGGTTCAGCTGAAAGACGTTGCTGCGCCATGGTTCCTCAGTGCCACGCCGGTGCAGTTGTATGCGACCGCGGGGCCGGAGGAAACCGGCGTTTTCGTGGCGGCCTGGCAAGACGAGGAAGCCACGAACCGCGTCACCTTCAACGGGCTCCTGGATGTGGAAGGGCGTCATAAGCCCGACTGGCACCGGCTCCGCGCTATCTGGCATCCAACCCTCCCGTCAAAATCACTGCCACCCGTCAACATTCTGCGCCCGGCGGTGACCGCCAGCGAAGGCAAAACGCTGGAGTACCGTGCACTCATCATGGAGCACGGAAACTGGCGATACGCCGTTGACGGGGATGTTACTTTTGAATGGGTGCTGGTGCGGCTCAACAGGGAAGGGAAAGCCGTCCGTAAAGAGCGCCTGGGCAAGGGCGCCGTCATGAAAGTGGAAATCCCTTTCAACCCGGCGGCTTACCGTTTGCATGTAAGCGCCGCGAAGGGAAGCGATGTGTCGGTGGCGGCCGTAACCCTCAACACGCCAATCTGATCGTCTCCCAGCTGGATTGTCGATCGTTTATGTTTGGAAAACGGCTGCAACCTTTAACACAACCATCTCATGCTGCAACGATCAATTCAACCGCGCCGCATATTTATCCTTCACGAACTGGTTAATGAACGTATTCAGCCCGAGGCCCTGCCGGGCGAGGGATTTCATCCTTTCCACATAGGTTGCGCCGGGTACCACGTAATTGTAATGATAGGCGGTGCCGTCACTGAAATGTACGTTGATATACCGGTCGTCCATTTCATAGGCCTTCACGGCCGAAGTGCCGCCAAGGTTTTGATAAGCTTGCATGGAGATATGTTTTGGTGTAACTAATAAAAGACAATGGATGGTAAAAAAAGGGTGAAGAAATTCACTTGCCTTCGAGCCGGGTCACATGCGCTGCAATGGCCACCCATTGGCCGTCGCGCTTCTCATAAATGTCCATGTAATTGTTCTTGACGGTTGTTTCTTTTCCATTAACGACCATAATAAATTCCACCTGCGCCACCACGATCCCGATGTTGCCCTTCACGGTGATGTCTACATTGTCGATCGTTGCGGAAGTGATCGGTGTGGCGGGTTTGGCCACGTTGCGGATGAGTTCTTTCTTGCTCAGGCGCGTTCCGTTGGAAGTGATCATCACCAGGTCGTCTGCCACAATTCGCTTGATGACGGTGGTGTCTTTTTCGGGATACGCCTGGATCCAGTCGGCATTGTGATTGCGGAGCGCGTTGTGGTCGGCGTCTTGCGCGCTGGCCGAAACGGCGCAGAACAGGAAGCATGCTGCGATAAGGATGGGGTGTTGCATAACGGGGGATTTATTGGCAATTCATATCCTGAATATACGAAATATAACTGCTGAAAACACACAGTTTACTGGATAAATATAAAAGTTATGTTATTGAAAATAAGATAGTTGTAAGCGATCGCAAATTTAGTTGACAAAAGCAACTAAATTAATTAGTTTTGGAATGCCATGCAAACGAACTTCACTTACCTCATCGCCGCCACGCCGCAGCAATACGAAGCTGCCCGCGCCATCTTCCGCGCCTACGCCCGTTCGCTGGATTTCGATCTGCAATTCCAGGGGTTCGAAAAAGAACTGGAAGACATCGATCAGCAGTACGGCCCTCCGGAAGGCGCGCTCATCCTTGCTTACAGCAATTCCGAAGTAATCGGCTGCGTAGCCGTCCGCAAATTATCCGGCACGGAATCCGAACTGAAGAGAATGTACGTGCTCCCGGGGTTCCGCGGTATGAAACTCGGCGAAACCCTTCTCCTCCGTGCCCTTCAGGCCGCCAAAGACCTCGGCTACCAAAAGCTTCGGCTGGATACCCTGCCTGATATGACCTCCGCCATCAAACTCTACGAAGCCCATGGCTTCAAAAGGATCGCGCCTTACCGGTTCAATCCCATGCAAGGCGCGATCTATATGGAAGCGGAGTTGTGAATGATTCAAGTACCGTGGTTTTCCCAATCCGCACGAATCTCAGTTTCCCATTCGTTGTACTCATCTTCCGTTAATTCATAAACACTGATCGGTAACTCAACTTCAAAGTCACCCATTACTTCGTTTCCACCAAAACCTCCCCGCCGTTCCTGAACAAACGGTGCGGCACAAACCACCCGTCCAGCGGTTCCCCATCCACCCGAACGCCTTTCAGGCTGCGGCTGCGGCCCTGTTTGCGCAACGTCAGCCATTTGCCGTTGGCCGCCTTCCATTTTACTTCATCGAACAGCGGAACGGTTACGAGATACGCTGGGTCCGTTGCGGAAAAAGTATACAGACCCGCCGCGCAGAACACATACCAAGCAGACATTTCACCGGCATCGTCCATCCCGCAGAGCGCGTTCCCGAATTCACCGATGCCGTACAGGTGATTGAGAATGGTATCGATGATCCGTTGCGATTTCTCCGGCTTGCCGATGAAATAATAAGCGAATGGCGCTTCATGGTCGGGCTGGTTGCCATGACAGTACTGCCCGATCATCGATTCCACGTTCCGCGCGATGTGGCGCGGGTTCCAGGGCACGGTGAACAGCGAGTCCAGCTTCGATTCGAAACCCGCCGCGCCGCCGTACAACTGAATGAGGCCGGGCATGTCGTGCGGTGCGTAAAACGATACCTGCCAGGCGTTCGCCTCGCGGTACATGTATTCGTAATAAGGATATTGCGGATCGAAAGGCGTGATCCAGTCGCCGTTCGCCAGTCGACCGCGCATGAACCGGGTCGAAGGGTCGAACATGTTGCGGTAGTTCTTCGAACGTTGCATGAGCGTGCGGTAGTTGGCGGAATCGCCGAGCGCGCGGGCCAGCTGGGCAAGGGAATAATCGTCGTACGAATATTCCAGTGTTTTGGAAACACCTGCTTTGGCTTTGGTTTCCACATGCGGTTTTTCGATATCGGGATCGGAAATAAACCCTTTTTCGATGTATTCCTTAATATGCGGCCGCGCGCCGGGCTCCAGGTTCGCGTTTTTCAGGAGGATGTCGTACGTTCCCTTCACATCGAACCCGTCGATCCCGCGGAGGTACGCCCCGGCGATGGTAGACGCGCCATGGTCGCCGTGGAAGAACGTGGGGATGAAGCCTTTTTTATCACCGACGTCTTTCATCGACTTGATCACATCCAGCGCCACATCGGGCGATAACAGCCCCAGCAGCACATCTTTGTTCCGGTACGTATCCCAGAGCGACGGTTCGGTGTAATACCGGAAACCGGTATTCGCCTTCTGCCGGTCGGCCCCCGTGAAATCGCCGTTCACATCGCTGCGCAGCGCGGGCCAGAGGAAGGAGCGGTAAAGACTGGAGTAGAACAACGTCCGCTGTTTTTCCGTCCCGCCTTTCACTTCCACTTTCGACAGCAGCTGTTCCCACGATGTGTTCGCGGCGGCGCGAACCGTTTCGAACGATCGTTCCCCGATCTCTTTTTCCAGATTTTCTTTTGCGTTTTGAATGCTTACGAAAGAGAAACCGATCTTCATTTCCACCGGGCCTTTCCCATTTTCCAATATTGCAATGGCGCGACCGCTGCGTTTCCCTTCTTCGGTTTTCTCCAGTTTCGCCACCGGCGTATTGAGCACGGCGTAAAGATAGATTCGTTCGCCGGTTTGCTGGAAACCTTGCAGCGCGCGGCTGCCCGACTGTTCTATCTGCCAGTCGCCCACCCGGTTATTGGCCCGGGCCAGATCGAAGAGGATGCGGCGGCCGGTGGAAAGCGGGTATACATACCGGTGGAACCCGCAGCGCAGGGTGGAAGTGAGGCGCACATCTATTTTATAGTCATCGAGATATACCTGGTAAAACCCTGGCGCTGCGGATTCTCGTTTGTGCGAGAAGCGCGACCCATTGCCCGGTGCTTCCCCGGAAAAGGGTAACACGGGAACATGGCAAAGGTTCCAGTGGCCTTTATTGGTGTGAGTGAATCCCAGGATGAGGGAGTCTTCGTACTCGTACCCCGCGCCGGAACCGTATTCGGTCATGGGGCTCAGTTGTACCATGGCATTGGGGAGCGAGCTGCCGGGAAAGGTGAGCCCTGCCCAGGAGCGCAAGCCGTCCGGCAGCCGGTAGCCTACGATGGCGGAATCGTTCAGGGGCTCGGTGCCCAGGAAAGTGTTGACGTATTGCGTGAATTTTCCCTTTTGCCCGTAGCTGTCGAGCGCCGGCAGGGAAAATATGCCTGCAAGGCAAATCAGGAGCCAGTTCCTTTTCATAACGGTTTGCTAAATCGATTCAGTATTGTGGTGAACCTTGTCAAAATACGCATCGCGCAGCGGAAAATCCCTGAAAAGTGGATCAACGGCAAATGAAAATACCTCATTACCTTTGATACTGTCAATAATCCCCTGGTCCCCCGTTTTTAATCACCAAAAAAATCCGTCATGACGTTCATTAAAAGAATCCTGGCCGTTCTCGCCATCGCCCTGGGCGCTGGCAGCTTCGCACAAGCGCAATCCACCACAGAAGGCATCGCCAAGGAATGGGAGCGGGCCAAAGCCTATACGCTCGAATACCTGGAAGCCATGCCCGAATCCGGCTACAGTCTCAAACCCACTCCCGAAATGCGCTCGTTCGCCGAACAGATGCTGCACATCACAGACGCCAATTACGGCCTCACAGCGGCCGCGCTGGGGGTGCAAAGTCCCGTGAATTTCGGGGAATCCGAAAAAGTGGCCGATAAATCGAAAGCCAACGTCATCAAGCTCACCATGGCGAGCTACGACTGGGTGATCGACAACATCCGCAAAACGACCGTGCAGCCGGGCGAGAAAATCAAACTGTTCGATAAATTCGAGATGACCCGCGGCGCCGCCATGGCCAAATCGTTCGAGCACCAGACGCACCACCGCGGCCAAACCACCGTTTACCTTCGCCTCGCCGGCGTGACGCCTCCGCAGGAGAAATTATTCTAATTCATTGAATTACAAATTATTGATTGCCCGCGGCTACCAGGTCGCGGGTTTTTTTATGGGTGTAGCCGGTCATTTTTTCGCTATTGGGCCGCCGTTGCGTCGCACGCTTTAGCGGAAGGCCGCTGGCCGGGCGCAATCGCGGCAGCTCAAATTCAACATCGGCGGGAATATCGCCCGTTTCCCGTTTCCGTTACCCGTTTCCCGTTTCCGTGGTCTGCCCGGCACGCCCGATCGGGAAAATTCAACGGAAGGCAGCTGGCCGGGCCTAATCGCGGCAGCTCAAATTCAACACCGGCGGGAATGCCGCCCGTTTTCCCGATACCGTTACCCGTTTCCGTGATCTGCCCGATCGGGAAAGGAATTCCATGTTCAAACAGCGGTTTTCCGGATCGGATCAATATTTTTCCCTTTTCGACATGAAGCGCCCCCCGCCTTGGTCGACCTTTGCCGGTCGAATCAAGAACCGAATCAAATGTTCAAGCTTATCAGACTTTTCATTATCCCGATCGTATGTAGCTGCCTGGCGCTCACCGCCAGGGCGCAATCCACCGCCGCCGTCACCGGCCAGGTGAAGTCGCCCTCCGGCCAGCCGCTTTCCGATGCGGCGGTCACCATCCAGGGCACCCATGCCGGCGCCTACACGAAAAACGACGGGCGCTTCCGCATACCCGGACTGAAACCCGGCAAATACACCCTCATCGTGAACATGCTCGGCTTCACCCGCCAGGAGCTTGCCATCCAGCTCGGCAATTCCGACCTCCAGCTCGATATCACCCTCACCGAAGCCACCCAAACCCGCGAAGGCGTCACCGTTACCGGGAAAGGCCAGAGCCGCCAGCTCAAGGAAAGCGGGTTCGCAGTGAACGCCATCGATACCCGCCGCTTCGCCAACTCTTCCGCCGATATGAACACCATCCTCAACCGCACCACCGGCGTGAAAATCCGGGAGTCCGGCGGTACAGGGTCCGATTTCCAGTTTTCCATCAACGGCCTTTCCGGCCGCGCCGTCCGCTATTTCATCGACGGCATCCCCCTGGAAGTAATGGGCAGCGCCATGACGCTCAACAACATCCCCGTGAACCTCGCCGAAAGAGTGGAAATATATAAAGGCGTGCTGCCCGTTTCCCTCGGCGCAGACGCCCTCGGCGGCGCCGTCAACCTCGTCACCAACCAAAACATCAAAAATTACCTCGACGCCTCCTACAGCTTCGGTTCCTTCAACACCCACCGCGCCGCCGTTACCGGACAGGTAACCGGGAAAACAGGGATCGTGGGCCGGGTGAGCGCTTTCCTCAACTATTCCGACAACGATTACAAGATGAAAGCCATCGAACTGTTCAACGACGAAAAACAGGAATACGAACTGCGCGACGTCCGCCGATTCCACGACCAATACCGCTCCACCATGGTACAGGGCGAGATCGGCGTGGTGCAAAAGAAATGGGCCGACGTGTTTTTCCTCGGCGCCGGCTATTCCAATACCGACCGCGAAATCCAGACCGGCTCCAACCAGAACCGCGTGTACGGCGCCGCGCTCCAGAACGGCGACGCGTTCAACGCCACCCTGCGCTATAAAAAGAACAACCTCTTCACCGAAGGGCTCGACCTGAACATCTTCGCGTCGCACACGCAAGACAAATACCTGGTGACCGACACCACCGGCTACCGCTACTTCTGGGACGGCTCCCGCGTGCCGCTCAACGCAGCGGAAATGAGCAACGTCAAGGTACTGACGCATGTGAGCCGCCCCCGCAACTATGCCCGCGCCAATTTCAGCTACACCCTGAGCCCGGAGCATTCCTTCAACCTGAACTATACGTTCGATGAAATGTCGAACAAAACATACAACGGGCTGGTGAGCGATAAAGACGACAATCCCGGCAAGATCGCCAAGCACATCGTTGGCTTCGGTTACCAGCAAAACCTGCTGAACGCCCGGTGGACCAACACCTTCTTCGGCAAGTTCTACGGCATGCAGCTTACCCAAGCAGCCATCCTCACCGGCAGCGGCGAATACATTTCCGGCAACGATTCCAAAAGCTTTTTCGGTTACGGCGTGGCTTCGCGGTACAAGATCATGCCCGACTTCGGCGTGAAAGCATCCTACGAAAAAGCCTACCGCCTTCCTGAAGTAAGCGAAATATTCGGCAACGGGTACGATCAGATCGCCAATCCGCTGCTCAAACCCGAATCGAGCCACAACGTGAACCTCGGCGCCTATTACGGCACCCAGCGCGGCAACAGCCGCTTTTACGCGGAAGGCGGCGGATTCTTCCGCGATGCGGTGGATTTCATTTTCCCGAAAACCTACCAGTCCAACTCCCAGGTGATCCGCTACGAAAACACTTCCAAAGTGCGGGTGACCGGCGGGGAAGCGGAAGTGCAGTACGATTACCGCGATCTCTTCCATCTCACCCTCAACGCCACTTACCAGCATTCCATCAACAATACGAAACGCGGCGAAGGGAAAGACGAAACGGAAGAAGCGTCCTACCGCAACAAAATCCCGAACCAGCCCTGGCTCTTCGGCAACGCGCTGGCCAGTATCGGTAAAAACGGCCTGCTCGGCAAGGGAACACGCATCCAGCTGAATTGGGACCTGCAATACGTTCACTGGTTTTACCTGACCTGGGAAGACTTCGCCGTTTCCAACGAAAAAGTGCCGAACCAATATATCCAAAACCTCGGGCTCACGTACTCCCTGCAAAACGGGCGGTACAACATCACCGCGGAATGCCGCAACTTCACGGATCAGCGCGCGTACGACAACTGGCGCCTCCAGAAGCCCGGCCGTTCCTTCTTCGTGAAACTGCGCTACTTCATTCACTAACCTTACCTTCTTTCCGATATGCAACATGCAATAGCAAAATGGAGCCGTACCGCCGCCCTCGTACTGGGGATGGCATCGCTCGGCGCCTGTGTGAAATACGACGACAAAATCTCCATCGGTCCCGGCAACGGTTCCGAAAACTTCGCCATCTGGATCCAGCTCGGCTCCTGGCCCAACACCACGCAATACATGGTAGGCGCGGAATCGCTGCTGAAAGGTGCCGTGAGTTTGAAAGGGAACGGGGTGGAAGTGACGTCCAAAGCGGATTACGGGATCATCGCCAAAGACGGGTTTTACTATTACCCCAGCACCAGCTCAGACAATAGCAAACTGTCGAAATTCTCCTTCAAGGATAACCAGCTCACCACCGTGCGCCAGGTGCCGTTTACTTACCAGTCGGGCATATCGAGCTACTGCTTCGCGAACGACAGTACGCTTGTGCTCGTGGGCACCAATGGCGACCGGAACAAATTGCTCTGCTCCGTGGTGAATACCAACACACTGGCGACCCGCAACGCCGAGCTTCCGGTAAACCCGATCCCCGGCGGATATGCGGGCGTCGGCGCCCGGAGCCTCGACTTCGTGGACGGCAAACTTTACCTCACACTCGCCTATACCGCCAACTGGCCCGATCCCGCATATCCCAAAGCCATCGTCGCCATTTTCGATTTTCCCACGCTCACGCTCGTGAAGCAGTTGGAAGACGGAAGGTCTGTAGGCGCGGGGATCGGCAACATGTGGATGTCTGCCACGGCGGTCGATAACAAAGGCGATTACTACATGCTGGCTTACCCGGGATGGCTGTCGGCAACCATGTCATCCGCCCTTTACTGCATTAAAAAAGGCACGACGGAATACGACCCCGCCTACTTCGTGAACCTGGACCAGCTGCTGGGCGGCTCCGGTGTGGCGATGTATGGCATCGGCAACGGTCGCGCCCTCGTGAAATACAAGGCGCTGCCCGACGATGGTACCGACGCGGAACACATCATGGCCTATGCGCTGGTAGACCTGGCGAAAGGATCCCTCATCCGCAAGCTCACCGAACTGCCGCTGGACAAGGGCGAAATGCTCCAAACCATTACCGTGGAAGGGAATAACGCCTATATCATGGTGAATTCCAAAGTCGGGAAAGATTACATCTGGGTATACGATATTGAAAAGGATGCGGTAACGCCCGGCCTCGAAATCGCCGGTGGATATGATTACCTGCTGCGATTAGACAAACTGAAATAATCACGCCTGGAAACGGGTTGGGACGATTCCCCGGCAACCGCCGGGAATCGTCGTTTATATGTACGACGACCATGAAATCAGCATTTTCCAAATTCAACGCCTGGTTCCACCTGTGGATAGGTATCGTGACCGGCACCATCGTGTTCATCGTTTCCATTACCGGGGCCATCCTGGTATTTGAATGGGAGCTGCGCGACTGGGCCTATCCCGAACGGAGGGCCGAAGCGCCTGCCGGCGCGAAGCAACTGCCGCCATCGGTGCTGATCCCCGCTGCGGAGGCCGCCATGCCGGGGATGCACGTCCATGGCATCCAGTACCACGTGCCGGGGCACGCCGCCGAAGTAACGTTCCATTCCGATTCGGTGGTGTACGTCAATCCCTATACCGGTAAAGTGAATGGCATCGTGCACAAGCACGATTTTATCACCTGGGTGGAAATGGGCCACGTTCACCTCTGGCTGCCGCATGAAGTGGGAACGAAGATCGTGCTGTACAGTACGCTCATCTTTTTCTTCCTGTTGTTGACGGGCCTGGTGCTATGGTGGCCGAAGAAATGGAACCGCCACAACATCAAGAACGCCTTTTCCATCAACTGGAAAGCAAAAATCAAACGCGTCAATTACGATCTCCATAACGTGCTGGGTTTTTATACCCTTCCCGTTACGATCATCATGGCCTACACGGGCATGTACATGGGGCTCGGATGGGTGCAAAAGCCTTCGTACTGGCTCGCCTCCGGCGGAAAGGCCATGCCCGAATATTATCAGCCGCCGTCAGATACCACGAACACCCATGTGTTGCCCAAATGGCAGGTGGTAGACGATGTGTGGCGCCGGTCGGTGAACGAATACTCCGCGCCCAAAAGCGCCGCGTTGCTCATGGGCATCCCGGAAGACGATGAAAAGGACGCATCGATCTACGTTTACACCAATATGGAAGGCGCTTATTACCAGGGCCATTACTTCGATCAGTATACCGGCGCCAAACTGGCCGGTACCGGGGTGGATGTAATGCCTTACGACGATGCCAACCTCGGCGACAAGCTCCGCCGGCTGAATTATTCCCTGCATGTTGGCCTGATATGGGGCATCCCTTCCAAAATCATTTATTTCATTGGCGCGCTCATCGCCGCCAGTTTGCCCATCACGGGGTTTATCATCTGGTGGGGAAAGAAGAAGAAACAGAAACGAAAGAAACCCGCAAACCGGCCACAGCAGGCCGAAGCCTGATAAAAGAAAACGCCGTTGAATATGCATCAACGGCGTTTTTTATTATTTACAGGTTGCGGTTATTCTCCGCCCTTTTCCCGCACATCGTCGTTACTGATCTTTTTCCGCGCTTTCTGTTCGAACATCGACCCGAATTCCCAGTTGAGCGTCAGCTTGAGCGACTGGTCGTAATACCTGTTCAGCACGCTGGACCGGAACGCCGCGGTGTTGATGACTTCCGTTTGGCTGAGGGTGTTATTGAACGGATTGATGGCCGAAATGGTAACGGTCATCTTCGTTTCTTTCAATTCTTTTTTCGCGGAGAAGCTGTAGAAGAACCACGGCGTTCGGTGGCCCTGGAAGGTGACCTGGCGGGTGGAGTATTCGCCGAAAGCCTGTAGGGACACGTTGCCGGGGAGTTTGTACATCGTGTTCACGTTCACGTCCGTAGCCCAACCCTTGCTCACGATGAAAAGCGCGCGGCTTTCGTAATCGAGGCGGTTGAGGTTGAAGTTCCCGTTCATATTCCATTTGGGCGTTATGCTAAAGGCGCTGCTGAAGTTCATTCCGTAGCGGCGGTTGCCGGCCAGGTTCTGCTTCTGCGTGGTAGCAACGCCGTTATCGTTCGTAGTGGTGAGGTCGAAGATGGATTGATCGGTTTGTTTGTAGAATGCAGCAAGGTTGAGGAAGAGGCCGGAGGATGGCGTAAACCCGTACGACAGTTCTCCCTGGTGCATGATCTCCGGCAGCAGCGAAGGGTTGCCCACCACGATGTTGCTGGGATCGCTGGCGTCTGCGTTGGGATTGAGGTCCCAGATGTAAGGACGGGTGAGGCGCTTGGCGTAGCTCAGGCTGAGCGTTTGCTCGTCCGTCAGTTTTTTGGAAAGGGTAGCGGTAGGCACGAAGTTGAGGAGCGTATTGCTGAAGGCGTCTTTCCCGCCGCGCATTTTTCCTTCCATACCGGTATGCTCGAGGCGGGCGCCAGCTTCGGCGTACCATCCATGTTTGAATTTCATTTTCATCAACACATATCCCGCCAGAACGGTTTGGGAATAGCTGAATTTATCGGAACGGTCGGCCAGGAAATCGAGCGCCGCGGGCGGCGGTGCGTCGGCGTACCAGACGTCGTAATTATTATTGGCATCGCGGAAGATGGATTTGATGCCGCTTTCGAGCATGAACGCGCCGTCTGCGGAAAGCGGATGGCTGTAATCCGCCTGCAGCGTGTATTCCGTGTTGCGGGTCTTGCTGAAGTTTTCCTCGCGGGAACGGAATTTTCCGTCTTCGGCAGATTGCGTGCTGGCGTAAGACGAGTTCCCGCCGGTCGGGGAAACCTGCGCCATGGCGGTGAATTCCTGTCCGGGGCGTTTCAGTTTGCGGTTGTAGCCGAGGGAAATGTCTGCCCCTAGGAAACGCTCTTTTTTACGGGCGTCCTGCAGATAGGCATCCGCGAAAGTACCATTCGGCAGGCGGATGCGGGTGGTTTGACGGCTGCCGTCGGGCCATGATCCCAGCCATGCGTTTACGTTGAGGCTGAGCTCGCTGACGGAATCCGGCGTGAACCCGACGGTCAGTTCGCCCGATGTGTGGGGCATGACGTTGTTCTGGCGTTTTTCCTGGAAGAGGGTTTGCGTTGGCGCGCCGTCTTTGAGCGAAGTTCGTTCGGTGATGGCGGCCGATTTATCCTGCAGCCGGTGGAAGTGGCCGTGGAAGCTCATGTTCCATTTATCGCGCGACAAAGACACGCGCGGATTGATGGCCTGTTCCCAGTTGCTGGCGGTTACTTCCAGTGCGCCGCTGAAGCTTTTGCCGTTTTTTATCGTGATGATGTTGATGACACCGGCGGCGCCTTCCGCATCGTATTTGGCCGATGGGGTGGTGACGATTTCGACGGACTGGATGATGTCTGCCGGCATCATGTTCAGCGCATCGGCGGCTGAACGGGCCATCTGGCCGGAGTATTTCCCGTCTACCAAAATCCGGAGGGTGCCGCTGCCGCGCATGGTGACGTTGCCCTGCGGGTCTACATTGAGGGCCGGGGCTTTGCGGAGCACATCTGCCGCGGTGCCGCCCTTGTTGCCGATGTCGTTGCCGGCATTGTACACGAGCATGCCCGGCTTCTGTTCGATGAGTTGTTTCCGGGCCACTACCTGCACTTCGCCCAGCTGGCGGGAGCTGGTGGCGAGCCAGAGGGTATCGGGCAGGGCAGGCGCGCCATGCGCGGCATTGAGGGGCAGGTGGAGCGGGCGGTGGCCTACGGAAGACACCACGAGGCGGAAGTGCCCCGATCCCGGGAGCTGCAGGCTGAAAGTGCCGTTTTCTTTTGAATACGCCGCGGCTACGGGGGAGCCGTGTTCGTTCACCACGCCGATCGTTACGTAAGGCAGTACCTGCCGGGACGAGGAGTCTGCGATCACCGCGCGCACTGTTGGGCCGGAGGGAACATTTTGCGCGAAAGCGCGGGGAAGCCCCGTCAGCAAGGTTGTGCCGAACAGGGATAG
This sequence comes from Chitinophaga caseinilytica, assembly GCF_038396765.1. Classification (NCBI taxonomy): domain Bacteria; kingdom Pseudomonadati; phylum Bacteroidota; class Chitinophagia; order Chitinophagales; family Chitinophagaceae; genus Chitinophaga; species Chitinophaga caseinilytica. The sequence continues at coordinate 260,777 of NZ_CP150096.1, read as the reverse complement.
GAATATTGCATGATAGTTAAGTTGCATGGTCCGTTCACATTGTTTTGGGTCGCAAAAATCGGGCTTATGCGAACGGTGTGTTTATCTATATGGGAGAAAGATTTATGGAAAACGGAAATTAAATGGGGGAACATGCAAATGCATGACAGCAAATTATCCTGATCACCGCAACATCTCATCCACTACGGGTTTCAGCGCCTTCGCCCAGGCCTGGTACCCCGCTGTCTGCAAATGGATCCCGTCTCCGCTGTATAATTTCGGATCGAGCGAACCATCGGGGAGAATGAAAGCCCCGGCGAGCGGGAGGTAACGCCCCCGCACCGCGAGCCCCTGGATGATCGTCTGCGTTTTTTCGAATTTGACGCGGCGCATTTCGCCGGGCCGGTTCCCTGCAGGAAGCGGGCCGAGCAGCAACAGTTTGGTTTTCGGCATGTTCTTCCCGATCCAGTTCACGATCTCTTTGATGCCCGCGGCCACTTCTTCGGGATCGTTGTCGGGGAAGTTGTTGACGCCGATCGTCAGCACGATGAGCCGCGGCGCGGCTTCGCGGTACGCACCGTTTTGAAGGCGCCAAAGCACGTTTTGGGTACGGTCGCCGCTGATGCCTGCAGATTCCCATCGGTACATCCCGAACGCGGAATCGAATGCGGGAAAACCGGGTTTGTATGTGGTGGTAGTCCGGTGGCCGCCCGTTCCCTGTGTAATGGAATTCCCCAGGAAAACGATGTCCAGCTGGCCGGGGGCGCGCAGCAGGCTGTCGATGTTCGCGTGTTGCGCCCACCAATCTTTCCCCGGATACCATCCTGCGCCCGAACGGTATTCACTGCCCGGCGCCGCGATGGCCGCAAAATTGGGTTGCAGCCCAAGGGCGCGCAAAATCGCCGGCAGCGGCCGCTCATTAAATTGCACAAGTGGTTGCCCGTCGTATGTCCAGCTGTTGTTGGATGCAATCGCGGGTCGGGTCGCCAGTCCTGCCTTTTGCAATTGCGATTCGGGTGTGGTATTGGCGGAGATCACGACATGGACGCCCCGTTCCAGCAATCCCAATAGGGTGATACTGTCTGATTTTTCACCGGAAACCTGCGCCCAGGGGAGCCCTTTCGCCGGCTGATGCGGACTTATAACCGTAATATGATTGTTATCTCCCGAAACATCGAAAGTCCTGAACCCGAAAAACGACACGCCGGCTTGTGCTCCCAAACGACGAACGATATCGAATGGCGCTGCGGCGCGGAATTGCACGGCTTCATACAGCCGTCGCGCGATCTCCGTTGCGCCCAGCGACGAAAGATGCGCCGGGTCCTGGAAATTTTCGGACTTCGCCGATACAACCGGCGCCAGGTCCACGATCTCGCACATCCGTTCCGCCGCCCGCGCGCGAATGGCCGACATCCGCCGCTCCCGATCCTCCAGGTCGCTGCCGGGGAGAACAGGCGGCAGGGCGATGATGATGCGTTTCGCCTTGCTGGCCAATACCGCACTGTCTATCCGTTTTTCGTCCGCGAAGCAGATCACGGCGATGTCTGGTACGCGGGAATTCTTATCCACCTTTACCACATACCCTTTTCCCAACATGTTTTGCAGTTGTGCGGCCAGTTTGCCGGGATCATCGTCCATCGTAACCACATACCCTTTCCCCAGCATATTTTGCAGTTGCGCGGGAAAATTGTTGCGCTCCCGGCTGGGGAGGCCGTTGCCAAACATGATACTGTCGCCGATGCAGGAAATACCGATGGTTTTCTGTGCCGAAACGGATGGGCCGAAAGCGAGGGCCGCGAACAGGAAAAGCAGTTTTTTCATACGGGAAGATTGGCTCCGCGCCGGGCACGGAGGTATCATAAAGATATACGGACGAACCTTAAAAAGGGTGTTTTGTCAACTTTGGGTGCGTATCCGCTAAAATAATGTTACCCGCACCGGATAAATTCAGTAATTTTCGGAAGACTTTATTGTATGATAAGCATATCCGCACGCCCATAGCGGCAAGTGTTATGCTCGATAACGCTATCCATCAGGATATCCTGGTGGACAGACAATCAAATTGACGAAATATTAATAAAACACGAACCGGCGCAAACGCGATGGGGATGGAATGTCCTGTCGTGGCGCGAAAAGGTTTCGTTCATCCTTCGAAATCCGGATTTCAGACCGGGATCCGGGTGACGGAGCCTTGCATCCGGCATACGGATATAAAATTTAAACCCACTAACCTGAATTTGATAAATAGTATTGTAATTAGCCGGAATCCCGCTTTCGCAGCGGGATTTTTCTTTTGTTGGGAGGCGGGTTGATACGATTCATGTTGCAGAAAATACATTTCATCCGGCAGAATTGACGCCGTACGGTGTGCGGTATGTTCCACGCGGCGGATTCGCGTACATTTGTGCGCATATTTAACCCCGTATCATGGAAACATCATTCCGCGTGGGCACCTGGCCCGAGGGCGTGGCTTCCCTTCCTCCCGATCCCAAATTGTTGAAGCAGTTCCGGCGACAAGGGAGCTTTAACCCCAACATGCCGCTGGCGCTTATGCGCGGGATGGTGCACCTTGCCACCCGGTTCATGGCGCCCCGCCTTTACGAAGGGGATTTCGATTGCAGATACCTCCACATCCCGGTCCAAAACCAACTGCTCGGCCTCCGGATCGTGCGGCCGGCCGGTTGCGGCGTATTGCCCGCGGTGGTGTATCTCCATGGCGGCGGCGGATTGCTGACCGATAGCTCCAGTTACCTGCGCGTCCTGAAAAACATCGCCTTCGCCGCAAATGCCGCCGTGATAGCCGTTGATTACCGCCGGGCGCCGGAACACCCTTTCCCCGCAGGCCTCGACGATGCCCTGGCCGCCCTCGCCTGGGCGCACAACAACGCCTCCGCGTTCCAATTCGATCCCCGGCGGATTTCCATCGCGGGAGACAGTGCCGGGGGCAACCTCGCTGCAGGGCTGGCGTTGCGCAACCGCGACGAGCTGCAGTTGCCCGTTTACCGGCAAATCCTCCTCAACGCCCGCCTGTCCAATGTCCGGCATTTCCCGTCCATCGATCAGTTTGCCGAAGGCTACGGCCTTTCCCGCGTGGCGATGGATTACTTCAGTTCCCGGTACTTCCGCCAACCGGCCGACGCTTATTCCGTATATGCATCTCCGTTAGACGCTCCCGATCTCCGCGATCTCCCGCCGGCGCTGGTCATCACTTCCGAATACGACCCGCTCCGCGATGAGGGCGAAGCCTACGCCGCAGCGTTGCACCAGGCCGGCGTGCCTGTTTCCGCCGTGCGATTTGCAGGTATGGCGCATACGATCGTGGTGTTCGGTGCTACGAAAACCGCCGCGGAAAAGGGTTTGGAACTCATCGCCGATGCCGTTCAATAATAGGGGAAATAAAATCATCACCCGTTTACGTCTCCGCTCACCAAACATCCCGCCACTTGCAGCCCCGCTTTCAGTAAACTGGCTTTGGAAGCTTCGTTATCGATATTGCACCTGGCCGCGGGGATGCGCCCGGCGAGGTAGCAGGCGGTTTTCAGTTCCTGGAGCAGGAAACTGCCGATCCCTTTGCGCCGGTGACTTTCTGTCACTTCCATCCACAAGTCCGCGAACGGCGGGTTGTAATGCAGGTAGAAATCTCCTGTGGCAATGGGTTTCCCGTCCTCTACCACCACATAACCACCCATTTGGTTTTCTTCGTACCGATCCATCACTTCGCCCGCCTCCCGTTTCCGGAACACACGGTTTTCCTTCCTGAAATGAGTGGTGTGTTGATCGCTGAAAAGGAAAGCCTCCGCCCGGATGTTCTTTGCAAAGCGGTAGAACAGCGACGAAAAAAACAGATCATTGGTTTGACAGGTAATCTCAGTAACGCCCGAAACCCGCAGCAGTTCCGCGAAAATCTCCGTAGCCAGGTACCGGAATGGCGGCATGAGGTAAAACTCGAACAGGCTATCGCGGTCGCCATGATCGTTTTTGCCCGCCACAGCGCCGTAACCGATGGCACCGCCGTCGGTGGAAATGAGGTAGCTATCCGTCCAGCCGCGTTCGTGCCGTGCGTTGTACCTGATCTGGAAATTATTTTCCTGGAGGAACAGCGGCCGCAGCGGGAGGATGTCTTGCAGGGAGGCTTTTCGGATCGACCAGTTCATGCCGTTAGTTTTGCAATTATTTCGCCGGTAGCTGGAATTCCTTCACCAAAACCATGGTGCAATTGGCGGTGGCCTGCTGCCTGATCGCCTTTACGGGCTGGTATTCCGGGTCGTTGTAACATTGCATGGCCGCTTCTTCGGACGGGAATTTGACCACGGCGTTCATGAGCCTGGGGTTCCCTTCCACCGCAATCCCTGCCGTATCCGACGCGAGGATTTCCGCGCCGTATTTGCGGAGGATGGGGAGGAGTTTCGGGCCGTAGGTTTTGAACAGTTCGGGATCGGTGATGTCGTAACTGTTGATGTAATAGACTGCCATGGTTGTAGGCGTTGACGGGTTAAAGAATGTTGGTGGACGAAGTTATCGAATTTTAACCATGGATTTCGGCTGCCTGGTCAGGAAATGGGCGACGGCAAGATTGGGCAGCCAGCACCACCACGCTACAACGGTATAAGCCGTCATGAAACTCCCGAACAGCGGTACCAGCAACGGCATCCAGAGTCTGAGGGTGACCGCCGCGAAAGTACAGGCGTAGCTATAAATCATCCAGTTCCCATGCGCCAGGATGTTTCCCTGCCGGATGGAGCGGTAAGCCTGTAGCGTGGTGTAAAACCAGGTAATGCCCAGGCTCATGAATCCCAGGGCGGTGGGCCATCCGCCGGTTGCGTAAAAGGCAATATTGATCCCCGCCACCGCGCTCACCAGCACGGAAATGACGTATATCTTGCCGAGGGTGCGGTGCAATACAATGCTTGCGGCCCTGACTTTTTGGCTGAACTGTAGCCACCCGGTCAACAGGGCCAATCCGCCGAGGGTGATGTGTGTGTAAAAGCTGATCAGCCAGAAAGGATTGGAAAAAAGAGATTCAGGTTTGATGTTAAGGATGCCGGCTTTTTGATTGCCGGTGAGGAACAGGCCGGGATACAGCCCGATGAAAATCGACAGGATCGCCACTAGTCCCCAGGAAAGTTTTTTTGCCATGCGTTTTTTCGGCAAAGGAAGCGTGGTTGCGGGTATTGAACGTTCCAGAAGGTAAGGTGGTCTCTCTTTTCGAGGTGCCGCCGGGGCGAATGGGCCGTTTTGCTAGGGTTATTCTGGGTCGGGAAGGATTTTTTCCTGCTGGCAAAACTCGCGGGGGGAGATGCCGGTGGCTTTTTTGAAGTTCCGGTTGAAGGAGGTTTTGGAATTGAACCCGGCTTCGTAGGCGATCGACAGCAACGTGAGACGGCTGTTTTCGGGCAGAACGGCGAGCCGTTTGAATTCCCGGACGCGGAGGTCGTTGATGTAGTCGTAAAAATTCCTTTGCTCGAGGGAATTGATGACCTGCGACAGGGCGTTGCTGCTGACGGAAAGTCGGGCGGCGAGGTCGTCCAGGTTCAATTCCGGATCGGTGAAAAGTTTTTCCGACTCCATGAGCCCGGTGAGTTGCTGGTGGATTTTTGACAACATGTCATCTCCCAGGGCCGTTTTCCGGTATTTGGTTTTTTCGGCGCTGTGGTTCGGGGTCTCGGAAGGAAGGATGGTTTCCGGAAGCGGTGTTTCGCGGGTTTGCGGGAGGGCGGGTTCCGGCCGGTTGGTAAATATTCCGACCTGTTTGATCCCGAAATACCCGATGAACAAAACGAAGAGATCTACCAAAATGAAGGTGGAAACATCGCCGCCGAAAATGATGGACAGCCAGATGGCGGCCATGCCCAGGGCCAGGTAGACCAGCCAGTTCAGGTCGATTTTTTCGGAATAGGAGAATTGCTTCGAAATATTGACCCGGTGTTTCCGCAGCATCATGAGCGACAATACCACATAAAGAATTCCCGAAGGCACGATGGGGTAGCGGATGATGGCGGTGATGGTTTCGAATCCCTTTCCATGGTTTTCGTATACCGCGATTTTGTCTGCCATTGGCAGTAAATAAAATTTCGACAGCAGGAGATAGGCGATGGCGGCCGGGAGGAAATGTATGGGCCAGGGGATGCGTTGTTGCGTTTGCCCGGTGAGTAATGCTGTGTACAAATACAGGAATGGGCCATGCACGAGCGGAAGGGGGATCTCGGTGCCGAGGAGGTACGGAAATCCGGTGTAGGCGCCGGAGATGAGGAGGTGATAGCAAAGCAGGTGAAACGAAATCACGACGAGCCAGGCGGCGAGCACGGGATCGGCGGCGGATTTGCCTTTCTTGGCAAAAAGTAGGAATGCAAGAAAGATGGAAATGATGATTCCTGCTATGTGGAGCATCTGCGTTGGAAAATGCGGTTATTATAGATCGCTGATAAAATTATTGAATTAAACTGAAAAAAATTCAATCTGGGATCGCTGGTTAAATTGAATCGAGCCGTGCTGTTCCCCGGTGCTTCACCCCATCATAAGATATGCGCTCTTTATAAATAGCATTAACTATAACGCATGTCGCGGCCCAAAGACGGATTTTGCTTTTTGTGAAATTTAATTTGTAACCTTTGGGGTTACATTGTAACTTTGAAATGATACAGACCATCGCGCACAAGAAGTTGCGGTTGTTGTGGGAAAATAATGATCCTTCAAAACTGCCGCCGGCGCAAGTGGACAAGATCAGACGAGTATTATCGGTTTTGGATACCATCAAGACGCTCGAGCCCTTGCGGCAAATCCCGGGGTATAAGTTGCATAGTTTGTCGGGAGACTTAAAAGGGTTTTGGTCGATAACGATTACCGGAAACTATCGTATCGTATTCAGATTTGAGCATGAAAATATCTATGATGTCGACTATACTGATTATCATTAATGAATCCGCTGATTTATGAAACGTGCAATGAAGCCAAGTCATCCAGGTGCAATATTGCGGGAAGACATCCTGAAAGAAATGAATTTGACGATAACAAAAGCTGCTGAAGGGCTCGAAGTAAGTCGAAAAACATTATCGGAAATAGTAAATGAGAACGCAGCAATTACTGCGGAAATGGCTTTGCGTTTAGAGAAAGGTTTTGGTGTTGATGCGCAGTTTTGGTTGAGCCTGCAAGCGAAATATGATCTTTGGAAAGTACAGCATAGCGGGAAAGTTGCGCATATACATCGAATTAAACCTGGTCGCGCGGTTTAAGCAAGTTACCGTAAGTATGTCTTTCACTTCACCTTCTTCTTCAATTCCTCACGCAATTCCCTGATCACGTCAGCTTTATTCTGCTGGATCTTTTTCCCAAGCTCGCGCCGGGGAGAATTGGCGTTATATTTCGCTCCCCAATCCATGATCTCGATAACGATCGGCAGTAAATCGGCGCCTTTTTGGGTCAGGCTGTAAAGGAACTTCGATTTGTTAGCCGGCGATGTTTCCTTGACGAGGATGTTTTCCTTCTCCAGCACGCCCAGCCGGTTGGCCAGGATGTTGGTGGCTATTTTTTCCTCCGACCCCAGAAATTCACTGTAGGAAACCTTCCCCCGTAACATAATGTCCCTGATAATCAATAAAGACCACTTGTCGCCGAAAATATCCAGCGCACAGCTAATCGGACAGTCAGATCTGCTCTTTTCCATAAAAAAAACGAAAATAGTTATTGCAATTTGCAAGAACTTATTTATTTTAGTTCTTGCAAATCGCAAGTGCAAATTAAACTTAAAACCTGACTATATGGACATTAAAGTGAATTGGCTTGCTGTTGTTTTGGCGACCGTCGCCGGAATGATCTGTGCAAAAACCTGGTATCGGAAAACGGCATTCGGGCCGGTCTGGAGAAAATTGACCGGTATCGGCGAAGCGGCGTCCCAGGCAGCGGGTAAGCGGCCGATCGTCATTACTTTATTTGCTAATTTCATCACCGCAATTGCGCTGGCCATTTTGATACATGCAGGCAGCATCGTTTTCGGAACGAAGAATGCCGGTGTTGCGCTGTTGACCGGGTTCGTGGCATGGCTGGCATTTTCAGCCACCACGCTGGCTACGCATAATGCGTTCGAGCTGAAACCTGCCAAGCTGACCTGGATAAATAATGGGTATCAGCTCGTGCTGATGTTAAGCATGTCGCTCGTTATCGGGTTGATGGGATAGGCAAATAAAACGAATCACCATGGCGTATGATCTCAGCCTGGCAGACCGTGTCAGGGAATACTTGTATGATAAAAAGGTGTTGGAATTGACGGAGAAGCCGATGTTTGGCGGTTTGGCTTTTATGGTCGGGGATAAAATGTGCGTCAATGTGTCGAAAGACAGGCTCATGTGCCGGTTCGATCCTGATCAAACGGAGGCGTTATCGGAAAGGACGGGATTTCTTCCCATGATCATGAAGGGGAAGGAGTTACCGGGCTATTGCTATGTAGCACCGGAAGGGTATAAAAGCAGGAAGGATTTCGTGTTCTGGATTGAATTGTGCCTGGCATATAACGATCAGGCTAAATCGTCGAAGCGGGTAGGGCCGTCGAAAAAGAAATAGGCGATATTTGAAGGACCGCTTAAAAATCGATCACTTTCCAGAAGGATTTTTTGGGCTGAAGGTTTGCATCGAACAGTAACGGATAGTTTTTCCGGCCCCTCACGGGAAAATTATCCAGCCAGCTAAAGCGGTCTGAAACATTCCAGAAAGTAATGCCGGTAATTTTGTCGCGGTATTTCCTGAACGTCTCGAAAAGCATGGCGTATTGCTGTTGCTGCAGCTGGTCTTGTTCAGCCGTAAAACTGCGTTGTTCCGGCATGTTATTGTTGGTGTAAACGGATACGTCCAGCTCCGTAACCTGCATTTTAATCCCCAGCGATGCATATTTCTCGATGGCAGCCACCAGTAATTCCTTTGTTGGGTCGTTGATGGACCAATGGCCTTGCAAACCAACCGCATGCACCGGTACGTTTGCATCGAGCAGGGTTTTTAGTAAGCGGTAGACCTTGTCCCTTTTTCCCGGAAATTCTGTGCCATAATCATTATAGAACAAAACGGCGTCCGGGTCGGCTTCGTGCGCGTACCGGAATGCCGCTGCAATAAAATCTTCCCCGCAGATCTGGTACCATAGCGAATTGCGGAGAAATTCACCGGGCTGGTCCGAGATGGCTTCATTGACGACATCCCAGGCATAGATTTTCCCTTTGTAACGGCCTACCACATCGTAGATGTGTTTGCGCAGTCTGTCGAGCAGCACGTCTTTGCTCACCAGTTTGCCGTTTGCGTCGTAAAACATCCATTTGGGTGCCTGGTTGTGCCAGCAGAGGGTGTGGCCCCTTACTTTCAGTCCGTTTTCCGTGGCAAATTGAACGATGGCATCGGCGCCGCCCCAGTTGTAGCGGTTTTCTTCCGGGTGGATGGGCTCCATTTTCATCACGTTCTCCGCGGTAAGGCTATTGAAATGCCTGACGATGAAAGCGCTGGTGGCGGAATCCTGCAAATGGCGGGGCGTGATGGCTACGCCGATGGGGAAGTAGTTGGCGTAAAAGTCTTTCAAACCTTTATCGGTGTGCTGACCATAAGAGGCGGCAGTGGAAAACAGGAGTATAACTGAAAGCAACAGGCGGGACGATATTATCATAATCCCTAAAATACAAATCTGGTTGGCTATTCGCAATGTGTTTGTTACTATTTGTCCGTTGTGACCTATTCGTACGTATATTTTACAAATTCTTCTTCCGTTGGAAAATGTGCGAGCATGGATTTTTTGAGGACCCCTCACCCTTTTTTCTAATAACACGAGTTTAACTGTTTCATGCAGGAAAATTTGATAATTAGCGATTGTTAACCTCCCGAAAAATTCACTTTAGATGATTACAAATCTTCAACTGCTAGCTGGAAAAATACATGAAACGAATACTTACTTTCTCAATAAAGTATATAAGCAGGTAAATGCCGCGTATACTATAAGGAATTGGATAATAGGCTACTATATAGTTGAGTATGAGCAGGATGGAGAGGATAGGGCAGCATATGGCCAACATTTATTTGAGCGGTTGTCTCAAAATTTAAAGGTAGCCGGCATTAAAGGAATGTCTGCAACTAACCTGAGATTGTTCAGACAGTTCTATTTGCTTTATCCACAGATTCATCAGACAGTGTCTGTTGAATTTGAAAATATTGGATGTCAAATAGTTGTAGATTCTCCGGCATGCAAGCCACCAGCAATTTGCCATCCCGCAGGGGACTTATTGGATCGGCTATCCTTTTCTCATTTTATTGAATTGTTTAAGGCCAATTCTGATGCCAGTCGTTTCTTTTACGAAGCCGAAATTCTTAGGAACAGCTGGTCTGTACGAGCATTACAACGTGCAATGAGCAGCCTTTTATTCGAAAGAACAGGTTTGAGCGATCATAGGGAGATTCGTTGCGAACGGACAAGTGTTGATGCGCTGGTGCCGGAACAGTTTTTTCGGGATCCCTATCTGCTTGAGTTTCTTCAGTTAGAAGATAAAGCGCAATATACCGAATGTGATCTGGAGGCAGCAATTATTGATCATTTGCAATCATTTCTATTAGAACTTGGAAAGGGCTTTTGTTTTGAAGCAAGGCAAAAACGCATCACTTTTGATAATACGCACTATCGAATAGACCTCGTTTTTTATCATCGTATCCTGAAATGTCATGTGTTGGTAGATTTGAAGCTGGGCGATTTTTCACATGCTGATGCAGGCCAGATGAACGTGTATCTAAATTATTACAGAGAGAACGAGTCCGTTTCCGGAGATAATCCGCCTATTGGTATCATACTTTGTTCTGGAAAGAATGAAGCATTGGTAAGGTATGCGACAGCGGGTTTGACACACAAATTATTCGTGTCAAAGTATCTTATCAATCTACCGAGTGAAGTTGAACTTGAAAGGATTTTGAAGGAGGAGAGAGGAAAGGTGCAAAAAATAAAAGAGACGGCTGATTAGACCATCTCTTTTGTTCGTACCGCGTACGGGAGTCGAACCCGTCATTCCTCCGTGAAAGGGAGGCGTCTTAGCCGATTGACCAACGCGGCATTTCCCGTTTGGGATTGCAAAGGTAGGGGATTCCGTTACAATTCCAAAAAATATCTGAAAAAATATCCGGTCAGCTTTTCCGGTGCTTCGCTCCCCAGGCGGAAATCTCCCGCAACATCGGCTGGGTAGACCGGCCGAAGTCCGTCAACGCATACTCCACACGCGGCGGCACTTCCGGGAATACGGTACGCGCTACCAGTCCATCGGCCTCCAGTTCGCGGAGCTGCGCCACGAGCATCCTTTCCGAAACACCGGGAATGTCTTTCCGCAATTCGCTGTACCGCTTGCAGCCGTCGGTAAGACTGAAAAGGATCGATGCTTTCCAGCGGCCGCCGATGACGGACAGGGCGTGAGACATGCCGCAGAGCAGATGGAGCCGGGTTTCGTTGATGCTATTCGTAGAGTTGGCTTTACGCATACTTACTTTAATGTTAGTACTTGACAATCGCGTCAGTACCTGCAAAGGTAAAGTGTTTGAAATAGTTTTGCTGTATGAAAAATCTACATCAGCAATCAGCATTCGTAACCGGCGGCAGCCGGGGCATTGGCGCGGCCATCGTGAAAAAGCTCGCGCAGGAAGGCGCCAATGTGGCGTTTACGTATCAATCATCCAAAGAAAAAGCGGAAATATTGGTAGCGGAAGTGAAAGCCCTCGGCGTGGAAGCTCTCGCCATTGCGGCCGACAGCAAAGACCCGCATGCCGTGGAAGCGGCGGTGAACCAGGCGGCGGCACATTTCGGCCGGCTCGATGTGCTCGTCAACAATGCGGGCATCGGCAACATCAAACCCCTGGAAGAATGCTCCCTCGAAGATTTCGACGAAACCATGGCGGTGAACGTCCGCGCCGTATTCGCCGCATCCCGCGTAGCGGTGCAGCACATGCAGCACGGTGGGCGCATCGTCAATATCGGCACCTGCCTGGTAGACCGGATCACCTTCGGCGGATGCGCGCTGTATTCCACGAGCAAAGCCGCCATCACTGGGCTCACCAAGGCTTTGGCGCGGGAACTGGGCCCGAAGAAGATCAATGTGAACATCGTCCATCCCGGCCCCATCGATACGGATATGAACCCGGCCGACGGCCCGGGGTCCGATTATCAGCGTTCTATCACGGCGCTCGGGACTTACGGAAAACCGGAAGATATCGCTGCGATGGTGGCTTTCCTCGCCGGGCCAGACAGTCGATTTATTACCGGTGCCGGATTTACGGTAGACGGCGGAACGAACATTTAACCTTTCTTCCCCAGCTTTAACAGCATGAAAAAACCGCCCCAGTTGGAGCGGTTTTTCTTGTTTGCCTCGGTTTAGGAGGACGCTATCAATTTATCTACACATGTTTTCTGCTGGCTGGATCAAAAAACCGCTCTTACGGGAGCGGTTTTTTGAAAGTCTAAGCTCCTTTTGGAGGACGCTATCATTTATCTACACAACTATTTTGAGTCTTTTTTATTTGCAGTGAAGCAAACCGTTTTTCCAGTAAAACTCCACTTCGTTTTGCGCGTTCATGTTATCAACAAATTCGGAAAGCGTTTGGTTGCGATAAATCCTTCCATTTAATAATTTTTTTCCGCTTCCCGCGAATCGATGTATAACGTGGTATTGAACCACCGGGCGATGACATCTCTTACATCTGCGGCGGGCAAATCCCTGAAAAACTGTTCCCCTTTCAGCCAGGAAAGGCTGTACTGGTCCTGCATCCGTGCGGCGGTGAGCGTTTTCCCGGTGGCGGCGGTGGCTTCTTCTCCGGCGGAGACAGGTACCTTTACGCCTCCGGCTTCCATTTCCATCATGCCGTTCACGATCTGGGCAGATACGTTTGTTGGCGTATATGCGTTGATGTTACATATGCCTGCTTTCGTCCGGATGTCTGCCTGGCCGGCGTGGACGACGAATGGCCGGTTACCGGCGGGCGCGATGCGGAAGTAACCTTCGCCTTCCAGGTACACTTCACGGATGCCGGAGCCGAAGTGGAAGGGGAACTGGATCTTCGATGCGCTGTTCAGGACTATTGCTGTACCGTCTTCCAGCTGGAGGCGGGTTTCCTGGCCGGGGGGAACGTTGAGGCTGTTCCATCCCGGGGCGCCCGTGGTGCCGCTTTCGAAGTGCAGTGTGCCGTTTTCGAAAACGATGCCGGTGGATTGCACGCGGTAGCGTTGCTGGCCGCCATCCCGGAAAGCGAGCGTTTCACCGTTCGCGAACTGCAGGGTGATTTCCTGTATTTCAGCAGGGATCACGGCCTGGGGAGGTTCGGGTGCAGGATCGCGCGGCCAGATGAGCAGGGCGGTGATGGCGGCCCCTGCCGTAAGCCCGGCGCCGATCCACCAGTTCCATATCCGCTGCATGCGGCGGCGGCGATGCCGTTGCAACACGGCGAAATAATCCGCTTCCAATTCCTTCGCCGGAAAAACCGACTGCCCGCCATACCGTTCCGGGTCCCGCATCTCGCTCCTGATGGCGCGCGCCTTTGCGCTGGTAGCCAGTAAATCATCCAACGCTTGCTGCTCTTCGGGAGTAATCGTTCCGAATAACTCTTTGTTGAGCAGGATGCGTATGTGATTTTCATTTTCCATCCGAATATATAGATACAGTTTTGAGGTATGTGGGGTGAACGTCGGAAAGAAAAAACCGGAATATTTTTTTCGTTTGTTAATGGATGGAAATTTTACACCGCAAACAGGCCGCGGAAGCGCGGGGATTTGTTAACAGGGCATGTTTCCGGCCATCAAAATCTACAGTTGTTAATTCACCCTTTCGGGAACATCGGCCATCTTTAATTACATATTGTATTAGCCTGAGAGAACCCCATCGCAGCCAATTAAAGTTATCAATCATGGACAGCGTAAATCAGTTAGTATATGCCCGGTTGATGCCGGCGCAACTATCTTCCCATCCCGCAGACGTACCGGGCCTGCTCGCGGCGCTTCGCGCGGCGAAGCTCCGGATGACGGCGCAAATGCTGGAGATCGAAAGCCAGCCCGATTCCGCGGAATCCGCACAGGCGGTCCGCAGGTACCAGCTGCAATTCGTCGCCATCACGGATGTGCTCCATCTATTCGAGCTACAGGCCGGCCCCGCGCTGCAGGCGTTTTACCGGGAAGCGACCACGCTCTTCATGGAACTCATCATGGCCCTCGAGCAATATTTCCCCGAACATCTCGCCAAAGATCTCTTCCTCCCCGGGCCCTACGCCCAACACATCCTCGCCATGCAGGAATCCCGCATGCGGGAAACGGAAGCGGAACTGCTGGACCGTGGCGCCGATCCGCGGCTCATGGAGATCATCTTCGCGCCCTTGCGCCGCGATGGCGCACAACCCACCTTCGGCACCGCACAATACTTCCGCCGCCTCATGCGCGACCTCCGCGAGCCCGACCATCATTACTACATGGACCCCGAAGAACGAACGCTGTTCATCCTCTTCGCCCATAACTTCAACTGCCCCGAACTGCTCCGCCATGCCGCCGCAGTGCTCCGCAGAAGAGCCGTTGGCCTCCGCACCCTGCAGGAAAAAAAGGCCTCCTGTCCTGGTACGAAAAGGAATTACGCTACCTGCCCTCCAACGAGTATGCGCTGTACCCCGGCAAAGGCTCCATCCGGGATCAGCTCCTGCAGTGGATCAAGGAAGAAAAACATTTCATGCATAATCTTTTTACCACCTGGAACTCTTAATGTTCGTGCGTTCGCCCCGGTTAACCCCTCAGCCGGCAGACATGAGAAAATATTTCCCACCTGTGAAAGCGGTCCGCATTGTTTCACCATTTTCGTGTCGCAATGATCCGAATCGCTCACCGGTCCAATCAGTCTCACAAATATGTTTGTGTAATCGCGCGCCGGCCGTTCGATATTCCAGCTTCACCTTTTTTTAGTAAGCCAATGACTTTGCTCAACCACATCGTAACCGTGCAACTTTGCCCACAGGCGCTCACCGAAATGATCGGGGAAGTCCCGCAATGCCTGGAGCAGTTGCAATCCGAGAAAAACCGCGTCACCGCGCTGCTCCTCCGCCTGTCTGACCTCCCCGCCGGCAATTCCCGGCGCATGGCCGCCGTCAGGTATTGGCAGCGCACCATCGCCCGCCTGCTCGATGTTTTGCGGAGTTATGAAGACACGCCCGGCACGCAGGGCTTCACCCGGCATTACGCCGCCGCCACGCAGCAGTTGCTCCAGGTCATGACCGGCCTCGAACAGCATTTCCGCGATGATCTCGCGCCCGATCTCCTCCTTCCTCACGCCTACGCCCGGTCTGCCCGTTCCATTCTGCTCCCGCGAATGTTGCAGGCCGAACGGGGGATGGGGCGCCTCAACATCGATGCGCCCTTCCGCCGCCTCATGCTCGAGCCGGTCTGGAATTTCCTCGAACGCCCGGAAGAACGCATCACCTTCGGCGAAATTTTCTTCCTCCGCGACCTCCTCACCCGGCTCCTCTTTTTCACCTACCCGGGCAGCACCACGGCAGACAGGGCGATGATTGACGTGCACCACCTGTTGGTAGACCTCAACTTCAATGCCGCAGGCTATTTCGTGTTCTGCGTGGAATCCGTGCGCCGGGAGATGTTAAAGTACCGCAGCTTCCGCGAACGGATGCGCGTGCTCGCCTGGTGCCTCCGCGAAGTGAAGCGCATTCCGCCGGCCGACAGGCAAAAAGGCCTCCGCCCGGGATCTTTCCCCATCCGCGACCAGCTGATCGTTTGGCTCGAAGAAGAGCGCATCTTCATCCGCCACCTCATGGCGCCGGTTGCGCGCAACGCCGACGGCGCGCCGTGGACCACCCGCCTCACCGTGCCCCAGGCCGCGCTCATGGCCCGGGTATACCTGGAAGAAGGCCTGGTGAAAACCGCGTCGCTGCAACAGGTGTTCGTTTCCCTGGCCGACATGCTGCATCTCCGCAAAGCCGATACCATAGCGGAAGACGCGTTTCGCGTGAAGTACCAGAACCCGAGCCTGTCCACCGTCACCGCCTGCAAACAATGGATCGGGAAAATCCTCGACAGGCTCAACGATTATGAATCGCAGATGCGTACCAGCGCCGATCACTAACCCATTACTTATCCGGAAAACAACATGCATATGAAAACCGATTTCAGGCAAATCCTGTCAAAATTGGAAGGAGATCTCATGGCTATGGAAGCCCAAGTTCCCAATCTCCTCGAGCGTTTCAAAACCGGCGCGCAATTGGCCGACGATTCCGTAACCCAGCTCAAACACCTCGTGCCGCAGCATTTCGACAGCACTATCGATGAAATATTTTTCTTCAAACACATCCAGCCGCATATCCTCGCCAAAAAAATCTATTACGCACAACTCTTCCGGATCGAGGCCGACAGGCCCAAGACCATCCGCGACGATTACCACAAGTTCCTCGACCAGGAACTGCAGCGCATCACGATGTTTTTTGAAGTCCATAACGCGCTGTTCCTCTATTTCCGCGGCGGCGCCACGGAGCGGGACGAACAATATTTCCTGCGCAACAGCACCTACAACAACGAATATCCCGTTGACCTCGACGGTATGCTGGACACGCGTTTCTGCACCGTCACCTCTTTCAAGCTGGCGGAGCTGATCGCGCTGGAAGGGGTCAGCAAATACCTGATCACGCGGTTGGAAAACCTCTACGCCCTGCCCCGGAACCTCCAGTACAAGCCACGGCTGCGGTGGACGGAATCCAAAACCGACCTCGTGGAACTGGGGTACGCCCTTCACCTCAACGGCAGTTTCAATAACGGCGAAGCCGATATCAAACAGGTGTTTGAATGGCTGGAAAACTCGCTGGACGTGGATTTCGGGAATGTGTACAGCAATTTCCGCGACATCCGCATGCGCAAAAAGGAGATGGCGTCTTTCCTCACGCGGTTGAAAGACGGGTTGTTGAAACGGATCGAGGAGATGGACTGAATCAGGTCAGTTCGGCGATCATGCGCAGGGCTTCCGGCAGTTCGGGCGCGTCGTACGCGCCGCCGAGGGCCACGCGGATATATTGATCGTCGGCCGTCAGCGAAAACATTTTTCCGTTGCTGACGTCTACCTGCCGTGAAAGGAGGAAAGCGGTCACTTTTTCCGGCTCGCGGCAGGGGATCCAGTAATGGAAACTGTTCGGGTGGCTGAGATATTCCTTCCCGCGGAAATAACTTTCCATGAGCACACGCCCGGCCGTGGCGGCTTCGCGCTTCAGGTCGGCGAGTTTGCCGAGCCATCCGCCGGCCATGACCTGCACGCCGAACTGGTTGAAAAGGGTGGAAGTGCCGCTGCTGGTCATTTTGACGAAATTCGACGCGCCTTTCAGCAATTCCGCCGGATGCACCACATAGCCCGACCGCAACATGGGGTTGAACGGCTTCGACAGGCTGAATACATGCATCGTCACGTCTGGCGCCAGTTCCAGGAACGACGGCGGCGGATCGGCATGGAGGAAACGATAGGCGTCGTCTTCCACGATATACGTTCCCGGAAAACTGCGCACCACTTCCGCGATAGCCATTCTCCGTTCCAGGCTCATGACGGCGTTCGTGGGATTATGCAGCGTGGGTTGGAGGTAGATAAGTTTACAGTCGTTTTTTTCGAGGCATTCCGCCAGTTTTTCCGGCAGCATGCCTTCCCCGTCGGATTCCACCACATGCAGGTTAAAACCCGCGTCTGACGCGATCATGCGCCAGCCCGGGAAAGTAAACGGCTCGATGGCCACTCCGGCCGTCTGTGGGCGGTGGTATTTTGCGATGGTGAAAAGCCCGCTGTTGGCGCTGGGCACGGGCGTAACGGCCACGGCGGCTGGATCGAAGCGGAGATGGCTCCCTAAAACTGACAGGGCATATTCGTTGAGGGGATCGTAGGGCGGATGAAGGAGGTCGAACTGGTCGCGCTCGTTGAGCCGGCTGGTAAATTCCCGGAAAATCTCCATTTCTTTCGGTACCGATGGGTAATTGAGGCTAAGGTTCAGCATGATTTTCGCGTTTGGAGGAGAAAGGTAGTAAATATGTTCGTTCGGAATTGATGATTATCTTTAAAACTTCAACCAATATTCCACCAACGACCATGTTCAGAACGCTCCTTTTCATTACGACCTTTGCCATCAGCCTTTTTGCACAGGCGCAGGAATGCCCGGTTATTCCCAGGCCGCAACAGGCCGACAAGCTGAAAGGCCAGTTTACGATAAGCGCCAACACGGAAATTTTTGTGATCGATCCCTGGCAGAATGCCGTGGGAGACCTCCTGCAGCAGGAGCTCCTGAAACATACCGGCGTGAAAGTGAAAATCGCGCATTCCGTTAACCGGGAAAAATATATCAAATCGCTGGCCGGCAACCCGGACGATTCGTTCCCGCCCCTGATCGTTGTCGGCGGTGTCCTGAAACAGGGCGATGCGTATAAGCTGGAAGTCAATCCCCAACACATAAAGATAGAAGCCGGTTCCGACGACGGCTATATTCATGGTGTCATGACATTGGTCCAGCTGGCGCGGGTTTCCGGGAAAAAAGCGGCCGGGATATCCGTCCCCTGCTGGCGGATTCAGGATGCCCCGGCCATGGCCTGGAGGGGTTTCATGCTGGATGAGTCCCGCCACTTTTTCGGGAAGAAAACCGTCAAATTACTCCTGGACGAAATGGCGTTGTATAAGCTCAACCGTTTCCACTGGCACCTGACCGACGAGCCCGGCTGGCGCATCGAGATCAAACAGTATCCGCGGCTCGCGACTGTGGGCGGCATCGGCAACAGAACGGATACCCTGGCGCCGGCGGCCTATTATACGCAGGAAGACGTGAAGGAAATCGTTGCCTACGCGGCGGCGCGGGGCATCACCGTGATCCCCGAGATCGATATGCCCGGCCATGCCACGGCGGCCAACAAGGCATATCCCGAATTCAGCGGCGGCGGCACGGCGAAATATCCCGAATTCACTTTTAATCCCGGGAAAGAGGGGACTTATCAATATTTGACGAACATCCTCCGGGAAGTGAACGGCCTGTTCCCGGCAAAAATGATCCACATCGGCGGCGACGAAGTGAGTTTCGGGTCCGCGAGCTGGAACACCGATCCGCATGTGCAAAGCCTGATGAAGCGCGAGAATATGAAAACGCTGGTGGATGTGGAGCATTACTTCATCCGCCGCATGTCTGACTCGCTCATGGCCATTAAAAGCAAAATGCTGGGTTGGGACGAAGTGACCGCGGCCGACCTTCCGGTGAACGAAACCATCGTATTCTGGTGGCGGCAGGAAAGGCCCGAGCAGTTGAAAAACGCGCTGGATAAGGGGTACAAGGTAGTGATGTGCCCGCGGTTGCCGTTTTATTTCGATTTCGTGCAGGATAGTTCCCATACTGTGGGGCGGCGAATGGGCAAGGAGTTCAACCCGCTTCGCCGGGTGTACGATTTCAACCTGAACGATTATCCGGCCATAACTGCCGCCAACCGTGGGCAGATCATTGGCTACCAGGCCAACCAGTGGACGGAGGTCATCCAATCCGAAGAGCGCCTTTATTTCATGACCTTCCCGCGCTTGCTGGCCATGGCCGAAGCGGCGTGGACGGCTCCGGAGAAAAAGGATTTCGCGGGATTTGAGAAAAGATTGGCGAAATTCATCCCGCTGTTGAAAGAACGGGGGCTGTATGTGATGGAATCGCCGAAGAAAACACCGGAGCCCCTGCGCTAAGGCAACCCGTCAAAACACCGAAACAAACCTGTAATTATGAGATATGCATTGCTGGCAGGGGCGCTCCTCGCCGCCGCCTGCCAATCCCCGGAAACCAAAGATCAAACCGCGGACACGCCGCCGGCCAGGGACCTCCATACCCTGTCGAACGCCGACAGCATCCGGATCCGCCACCTCGACCTCGACATCCGGGTGGATTTTGCCGCGCACCGTATCGAAGGTTCGGCGGCCTGGCATTTCGCCAATCCCGACGGCCTTTCCGTGCTCCGCCTCGATACCGACGGCCTCACGATCGACAGCGTGACCGCCGGCGGCCGCAAAGTGCCGCACACGCTGGATTCCGCTGTTGCGTTCCTCGGCCATCGCCTGAACGTGCCCATCGAAAAATCCGATACGCTCGTGCGCATTTGGTACAAAACCGCCACCACGGCCACGGCGCTGCAATGGCTGGAACCCGCGCAGACCCTGGGCAAGAAACAACCGTTCCTCTATACGCAGTCGGAACCCACCTATGCCCGCACCTGGATTCCCGGCCCCGACGGCCCCGGTATCCGCTTTACGTACACCGCGCGCGTGACCGTTCCCAAAGACCTCATGGCCCTCATGAGCGCCGAAAACCCGCGCCAGAAGAACGATAGCGGGGTGTATCATTTCCGGATGGACCAGCCCGTTCCGGCGTACCTCATGGCGCTGGGCGTGGGAGATGTGGCGTATCGCGCCATAGACGGGCGCACCGGCGTGTATACCGAGCCGGCGATGCTGGACAGGGCGCATTACGAATTCGCGGAAGTCGGCAAAATGGTGACCACGGCCGAGGGGCTGTACGGGCCCTACCGCTGGGGCGTATACGACGTATTGGTGCTGCCTCCCGGCTTCCCGCTGGGTGGCATGGAAAACCCGCGCCTCACCTTCGCAACGCCTACGATCATTGCGGGAGACCGCTCGCTGGTGTCGCTCATCGCGCATGAACTGGCGCATAGCTGGAGCGGCAACCTCGTGACCAACGCCACCTGGGACGATTTCTGGCTCAACGAAGGGTTTACCGTCTACTTCGAGCGCCGGATCATGGAAGCCATGATGGGCGCCGATTACGCCGATATGTTGTGGGAACTGGGGTACCAGGATATGCAGGAAACCGTGAACGACCTCGGCAAAGACAGCCGCGACACCTGGCTGAAGCTCGACCTGAAAGGGCGCAGCGCGGAAGACGGGCTCACGGACGTTGCATATGAAAAAGGCGCGCATTTCCTCCGCCGTGTCGAAGAAGAAGTGGGAAGGCAGAAAATCGATTCGTTCCTGTATAAATATTTCAATTCGCATGCGTTCAAAACCATGTCTACCGAGCAATTCCTCGAATATTTCAACGCAGAACTGATGAAAGGGGATACGGCGCTGGTGAGTAAGATCCGGGTGAAGGACTGGGTCTATGGCCCGGGGATCCCGGATAATTGCCCGCGCGTGCCGCAAGCCCGGTTCGGGAAGGTGGATGCGGAAAGGGAGAAATTCCTCAAAGGCGATGCCGCGGGTGGATTGCAAACGAAGGGCTGGACGTCCCACGAATGGCTGCATTTCCTCCGCAAAATGCCGAAACCTTTGCAGCTGGCGCAGATGCAGCAGTTGGACGGGGCATTCCGGTTCACCCAAACCGGCAACAGTGAGGTGGCGAACCAGTGGTTCATCATGTCGGTTGCGGCGGGGTATAAGCCGGCTTTCGGGAATATGGAAAAGTTCCTCAGCGAGGTGGGGCGCCGCAAATTCCTCACGCCGCTGTATTCGGAGATGATGAAGTCGCCGGAAGGTACGGCCATGGCGCGTTCCATTTACGGTAAATACCGCGGTAACTATCATCCGCTGGCGCAGGAAACGCTGGACAAGATCATCAAAAAGTAAAAGTTCGTACCAATTGGAATAAGGAAAGGGCGGCCAGAAATGGCTGCCCTTTTTTTGAGGAGAACAAACGGAACATACGTTCTGCACCGTATGCCCACAGCGGCGTATGGTCTAACCTTCATGCGCAACTGACTAAAATTCTGTTAAACTAACTGCGGTGTAAAATTAGTACCGGAAATGGCGGACGGCAAGTGAAATGGGAAGGGTGGAGGATGGGAGGCGCCGTTGTCCGCTTTCGGGCGGTGGCGGAAAACATCGGCTGGGCATTGGTTTGACGATGGATGGGCAACGATGGGCGGAAAAACCGGAAGGAGCGGCTCTATGACGACCGGTGCGCGCGGAACGACAGTTTACGAAACCGGACACGCCGTTTCAAAAGCGGACAAGATGGGAAAACGGCTGATTTTTGGTATTTTTAAAGCTTCGAATCGAAACCAACAAAACAACCGGGAGGACTTTATTGCCTGCGCATCGAAATACGGAACAGGAATGGCTGGAGCGGATAGCCCTGGGAGATCAGGAAGCTTTCAGATTAGTTTTTCAGCAGCATTATAAGGCGCTTTGCTATTATGCCGGCACTATCGTGGACGACTGGCAGGAAGCGGAAGACCTTATACAGGAAGTGTTTTCCCGGCTGTGGGATAAAAGGCCGGTGTTCCCCAACGCCGCCGCGCTCCGCTCCTGGCTGTACGTGTCTGTCCGCAACGCATGCCTCAATCATCTCAAACTAAAGGAAAGGCAGCAATCGCGCGATAGAGACTATGCTTACCTTGCCGGCGACGCTCTTCCCGACACGGGCGCTTTCGACCCGCGGCTGGCCGAGACCGAGATCATCGCCAGTCTGTACCGGGAGATCGATGAGTTGCCCACTCAATGCCGGCGTATCTTCAAGATGAGTTACCTGGAAGGGAAGAAAAACGAGGAGATCGCCGGGGAGCTGTCCATTTCCTACAACACCGTCCGTACCCAGAAGCTCCGCGCCCTGAAACTCATCCGCGCGGCTCTTCTCAAACGCGATCTCCTGCCCGTATTCTACGCCTGGCTGGCGTTTACCCGGCACTTCCATTAGCAGGGTTACTGTATCTTTTTCCACCATTGTTCAAATTGTTGTGCGTGATCGTGTAGCCGGACAGGTTCCCCGATCATGGGCGTTACCAGCCGGTAAGGCTTGTTTTGTGAATATGCTGAAATCTTCTCCAGTGGCTCGTTCCACGGGTGGTTCGCCAAGGTGAATTTGGAGTGGTGGACCGTCAGCAGGTTCCCGGCATGCAGTTCTTCCGTCGCTTTCGCTACTTCTTCCGGCAGTTCGTGCACGGAGTGCCAGGCTTCGTTGTACTGGCCGCATTCCATGATCGCCCAATCGGGCGCGCCATGTTTACGGAAAATCTCCTGGAACCGGCCGTCGTATCCACCGTCTCCACTATAATAGACGCTCCCCCGGGGCGAGCGGATGTAGAAACTCAGCCAGAGGCTTTGGCCGCGGGTGAATCCCCTGCCCGAATCATGATGGGTGGATTCGGTGAAGATGGTAAATCCCGGTTTGATCTCCTGTTGATCGTACCAATCTTTTTCGATGATCTGCTCCGGCCGGTATCCCCATTTTTCGTAGTGCGCGCCCGCGCCCAGCCCGCAGATCACGAATTTTACCCGGTCTTTCAAGGCCACGGCCGTTTCGAAATCGAGGTGGTCGTAATGGTCGTGGGAAAGGAGCATGTAATCGATATCGGGCATATCGGCGGCGGTGTAGACATCGCTGCCTTTGTAGGCCTTCACGCCGCCCGGCAGGGGCGAGGCTTTGCCGCTGAACACGGGGTCTACGAGGAAACGCACGCCATCCAGCTGCAAAAAGAACGACGAATGCCCGAACCAGACGATCATGTCGCTGTCGCGCGGGGCGTTGCGGAGGTCGGTTTTAACCGACGGGAGGGAATCTACCGGCTCGCGGTTGGGGAATTTTTTGAAGAGGGTTTTGAAAATTTCCCCCGGCATGGAATACCCTTCAGCGATCACGGGCATTTCCACGAGATTGCGGAAGCGGCCCTCTTTGAAGTGCGGCGACTTTTGTATGGATTCCCACCTTTTGCCTTCCGGTAAGGCCCCGAACTGGGGGCGCTTCATATAAAAATAAGTAGTGACGGTCAGCAGCATTACCAGTACGAGCAGTACTAACATCATGTATTTCAGTATTTTATATAATCTCTTCATGGATAGATCGGCCGCATCCCGCGGTTGTTTAAGTTGACGATCGAAAAAGGGAAATATTTTGGGGAGGAAGGAAAATTTTGTTGCGGAAGGATAATTTCCGGGCGAACAAAGCCATTGAAATTTGAGCCGGTCTAAAAAATCTTCAAAAAAATCCATCAAACCTTGTCATCGAAATAACAAACCCGTTGTTTCTATAGTAATCCATAAAAATATTGATGTTGGACCCACAACTGATACAACGACCTGCCGAACTGATCCTGAAGGAACTGCGCGGCGAACAGACGGAAGCCGAGGCCCGCGAACTGCAGGATTGGCTGGCCGCCGATGCGGAACATCGTGCGTTTTACGAACGGATGACCAGCGCGCCCGGCCTGCAAAGCCGGCTGCAGAAATTTGGTGTGCCCGACGAAGGCGCCGCCTGGCAACGGTTTGCCGAAAAACACTTTCCCGCCCCGGCGGATAGCGAAGGGGAGAAAGTGAAGCGCATGGATTACCGCTGGTGGGCCGCTGCGGCCGTTATCGTAGCTGCCGCAGCCGGTATCTGGCTCTGGAAGCCGGGGCAGGAAGCCACCAAAGCCCCCGTGGCCGCGGTCCAGCGAACCATCCTGCCGGCCACCAGCAAAGCCGTGCTCACCCTGGCAGACGGGACCACCATTCCGCTGGACAGCGCCGGCAACCAGACCTTCGCGCAGCAGGGCGCCACGGCCAGCCAGCACGGCGGATCGCTCGTGTACCAGCCCGGCGGAAAGGAAGGGGCGTTGCAATACAATACCCTGCGCACGCCGCGCGGCGGACAGTTCCGCATCGCTTTGCCCGACGGGTCGCAGGTGTGGCTGAACGCCGGATCATCGCTGCGGTTCCCCGTGGCGTTCGGGCCGGGAGCGAGGAAAGTGGAGCTGACGGGCGAAGCGTATTTCGAGGTGCGCCCCGACGCCGCGAAACCATTTACGGTGGCGGTAGACGGGAAGGCCGAAGTGGCGGTGCTGGGAACGGAATTCAACATCAACGCCTATGCCGACGAGCCTGCGATCCGCGCCACGCTGGTGAAAGGCTCGGTGGCCGTGACGGCGGCCGGGCAAACGCGGAAACTGGCGCCCGGGCAACAGGCGGCGATCAGCGGCGGCGCCCCGGTGGTGGATGCGCGGCCGGATGTGGAAGAAGCCCTGGCCTGGAGGAACGCCGTTTTCTATTTCAGAAACGCAGACGTGAAAGCCGTTATGCGGCAACTGCAACGGTGGTACGACGTGGAAGTGGAATATCGCGGAAATGTGCCCGACCGCCGGTTCGACGGCGAAATTCAACGGGACCTGCCGCTGCAGGATGTGCTCGATGGACTGCGGGTTTCGGGCATCTCGTTCACCATCGAAGGATCGAAGATCATCATACAACCATTATAAAAAAACAGAAACCGGAGGTGATTGGACCCACCCCCGGCGAATGTCAGGCATCTTAGCAACGAACTTGAATTACTATTAACCAGACAATGCAAATCTATGCAATTGACCGATCATGCCGGCCCCTGTTTTGGAAAGGGGCTGCTTTCAACCAAACTCAGACGTATCATGAGATGGACAGCATTTCTTATCCTGGCGGCCTGCCTCAACGTTTCCGCCACTACCTATGCCCAACGGGTGACCGTGAAGCTGCAAAACGCTTCGCTGGAAGAAGTGTTTGCTGCCGTGAAGCGCCAGACCGGGTACCTGTTCTTTTACGACCGGGACCTGTTGCGCGGTGCTGAAAAAGTGACGGTAGAGGCCAGCAATCAACCGCTGGAATCTTTCCTGCTGGCGGTTTTTAAAGACCAGCCGCTGGATTATTCCGTGAAGGACAAGACCATTTTCATCAAACCGAAACCAGTTGCTCCCGCCGCTCCTTCCGCCAAAGCAGCCAGACAGGAAGTGACGGGTACCGTTACCGGAACGGACGGCACCCCGCTGCCCGGGGTCACCATCCGCATCAAAGGTTCCCAGACGGGCGCCACCTCCGATGCCGACGGGAAATTCAAACTGAGCGCCGAGCCCGGTGATGTGCTGGTAATTTCTTACATCGGCTTCGAACCGCAGGAAGTGACCGTAGGCGCCAGCGCCCTCAGCATCCGCCTCAAACCGAACATCAGCGCGCTCGACGAAGCCGTGGTCATCGGTTATGGCTCCGCCGTGCGGAAAAGCCTCACCGGCTCCGTGTCTTCCGTGAGAAGCAAAGACATTGCCAACAGCCCGGTAACTGACCCGCTCGCCGCCATGCAGGGCCGCGTGCCCGGCCTGTTCATTTCCTCGAACAGCGGCTTGCCGGGCGCCTCGTTCAACGTCACCATCCGCGGCCAGAACTCGCTGCTGAAGGCCAACGGGCCGTTGTACGTCATTGACGGGGTACCGTATCTGGACGAACCCATGAACACGACCATCCCCGTAGCCGGCGGCAACCAAAGCCCCCTCGCGGCGCTGAACCCCGCCGATATCGAGCGGATCGATGTGCTGAAAGATGCAGACGCAACGGCGATCTACGGCTCGCGCGCGGGCAACGGTGTGGTGATGATCACCACCAAGAAAGGCCGCAGCGGCAAGTTTTCCGTAAATGCCAACGTTTACAGCGGCGGCAGCAAAGTGGTGAACCGCATGCCGATGCTGAACACTTCCGAATATATTACCATGCGGAAGGAAGCATTCGCCAATGATAATCTTACACCTTCGACTGATAATGCACCGGATCTGCTGGAATGGAGCCAGACCGAAACGAACGACTGGCAGAAACGCCTCATCGGCAACACGGCCAACCAAACGGAAGCGCAGCTTTCGATGTCTGGGGGTACGCAGCAAACGCGGTATTTACTGAGCGGCACCTGGAGAAAGGAATCCACCGTACTGCCCAACGATCTTGCGTACAAACGGGGAACGGGCCGCTTCAGCCTCGATCATAACAGCAAAGACAATCGCTTCGGGTTCAAAGTTTCCGCCAGCTACAGCGGCGATAAAAGCAATTCGCTGCCCAGCGACATGTCTTACGTATATAACCTCTCGCCGAACTTCCCGGTGTATGACAGCGACGGGAAATTCTATTGGTTCAGCAGCGATCAGAATCCCATCGCGCCGCTTTCCCGCACGTATGCTTCCAAATCCCGGAACCTCATCACCAGCGGCGAAATCCGCTACACGGTATTGCCCGGCCTTACGGCAAGGGTAACCGGTGGGTACACGCACAACTCCATGGACCAGATGCAGATCACACCGCCGTCGAGCCTGAACGCGCAGAACGCCGCCAACGCCTTTACGTATTTCGGCGATGTGAAAGCGCATTCTTACGTGGTGGAGCCGCAACTGGAATATAAACGCGCCATCGGCAAGGGCGACCTTTCCGTTTTCGTGGGCACCAGTTGGCAGGAGAGCGTCCGCGACGGGAAACGTACCGATGCCAGCAGGTTCTCCGGCGAAGAGTTCATGCACATCCTGGATTCCGCCGGCGTCCGCAACGAGAACCTCAATTATTATATGTACCGCTATAATTCCATTTTTGGTCGCGCTACGTATAACTGGGATGGCAAGTATGTCCTGAACGCCACGTTCCGTCGCGACGGTTCCACCCGGTTCGGGCCGGATAACCGCTGGGGCAATTTTGGCTCTGTGGGCGCCGCGTGGATTTTCTCGGAAGAGTCCTGGGCAAAGAAATTACCGTGGTTGTCGCACGGTAAGCTGCGCGGAAGTTATGGTTCCGTGGGAAGTGATAACATCGGATATTACGATTACCTCGCCAGTTGGGCCGCTTCCAACAGCGCGTACGTGTACGACGGCAGCACCGGTCTCACACCTTCCCGCATCGCCAATCCGGAATATCGCTGGGAAGAATCGCGTAAATCGGAAGGCGGGATCGAGCTGGGTTTCCTGAAAAATCGCATCCTTGTCAATGCCGGTTATTATTACAGTCTCACCGATAACCAGCTCATCGATCTTTCGCTCACGCCGCAGGTAGGCTTCTCCAGCCTGCGCGACAACTTCGATGCAGTGGTACAGAACTCCGGTTGGGAAATGGACATCACAACAGATAATATCCGCCGTGATCATTTCTCCTGGACGTCTTCGTTCAACATTACCATTCCGAAAAACAAGCTGAAGAAATTCGACGGCATCGAGAAAACCGTTTACCGCGACAAATACGTGGTAGGCGAGCCGCTTACCATCGTGAAAGGTTACCAGTACGAATATGTGGACCCGGCTACCGGTGTGCCCGTTTTCTGGACGAAAGACGGCAGCGGCGGCCGGCCGGTGGAATTCACGGATTTCGTGATCCTCGGTAACGCGATGGCCGAATACTATGGCGGTTTGCAGAATACGCTGCGGTATAAAAAAGTATCGCTGGATTTCCTCTTCCAGTTCGTGGAGCAGGAAGGTGGCGAATATAACTACGGACGGCTGGCGAACGCTTACGGAACGCGTTTCAACCAGGGCCGGGAGGCGCTGGACAGGTGGCAGAAACCGGGTGATGTGACCGATGTTCCCCGTGCCACCACCAACCCCGCCAACACCCTGTTCGACGTTTACCGGTTATCCAGCGCGGTGTGGGGCAACGCCAGCTTCATCCGCCTGAAGAACGTTTCGCTGCGGTACGACCTGTCTGAATACGCACGTAAAATCAAGCTGAACAGTGCTTCGGTGTATATGAACGCGCAAAATCTGCTGACGTTCACGAACTATAAGGGAATGGACCCGGAAACGCAAGGCATCCGCCTGCCGCCCGTTAAAACCATTACCGCAGGTATCCAGCTGAGTTTCTAACAATCATCCAAAAGCATCAAGATGAAACGATTTTCGCTTCTTATCATATTCGCAGCCACGCTTTCCGCGTCCTGCAACAAATACCTCGACACGCCCACGCCGAAAACGGAAGTGGGGGACGAAAAGGTGTTCGCCGACGATAAAACCGCCACATCCGCCGTTACCGGCATTTACATCAGCATGAACAGCCTCAATTACCTCTGGGGGAACGTGATGATGAACTTCCTCGCCGGGATCCATGCCGATGATGTGTATTATGCCAGCAATTTTGAAGATTACGACGTGTTCAAACAAACGCGCCTGCTGCCCAACAGTACTTATGTGGAGCGGTTCTGGAACGCTGTTTATAGTTACGTCTATTCCGCCAACGCCTGCATTGAAGGATTGACGGCTTCCACGAAGCTGACGCCGGCGCTGAAAGATCAGTTGCTGGGCGAATCCTACTTCATGCGCGCCTACTTTTATTTCTACCTCGTGAATATGTATGGCGACGTGCCGCTGGTGTTGACGACGGATTACCGCATTTCCGAGAAACTGCCCCGCGAGAAAACGGAAAAAGTATACGACCAGGTGGTAGCGGACCTGCAGACAGCCAAACGTTTGCTGGGCGATAATTACCCCAATGGCAACCGCGTACGTCCCAACAAAACGGCCGCATCTGCGCTGCTGGCGCGGGTGTACCTATACCGTCACGATTGGGCGCTGGCCGAAACGGAGTCCAATGCCGTGATCGGGAACGGTAATTATGAACTGTTGAAAGACCTGAACACCGTGTTCCTCGCCAACAGCCGCGAAGCTATTTTCCAACTGCAGTCGGTGAATGTAGGGGGAGGACGGAACACCTGGGAAGCACAGGTGGCCATTCCGGCAAACGCTACTTCCGGCCCGCTGTTCCGGCTGGATACGCTTAATCTGATCCGGAAGTTCGAAGCTGGGGACGCGCGCCTCGCCAACTGGACGGGTAACAGGACGTTGGCAACGGGCGCTACCTATTTTTGGCCTGCCAAATACAAAGTGCGTAACGCAACTCCGGTACAGGAGCATACCATGGTGATGCGTGTGGCGGAACAATACCTCATCAGGGCTGAAGCGCGCATCCGCCAAAATAAACTGGACGATGGCCGTAAAGACCTGGATGCGGTGCGCGAGCGCGCCAACCTGCAGAAACTGAATACCGCCCTCACGCAGCCGCAATTGATCCTGGCTGTGGAGCATGAACGGAAATTCGAACTGTTCGCGGAATGGGGCCACCGTTGGTTCGATCTGAAACGTACCCAACGCGCCACCGATGTACTGGGCCCCATCAAAGGCGCCAACTGGCAGCCGACCGATACGCTGTACCCGATCCCCGCCTATGCCATCAGCACCAACATTAACCTGACGCAGAATGAAGGCTATAAGAAATAAAATACTTTTTGTAATCCTCCTCCTCATAACCACCGGCCTCACCGCGCGCTCTGCAGGAGCGTGTGGTGATTGCGCCGGCGAAACCGGAGGCCGGGGAAACCGTCACCGTTACGCTCGACCCCTCCGTGGCCACAGGCCCCATCCCGGCCGGCGCCACCGCCGTAACGGTACAGTTCGTCACCTCCAACTTCTACGACCTGCCCATCCGCATCCCGATGGTGAAAACCAACGGGAAATGGACCGCCAGCTTCCGGTTGGCGCCCTACGCGGCCTTCGCCACGTTCCAGCTTACCAGCGGCAACGCGATCGAACGGCCCGCGGCCGACCGGCTTTTCGAAGTGATGGTATATAAAAAGGGCCTGCCCGTCCGCCATGCCTTGTTGTACCGTGGTGGCAGCATGGCCGCGCAAATGGGCAAAGCACCCGGTACCGCGGCGGCTTCCGCGGCTTTGTACGAACAGGAATTGAAAGCGTTCCCCGACAACTACGAAGCTAAATTGCGGCTGCTGGTATACCAGGAGCAGGTGGCGAAACTGGCTTCCGAAAAGAAAGCCATCCGTCGCCGGATGCACGACGTCATCGAAGCCAAGTGGAATGAAGCGCCTTCCGACCGCGGGAACCTCAACCGGGTAACGATGGGTTATCTCATCATCGGGGAACCCTCGCGCCTGGATTCCATCCGGAAACAAGTGGGCGTCCGCTACCCGGAAACCGCGCTGGGCCGGAGCCTGCATGCGGATTTCATCAGCCGGGAAAAAGATTCCGCCCGCCGCATCGCCCTGCTGGAACTGGCGCTGGACAAAGAAACGGAACAGACCGAAGCGGATTTCTCGCCATTCCATGAACAATTGTTCGAACTGTACGCCCGTGCCAAAGACTCCGCAAAAACGGTATTCCATGCAGGGAAAGTGCGCCACGACATGGAAAGCCCCCATCTCCCGCGCTTCTACAAAAGCATGGCCGAAACACTCATCGAAAATGCGGTGGCCCTGCCGCTGGCGCGCCAATACACCAACATGGCGCTGGCCATGGCCGACCGCTGGCCCGCCGGGCTCATCCGGTATTTCCCGGAAACGGGGCATATCATCCCGCTGGTAGACGACAGCACCCGCCGGGCGGTAACCGCCCAGGCAAAGGGGAACCTCCTGTCGATGCTCGGCCTCATCGATATGCTGGAAGGGAAAGACGGTGACGGCGAAGCGCACATGCGTGCCGCGATCGCCGCCTCGCACGACCACGAAACCCTCGAAAACGTAAGCCGCTTCTACAAACAGACCGGCCGCGAAACGGCCCTGGCGGAAATCGGCGCGCTGCGCCTCGGGGAACTGAAAGCCGCCGTGGCCCGGCAAATGATCGACAAACCCGCACCGGAGCTTTCGTCGTTCGTAGACCTGAAAGGCAATCCCGTAACCCCGGAAAGCCTCCGCGGGAAAGTGGTGCTCATCGATTTCTGGGCCACCTGGTGCGTGCCCTGCATGCAGGAAATGCCCTTCGTGCAGAAACTCTACGATGAGTTCAAAAGCAACCCGGACGTGGTTTTCATGATCGTCAACAGCGGCGCGAAAAACACATTGCAGGATGCGCAGAACTGGAAAGGGAACAAAACGTATTCTTTCCCCGTGTATTACAACACCGATCCCAACATCGGCGAAAAATTCAATTTCAATATCATTCCCGCCACGTACGTCATCGACAAAAACGGGCGGATACGATTTGCCAATATAGGATTCGAAGGAGCGGAAGTGGAGTCTCGCCTCCGCGTCCAACTACAAATGGCATTAACACCTTGATACGGAAATCATGCAAATGCAACTACCCCGGCTCTTTTGGGCCGGGGTTTTTTGTAACTTGGGCGGATGCGCTTTATCCGTTACTTTTTGTACCTCGCCTGGCATTGGGACCTTGAAATGGCTTTGTTCGTCATCCGCCGGGAAATTGCCGGCGAGCGGAAGTACGGCTTGCGCACCATCGGCACGCATTACCTGGGAGACGCCATTTCGGACTCGGCCAAAGCGCAGGCCACGCAATACGAGCCCATCAATTATTATTCCGCCGAATGGCTGCTGAACCATGTGACCGATGCCGAAAAGAAAACCGGTTTTCTCGACGTAGGCTGCGGGATGGGGCGCGTGCTGGCCATGGCGGAATTTTATGGGTTCGATGATATTACCGGGATCGAGCTGTCGCCCGGATTATGCAAATCCGTGAAGCCGGGGAAATATGAAGTATTATGTGAAGATGCGCGGCGGATGGAGGTCTCCGACCGAACGGGCGTCATTTTTCTGTTCAACCCTTTCAATGAAGAAGCGATGGTGGATTTTGTGGAACGGGTGAAGGAAAGCCGGGCCCGCCGCCCCCGGAAGATCAAGGTGCTGTATGCGAACCCGCAGCACAAAAACGTTTGGCTGAACGCCGGCTGGAAAGAAACGGCGGCTTTTGAAAAGCTGCGATTTTTGAAGGGATCGGTGCTGGAGTTGGCGGATTGAATCACCGTTTCCCGTAATACTGCGGATCGAGCTGGGAGCGGTATTCCGGATGGCGCTCCACGAACCCCGCTACAAACGGGCAATACACCATCACCGGCTTTTTCAGGGACGCGGCCAGCCGGAAAGCTTCCTTCGCCAATGCGGTGGCCACGCCTTTGCCTTCCATGGCGGCCGGCACGGTGGTATGCATGAACGCGATGTCTTTCTTGTAATAGCGATAAGTGAGCGTGGCGGCTTCACCGGCTATCCAGACTTCCAGCTGCTGGCTGGCTTCGTTGTTGATGACGGCGTATTGCGCGGGTTCCATGATGGCGGGTCAGAGATTGGTGACGGATGGGTCTACGATGCGTTTCCATTCGGGATGGCGCTTCAGGTAGGCTACCACCAGCGGACAAAGCGGTACCAGCGTATAGTGGTTTTCTTCCAGGTACGCGAGCGTTTTTTCGATCAGCGCCGTGGCTACGCCTTTGCCTTCGAGCTCGGCGGGCGCTTCGGTATGGATGAGCCAGATCTTCTTCCCGCTTTCCTTATATACGATAATGGCGGTATGCCCTTCCACCGTCAGTTCGAACTGGTGGTCCGTTTCATTCTTCACCAACGGAAGCCCAATGTATTCTTCTTTCATATCGTCAAGTTACAGATAATAACAACACCGGCCGCGTCATTGTTGCTGCAGCCAGGGGATGGCCTGGGGAGACGTGGTCAGGTAATACAGCGTGTACCCCACGTCTGTAACGGCGTACGTCCGGAAGCCGGCTTTGTTGTACCACGACACGTTTTCCGGGGCAGACGTTTCCAGGTAAACGGGCCTGTCTGCCGACCTCGCCAGTTCGAGCACGTCGTTGAGCAATTGCCGGCCGGCGCCCCTGCGCCGGGAATCCGGGTTTACGCCGATGAACCAGAGGTAGGCCATGGGCACTTCCGGCCTGACGGACTGTACCAGCTTCCTGCGGGCTTTCACATTCGGTAAATGTTTCCATCCGATCGAGCGCCAGACGAGCCGCAGATCGAGCCAGCGGGTGAAGAGGTTTTCCGGCTTCCGGTCCGGGTACAGGACCAGGGCGCAACCGTTTCCATCGTCAGACAGCAGCACATCGCCATACCGGATGCAGACATCGAATGCGTATTCCATCAATCCACGGATATTCCGTTCCGCATCCCCGTGCCTGCGCACGGCGGCGAGCACGCTGCGGTTCTGCGCGAAGGAGCGGGCGAGGATGCCCGCTACGAGGGCTTTATCGGCACGGGTGGCGCGTTTCATATCTTAAAACTACTGACTTTTTTATGGAATGGCGTTATCGGTCCGCACGCAGGCCGTCGCTATGTAGCAAATGGCCATCAGGGTAAGGATCTTTTTCATATGGCAGGAATCCATTAAAAATACACCGCCATCGCCCGGAATGCAAATAAAAAAGCGCCGCGGGGATCTGCGGCGCTATTGGTTAGTACGATAGATGAAAAATTAATACATATCCAAAGAAAAAGGTTAGTCGGACAGTTTGTTCTGCTGCGCCCGTAGCGTCGGGTTGGCTGCGGTTTCCTCCGCCGGGATGGGCCAGAGGAAGCGGAAGCTTTCGTACGCATACGAAGGAACGCCGCCGGTGGTGGGGAACGTGGGAGGCGTTACGGCATTGTAATCGGTGCCGTCGAGCTTCATTTGTTCCTTCTTCATTTTGGCGGGAATGCCGCGGAATCCGTAAACGGCATCGAGCGCAAGGCGGTGGATGTCTGCCCAGCGGCGCCCTTCGCCCGCCAGCTCGATGCGGCGCTCCTGAAGGATGGCCAGTACGAGGTCGGCGGGAGGCGTGGTGAATTGGTCGCCAACTTCCACGGAGCGGTTGCGCACCGCGTTCAGCAGCGCCAGCGCACGATCGTTCTCACCTTTGCGGGCATGGGCCTCGGCGGCCGTGAGCAGCACTTCCGCATAGCGGAGCATCGGGGCCCAGTCGGCACGGGTGGTATAATCGCGGTATTTGTAATTGAAATAATAGCGCGATCCGGTAGTAGGTTGGTACACCTGCAGCAGGGCACGGCGCTTGTCGGTCGCTTTCCAGAACGAAGCGTTATACAGGATGGGGCTCGTAGCCACCAGTCCGCGGCCGTTGAGCGAAGCCGGGCCGAACATCGCCGGAAGCGCGCCGTTACTGCCGCCATTGGCGTTGGGGCCGTTGGCGATGGAGAAGATGGACTCGGTATTGTTTTTATAGCTGGTGAACGGCCCGTCTGGCTCTGCCGTGAGCTGGAAGGCGCCGATGGGGCTTTTGTAGGGAGCCGCTGCGGGGATGAGCTTGTTGCTTTCCGCGATCACGCCGTCCCAGTCGCCCATATGTTGTTTGATGCGCGCTTTCAGGGCGATGGCGGCGCCTTTGGTGGCGCGCTGCGCGCCGTCCGGCTGCTTGTCGGGCAGGTTGGCTTCCGCGAAATCGAGATCTGCGATCAGTTTGGTATAACAATCCTTCACTGTTCCCCGGTCCATTTTCAGTCCTTCTTCATATGCGGCCAGGGAAGTGATGGCTTTGGTGCGATAGGGAACGCCCCATTTGCCGCCCGCCGCATCCGCATACGGGAAGCTGAAATGTACGAGCAGCTCATGATGGGAAAGGGCGCGCATGAAACGTGCCTCGCCTTCATAGGCTTTGGCTTCGGCATCGGTGATCACGCCTTTGGCGCCGGCTTTCTGCACACCTTCGATGAGGATGTTGGCCTGGTTGATGAGCGCGTAGAGCGTATGCCACATCGTAACGTTGTTGAGCGATGTAGGGTTGGCGCCGCCTTCGTAGGTGATGGCGTAGAACTGATCGATGTTCAGCATGTCTTCGCCCCTCATTTCTCCTTGTTCTATCGCCGCCGCACCGAAAGGATACCCGCGCGCGGAGCTTTTCAGGTTTTGATAAGTGCCGATGGCGGCAGATTCGTACACGCCCATCATGGCGAGCTTGATATTTCCCGGCGATGCAAAGGCGGATTCTTCCGAAGCAAGGCTGATGGGCGCCAGCTCCGTGAAATCTTTGCAGGAAACGATCGAGGTGCCGGCCGCAAGCAGCATCGCTGCTACCGCCGCGCGACGGAAATTATATGATCTGGATGTTACTTTTTTCATGGTCATGTTTTTATAATCCCAGGTTTACGCCCAGCGTGTAAGTGCGCGGGAGCGGATTGCTGTTGTAGTCCAGGCCGGCCTGCCAGTTGCGGGCGGCATTGTTGGTGCCAACGATGGTCAGTTCGGGATCGAGGCCGGAATAGTTGGTGATCACGAATGCGTTTTGCACCTGTGCGTACACGCGGAGGCTGTTCACCTTGAAACGGTTCAGCCATGCGGAAGGCGCGTTGAAGCCCAGCGTGATGTTTTGGGCGCGGAGGTACGAACCGTCTTCCAGGAAGCGGCTGTTGGTATTGCCGTTCTGGTTGATGAAGTTGCCGGGGTTGCTGCCGTACATGAGTTTGGGAACATCGGTCACCTGGCCGGGCGTGGTCCAGCGGTCGAGCAGCTCGCGGCCGGCATTCTGGAACTTCATGTTGGCGAGGGTTTCCTGGCGGGTGGCGCTGAACACTTTGTTGCCGCCGGAGAACACGAGGTTGATGCCGAGGTCGAACCGTTTGTAGGACAAAGTATTGCTGAACCCTCCGAACCAGGTGGGGTTCGAGTTGCCGAGGATCTTCTTATCGTTGGTGTTCAGCGCGGGGGCGGATACGGAAACATCGTCCGGTTTGGCGGGATCGTATTTCGCGTAGCCCTGCCGGCTGATCACGCCCTGCACGATGGAGCCGTCTGCCTTCACCCAGAGCGGATTGCCGTTGGCAGGGTTCACGCCGGCGTACTCGAATCCGTAGAACATGCCCACCGGCTGCCCTTCGCGGATGATGTGATAAGTGCCGATGATGTCTGCCCCGTTATACAACTGCGTCACCTTGTTTTTGGTAAGCGTGAGGTTCACCGCCGTATTCCACCGGAAATCGCGGGTGGCTATGGCTTCGGCGTTCACGGAGAATTCCCATCCCTTGTTGGTCATTTCCCCGATATTCATTTTGATATTGTTGTAGGGAACGCCCAGCGAAGGTGCCAGCGGCGCCGCCAGGATCATATTATCCACGTTGTTGCTGAAATACTCGGCGGTGAAATTCACCCGGTTTTCGAACAGTCCCGCGTCCAGCCCGATATTGATTTTATTGGCCGTTTCGAAACGGAGGTTGTTATTGCTGATCTGGCTGTAAGCCATCGCCATGATCTCGCCGTAGAGATATGGACTGAAGGTGCCTGCATACGGATAATCGGACCCCAGTTCCACGTTCCCTACTTTCGCGAAACCGCCTCGCAGCTTCAGGTTGCTGATGAAGTTGAGGGAATTTGACCGCTTGAAAAACGCCTCTTCCGAAACACGCCACCCAACTGAAACGCCGGGCAACGTTGCGCCCTGGTTGCCCCAGGGCAGGTCGGAGATTTTGTCGTACCGCAGCGTGGCGGCGATGAGGTACCTGTCTTTATATCCATAATTCGCGCGGCCAAACACCGACTGGAAGGCCTTCTCCGCTACATACCCGCCCAGCGACCTGGCGCCCCAGGCATCGGTGATAATGTTCTGCCCGCCGAAAAACTCGGACGAAATGTTGGTGCCGCTGGCGTAGAAATAACGACTGCGCGTCTTCTGCCATTCCAAACCCGCGATGGCACCCACTTTGTGATCGCCGAAAGTACGGTTGAAGTTCAGTGTGTTCTGCCAGTTGTACCGGAACTGCGGAAGATTGTACTGGGCGGTGGAACCGTTCACACCGCGACCGTCGCCGTGAACGGGGCTCCAATAGCGGTAATATTCGCCGTTCAGGTAGTTGATGCCCACCTGTGTTTTCGCGGTAAGGCCGGGGATGATCTCCAGCTCCGCAAACGTGTTGCCGGTGAGGTTGAGGCTCTGGTTTTTGTAGATGTTGTTTTCCAGGACGAAGAGGATATTCGTGTAGTTATCGTCTATCTCGCGGCCGTTGCCGGCGCGGCCCAGGCGCTGTTTGTCGGCGCTGAGGTTATAGCTGCCGTCTTCCCACTTCGCCGGAACGTTGGGCAGTGCGCGGATGGCGCCGGCGATGTTGCCGGAAAGCGCGTTGGTGCCGTAATTGAGGCCATTGTCTGTGGTGTGCGTGGCGGCCATGTTGATGCCGATCTTCAGGCGGTCGAACGCTTTTTGTTCCACCCTGGCGCGCACGTTGTATTTCTTCTGGTCGTTGGCGACGGCAATGCCTTCGAAGTCGGAATAGCCGAGGGAGAAGTAATAGTTGGTGCTTTCGGTGGCGCCGCTGAGCGAAAGGGCGTGGCTATGCTGTACGGCGTTGCGCAGCACGAGGTCTTGCCAGTCGGTGTCGTAATATTTGTCTGCCGGCTGTTTGGCGGCTGCTGCAGCGCCGGCATTGGTGAGTTTTTCGTTGGTCACTTCCATGAATTCGGCCGCGTTCATGAGGTCGAATTTTTTGGAAGCCTGTGCCATCCCAATCCAACCGTCGTAACTGAGGCGGGGCTTGCCGAGCTTGCCTTTTTTGGTGGTGATGAGCACTACGCCCGCGGAAGCGCGAGAACCGTAAATGGCGGTGGCGGAACCGTCTTTCAGGACTTCCACGCTTTCGATATCGGCGGGATTGATGTCGCCGAGCGGGTTGTAGGGAACGGATTGGGAGCCGCTCTGGTCGCCGGAGATGTACGGAACGCCGTCTACTACATACAGCGGGTCGGAGCTGCTGGAAATAGAGTTGACGCCGCGGATGCGGATGCGGGCGGGCTCGCCGAGGATGCCGCTGGTGGTGTTCACCTGTACGCCGGTGATAGAGCCAGCCATCGCTTTTTCAAAGCTGGGCGCGGCGATGGTTTTCAGGTTGTCTCCCTTTACGGTGCCCACGGAGCCGGTCACGTCGCGGCGGTCCTGGGTACCGTAACCCACAACCACTACTTCGTCCAGCGATTTCTGGTCGGCGCTGAGCGCAACGTGCAGCGGGCCTGCGCCTACGATGGCTTCCTTGTTGTAGTAGCCGGTGAAGGAGCAGATGAGAACGGCGCCCGAAGGAGCATTCAGCTTGAAACTGCCGTTGGCATCGGTGATGGTGCCGGTGGTGGAACCCTTGATGCGAACGGTTACGCCGGGAAGGGGAGTGCCGTCTCTGGCGTCGGTCACCCGCCCGGTCGCTTGCTGCGTTTGTGCGTAAGCGTTAGTTACGCATACAGCCATGAGCGGGATCAGGAGCAATCGTGTGTTCATACTCGATGTCGGTTTAGATTTGAATTGATGAAGCGGTATAATGTATTGCTGGAGGAAAAGGGCCGTTGGTCCGTAACAGGCATGGCATGGCATGGCCAGGAAGACCGCGGGAAGCGGCTTTCAGGCCAATATCATATGCTGCTGACGGCTACAGTCGGGTTGCCTGTATCCTGGTTAAGTCATCAATAAATGTCGGGCTGTGATTTTTTCATAGTCACATCATTTAGATTTTAGTTATGGTCCATCATGACACAAAGCTTCCGCTGCGCGGCGGTAAGGCCGGCGCGAATATGCTGCAATGCTACTCCCCGGATATCGGGAGAAATCAGTTGTAAAAAAATATATGATTTCCCTGAAAAGGCCTACTGCTGACCGTTTCAAGACGTTATACACAAAAATTTGGCAAACAGGAATCTACAGTCTTTCGATTTAGATGGCGAAGTGAAAGGATGAAGCTGTTACGTTAGATTCTGGTTACGCTTGATTTAGATTTCTATTTCCGCTTAGCTGGCATTGGATGAATTTTTTTCTGTGCCTGCATGTTAACTGGTCGCAATATAATTCAAGTTTTTAAATAAAAGTTGTAACGCCGGAAAAAAATTTATCTAGTAGAATGAAGGGCAAATGGGTTGACTTTGCATCGATGGAAGTGGGGACAGGTGCGTAGATATTGAGTTTCAGGGGAAACGGATCTGTGAGCCGGGGATAAGGATAAAACCGTCTACCGGGTTTCCGGTAGACGGTCTGCAGGGAATTTTTTTTTCAATCATCATCATGGTGCGATGCAGGAGCGGCGTATTTCGCGGCGGGCAACAAGTTGTGACCGCAGCGCCATGGCAACGAGCGCGGCGATCCCGAAAGCAGCGCCCGCCCAGGGCGCGGCCGCGATCCCGTACTGCGCGATCACCCATCCGCTGACCGTCGTCCCCACCGTAATTCCCAAATTACCATACGATATCGCAAGCGTATTGGCGAAAGCCACGGCCCCCGGTGCTGCGGAGGTCAAATACGCCGCTGCGGTAAGATAGCAGGGTGCATAGAAAAATCCCCACAGCGCCAGCACCACCGCATTCACCACGATCCCTCCACCCACGGCGATGCTCATGAACGGTATGAACAACGCACCTGCGAGAAACACCGCCGTTGTCAGCGAAAGCTGCTTCCCGAGCCATCTCCCGGCGATCCAGTTGGCGGGGATCCCCGCCAGGCCAAACACCATCAGCATATAACTGATCCGTTCCTCATCCATCCCTTTCACCTTCCCCAAAAAATCCGCGAAGTAACTATACGTGCAAAACCACGCAGCAATGAGCAACACATTCACGATGCTGCTGGTCACGAACACAGGATCGCGGAGGATGGCGGCCTGGCTGCCCAGGCTTTCCTTCTCGCCTTTCGGGATTTGCGGCAGCCCGATGAGGATCGCCAGCAGTGCCGTCAAACTGATGGCCGATTGCGCCCAGAACGCCGCCTTCCAGTTGATGCGCCCCGCGAGCCAGGTAGCGAACGGAACGGTAGTCACCATAGCGATGGCGATCCCGCCCAGTACGATGCCCATCATCCGCGTCGCCTCTTTCGGTGGCGCCGCCTGGATGGCCGCGGCGATGGCGGTGGAAACGAAGACAGGGTGCAGGATGGCGGGCAATACGCGCACCGTGAGCAACAGCCAGAAAGGCGGCGCAAGCGCGGATACGACGCCGGTGATGATGAACATGCCGATGGCAAGGCTCATAATGAGCTTGCGGTTCACGCGGGAGAAAAGCAGCGTCATCGCCGGGCCGCCCAGCGCGATCACCATGGCGAACGCACTCAGCAGCCAACCCGCTTTTTCAATGGGGATTTGGTAATGTTCGGCGATCTGCGGCAATATGCCGATCACGCCGAATTCTGTGGTAATGATGCCTATCAGTCCGAGGCATCCGATGTATGCGGTCTTTTTCATTTTGATTTTTCCAATGCGGTGTAGAAAACATTTTTGAACAGCGTGCCTAAATCCCAGTACGACGCAGGTGCATATTCCTGGGTGAACACGATGCCGACGATATCGTTCGCCGGATCGGCCCAATAATGGGTGTTGAACGCGCCGCCCCAAAAGAACGATCCCTCCGGAACAGGCCCGGCAGCCTGGTTTTGCGGCGTTACGAGACTGAAGCCCAATCCGAACGAGAAATCGGGCCAGTCCCACTTCGCGGTGGCGCCTTGCGGGATTTGCGGGGTCGTCATCAGGCGGATAGCGGCGTTGCCGATGATCCGCTTTCCTTTATATACGCCGCCGTCCAGCAGCAGTTGCAGGAACTTCGCGTAATCGGCGGTAGTGGAACTGAGACCGGCGCCGCCGGAAACGATAATGCCGTCCTGCAGCGGATAGCCGGCATCGTTGCCTTCGTAGATCGGCGCGGTTTGGCGGTGTAAACGTCCGCCGGTGGCGGAGAACACGGGCACGAGGCGCTTTGCTTTATCGTCGGGTACGCGGAAATAAGTGTCGTTCATCTCCAGCGGACGGAAAATCCGTTCCCGGAAGAAAACCTCGAGTGGCTGGCCGCTCCAGATCTCAACGAGCCTTCCCAGCACGTCGATGTTCAGGCCATAAGTGAATGCTTCTCCGGGATTATGGACCAACGGTTGCAGTGCGATCTGGTCTACAAAGTTTTTCAGGTTGCCGGGGCTGCCGATGCCGGTGGGCACTTTATGCTTCGCGAAAATGGCCTGGAAACGCGGGTCGCCGGTGATGAGGGGGTACGAAATGCCGGACGTGTGCCGCAGCAGATCGCGCACGGTTACGGGCCTGTTGGGCGCTACGGAAGTGTACGTCGTATCTGCGGCGTTGAAGTCTTTGATGACACGTAGGTTGGCGAACGCGGGAATGTAGTTCGACACGGGCTCGTCCAGCAAAAAGCGCCCTTCTTCCCAAAGCATCATCACGGCAAGACTGGTAATAGCTTTGGTTTGTGACGCTATGCGGAAGATATCGCCTGTTTGCAGCGGACGGTTTTCATCCGCTTTTCCGAAGGCTTTGCGGTAGATGATTTTCCCGTTTTGGGAGAAGAGCAGGTTTACGCCCTGGACTTTGCCGGTGCGGACGAGCCTTTGCGCGAGGGAGTCTATTCGGGCTTCCTGAAATGTAGTGGGGGCGGGCTGTTGGGAGAAAACGGGCTGCGTGAGCAGGAGGGCTCCCAGGGCAAGCATGGTTGTGTTTTTCACGTAAATAAAAATTTGATACAGCAAATGTAGAGGGGTTACCCTTACCTTTGTATGCATACAACTCGTTGTATGGTACTAACAAATTTGTAAGTAATGAGCAAGCGTAAGGAAAATTCGTCGAACAGCATTAACCGCGATTATATCATCGAATGTGATCTCACCTACGCGATCTGCCTGGTGGGCGGCCGCTGGAAATTACTGATCCTTTGCAGGCTGGAAGAAGGAGCGATGCGATTCAGCGAGCTGCGCCGTTCCATTCCCAACATCACCGAAAGGATGTTGACCTTGCAGTTGAAAGAACTCGAGCGCGACGGATTGGTCCGCCGGACCGTATACGCGGAAGTGCCGCCGCGGGTAGAATATGAACTGGCGCATGTGGCCAAAGAACTGATCCCGGTGTGGAAACAGTTGAGCGATTGGGGCCAGCGGCATCGCAACTGCCGGATGCAGGCGGTGAAGGCGAGCTGATTGCGGAATGTTTCAAATAAAAGGAGGATGGAGCGCCCGTTTATGGCCGATCCATCCTCCTTTCTTTTTGTATTTTGATTTAATGCATTGATAATCAAATTGATCAACCTGAATCTATTCATCCTTTCATTATATTTCATATCTAGTTCTAAATAATTACAGGTAATTATTTTTTGTTTAATTTTACTTTTGTTCTACTTTAGCGAATGTCCCTTAGATGAAGTGTAAGTTCCACGATCATCCGGTGTAAATCCGGCTGTATCAATCGCAAGGTTTTTCGGGAAAAATACCCGGTGGCGCCACCGGGAACGATCATCCAGGTTATTGCCGGTTACGTACCGGCACGAAGAATTTTTGTCTTGAATGAAAGGCTGCGTAAGTATTGAATGAAACCAAAATCATCCACAGTATGAAGAAACATCTTTCCACTTATCCGTTCCGCTGCGCGGTCTTCCGGCAGGAGGAATAACGGTTACCAATATACGCTTACTTGAACAGGTACTGGCTGGATGCACATCCCGCCCGGGGATGTTTTTCCCGGAAAGTACCGCCGGCGCAGGTTCCCGGAACATCCCCGGGCTGCGCTCCCACATTGCCACAAGGGGAATCATTACATTATAAAACTTGTTGAATGAAACATTTTTTCCTTCTCATGACCGGCTTGCAGATCGGGGCTTTCGCTCACGCAGCCACGGAGGACGTATCGCGGAAACCCGCCGTCTTCCGGCCGGGCATTTACGACAAAACACCCGCCAGGCCGCATCCTTTCCAGGATTCGGCGATCGTTGTTCGCGGACGCGTGACCGACGTTAACGGCGACCCGCTCATCGGGGTCAACATCAAAGTGAAAGGCACTCCCAAAGGCGCTACTTCAGACGCCACGGGCGCTTTCTTCGTTTCCACCACCTCGGCCAATAAGGTGCTGGTATTCTCGTACGTGGGTTACATCACCCGTGAAATCACCGTGCAGAAAACGCAGCAGCTCAACGTGCAGCTCGCCGCCGATCCCAAAAGCCTCAACGAAGTGCTGGTAACGGCGCTCGGCATCAAACGGGAAGAAAAAGCCCTCGGCTATGCAGCCACCGTCGTAAAAGGCGAACAACTGACCGAAGCCATTTCCGGTAACTGGACAGACGCGCTGTCGGGCAAAGTTGCCGGCGTGAACCTCGTCCGCTCCAACAGCGGCCCCACCGGTTCCAATAAAATCATCCTCCGCGGAGAAAACAACCTCACCGGCGAAAACGAAGCCCTCATCGTGGTAGACGGCGTCGTGATCAACCAGGGCAGCGGCCGCAGGACCGCCGTGGGCGGTGAAGCCACGTATGGCACCGGGAGCGATAACATGCCGGCCGACTACGGCAGCGGCCTGAACGATATCAACCCGGAAGACATCGAGTCGCTCACCGTGCTCAAAGGCCCCGGCGCCGCGGCGCTTTACGGCGGCCGCGGAGCCAATGGCGCCATCATCATCACCACAAAATCGGGTAGCAGCAAACGCAAAGGCATCGGCGTTTCCCTCAACTCCAATGCGTCTATCGAACAGGTGAACCGCTGGCCCGATCTCCAGTT
Source organism: Chitinophaga caseinilytica (assembly GCF_038396765.1). NCBI lineage: Bacteria > Pseudomonadati > Bacteroidota > Chitinophagia > Chitinophagales > Chitinophagaceae > Chitinophaga > Chitinophaga caseinilytica. The sequence goes on along the minus strand of NZ_CP150096.1, from coordinate 216,873 downwards.
CGAATACGGCCAGGGCCTCGACGGCGCCGCGTATTATTCCTACGGCGCCGGTCCGGACGGTGGTTCCACCAGCGGCACCAGTTCGGCTTACGGGCCCCGGTTCGACGGGCAGATGTTTCACCAGTTCGACCCCGTTACGCAGAAACAGGGAACGGAAAGGACGCTGTGGCAACCCTATCCCAACAAAGTCAATTCCTACTTCGACGACGGCAAAACCTTCACCAACACCATTTCGCTGGACGGCGGAACAGACAAAACGACGGCCCGTTTCTCCGTGACCAACGTCCACAATACCTGGATCCTGCCCAACACCGGGTACGACCGTAATACCGTGGCGCTGTCCGTCAACTCGAAAATCAACGACCGGTTGCAGATTTCGTCGAAAGTGAACTATACCAACAAATATTCCGATAACCTGCCCGGCGCGGGTTACGGCAACCAGTCGATCATGTACTGGTACATTTTCTGGCAGCCCAGCGCCGACATCGACTGGCTGAAGAATTACTGGGAACTGGGGCAGGATCAGCTGAAGATCATGTTCCCTTTCAGTTCGTTCCCCAGCAACCCTTACGCGGTGGCGTACGAATATCTCAACAAATCCAACCGCCACGGCATTACCGGCAACGTGTCGGCCACGTATAACATTACCAAAAAGCTCAGCCTGCAGGTGCGCACGGCGATGGACTTCGGGTACGAAGACCGCTCCCAGCAACGACCTTACGATGCGGGCGCCAAATTCCCGTACGGCAGTTTCCGGACGCAGAACATCATGTCGCAGGAGTTCAACTCCGATTTCCTGTTGCGCTACAACACCAAAGTGGGGCGCGATTTCGAGCTGAATGTCACGGCCGGCGGTGCTGCGTTGCGCAACCGGTACATCCGCGACGAGGTGCGGGCGGATTCGCTGGCGTACCCCGGCGTGTATTCCCTGGCCAACAATCTCGGCCCCCTCGTTACCATGCCTTTCCGTACTTCGTACCAGATCAATTCCCTCTATGGATTGATTTCCGCGTCGTATAAAAACTTCCTGTTCGCCGACATCACGGGGCGGCAAGACTGGAACAGCGTGCTGGCCACGCAGAGCCGTATCGCCAATTCCGGTTTCTTCTACCCGTCCGTGAACCTGAGCTTCGTGGCCAATGAAGTGATCGATCTGCCGAAAGCGATCGATTTCGCCAAGCTGCGGTTCTCGCTCGCGAGCGTTGGCAGCGGCGGTACCACGCCTTACCTCACCGAATTCACCTATCCTTCCGCGGGCAGCCTGTACGCCGGCGGTTTGCGGAACCCTTCCATCCTCGCCAATTCCGATCTTCGCCCGCTGCGCACCATCACCTATGAAGGCGGTGTGGCCATGAAGATGTTCAAAGGCCGGCTGGGCCTCGATCTGGCGATGTATTCCGGATTCACCAAAGACCAGATCCTGTCCCGCATCATCGACCGTTCTACCGGTTGGTCGCGCGCGATGATCAATGCCGGACGGGTAAATAATAAAGGGATAGAAGTGGCGCTGAACGGAACGCCTTACAAACGCGGTAAATTCTCCTGGAGCACCAGCGTGGTGTATTCTTCCAATACCAATACCATCCGCGAGCTGGACGATAGTTCGGTGGTGCTCGTGACCGGCCCAGTTGGCGGCGGTCAGATCGTGGCCAAGCCCGGCGGCAGCATGGGCGCGGTGTACGGCCGTGGCTACCAGCGTTCTCCCGACGGACAGATCATTTACGACGATAAAACTGGCTGGGCCAAGCTGACGGAAGAAGTGATCTATCTCGGCAATACCATTCCGAAATGGAAATTGGGCTGGACGAACGAGTTCTCGTACGGACAGTTCCGCCTGCACCTGCTGTTCGACGGGCAGTGGGGCGCCGTGGCACATTCGCTCACGCATTACAAACTGGCCGAACAGGGAAAAACGAAGAACACCTTGCCCGGGCGCTACAACGGCATCATCGGTAACGGCGTGATCCAGATGGCTGACGGAAAGTTCCGGCCGAACGACGTGATCGCTACCGACATCGACGAATATTACCGCTCGCATTACGGTCAGGATAACGCCGAAGGCAGCACCTTCAGCACCGATTTCATCAAGTTCCGCGAAGCGCGCCTCGATTATTCGCTGCCCGGCAGCCTTACCAAAAGACTGCGCATGCAGAAAGCTACGGTGGGTGTGTATGGCCGTAACCTGGCGATCTGGTCGGACTGGCCGGCGTTCGATCCCGAATTCGGAACGCTGAGCGGTACGGATATCGTGCAGGGTTTTGAAGTGGGGCAATTCCCGTCTACCAGAACCTTCGGTGTAAACCTGGTCATTGGCTTCTAAATTTTTCAACATGCAGAAGATGAAACACACAATAATCGGTGCATTGGTGCTTTTCGGAATGGCGACGCAGTCGTGCACCAAAGACTTTACCGAAATCAATACGAACCCGAACGAAACGAAGGTGGCTACGGCGCACGCGCTCATGGCGCCGGCGCTGGTGAATACGCTGTCGGCCAATATGATCCGCAACCGGAATTTCAATAACGAACTGATGCAGGTGACTGTGGATATTTCCGAATCCGACGGCAAGGTGTTCCGCTACGATTTCCGCGCCACCTGGGCAGATTACCTGTATAATGCCTGGTACTCGGAACTGACCAACTTCAAGGACATGGAGAAAGTGGCCCGCGATCCCAAGTCGTACAACCGCTCCTACATTGGCATTTCGCTGATCTGCCAGGCCTGGGTGTTTTCCATGCTGACCGATACCTACGGCGATATTCCCTATTTCAAATCCAACCTCGCCCGCGATTCCGCGGTTTTCGAGCCGCCGTTCGATACGCAGAAGGATATCTATTTCGATATTTTCAACAAGCTGGATACCGCCAACGTGTATCTCAACAATACCACTTACGGTATCAATGCCAACAGCGATCCCGTGTTCAACGGCGATATCACCAAATGGCGCCGCTTCGGCAACTCGCTCTACCTGCGGCTGCTGATGCGCATTTCCGGGAAAGCGGAAGTGGCGGATGTGGCCATCGCCAAATTCAAGGAAGTAGCGGAAACGAAGAAATCGAGCTACCCGATCATCGATACCACCGAACAGTCGGCCATCCTCCGGTGGACGGGCGCCGGGCCGCTGGTGTCTCCGTTCCTGGGTGTGCGCGAGCAGGATTTCAGGGGGCCTGGCGTCGGGGAGTTTTTCATCAACAACCTCGTGAACTGGAACAATCCGCTCATCGACCCTTCCAAGGGCAACAACAGCGTGAACCGCTGGCGCATCGCGCCCTACCAGGGCGGTTACAGCGGCGTGCCGAGCGGTTACCAGATGGGCCAGGCGCCCGTCCGCAGGTCGTATTTCTACTCGCAAACCACCACTACGCTGTTTAATCTGCAGACAGACGCCCTTACCGGGCAGATGCTCAACGCCGCGGAAGTACAGTTCATGCTGGCGGAAGCGGTGGTGAAAGGATGGATCGCCGGCAGCGCGGAAGCCTATTATACAAGAGGCATCAAATACACCATCAAACAATGGATCCCGGCGTGGGACGAGGTAACAGACTATATCGACAAAGCCGACCTGCACTGGAACGATAGCGGATCGGAAGATGAAAAGATGGAAGCCATCCACATCCAGAAATATTATGCGATGTTCCTCATGGACATGCAGCAATGGTTCGAGTACCGCCGCACCGGGCACCCCGTTCTCCCGAAAGGCCCCGGCCTGCGCAACAACGGCGTTATGCCGGCGCGGATGAACTACCCGGTGTATGTTCAATCCACCAACCCGACCAATTACAAACAGGCCGTTTCCCGCCAGGGATCAGACGTTATTTCGACGGAAGTTTGGTGGCAGAAACCGTAATGCTGATACAGTACTAAAAAACGCAACATGAAAAAAATCGCTTTATATACGATGATGCTGATCGCGGCCGGTTTCTGGGGATGTGTGAAAGACGACACCTATCCCGGCGCGAAACTCAGTCCCTACATCGCTATTTATGATATCCGGGCTATGTACAAGGGGCAAGACCTTCAATTGAATGCCGAAAATATGTTCGGCGCCCATTCGCTCCGGTGCCTCGTTGTGTCTGACCACCGTGCCGGCAATATGCCCGATGGCATGCTGGTAGTGCAGGATTCCAGTCGCCTGGCGCAGCGCGGTATCGCCATCCCGGTTGGCGCCGCGGCCGCGCAATACGAAGCCGGTGATTCGGTGGTCATTCCCGTTTCCGGGGCAACGCTCACCAAGCGCGATGGGATTTTCCAGCTCGCGGGCGTGAGTGCCGCGGGGATACAGGTGATCTCCAAAAATAATCCGCTGCCCATCAACCGGGTAACGACCAACAAGATCATCGCGAATCCCGAAGTGTACCAAAGCACGCTGTGCATGATCGTGAAAGGTGGGTTCGATCCGCTGCCGGGCCCGGGGGATGTGCTTTCCGGGAATAAATTGCTGAACGACGGGTTCGGGGATATTCCTTTGCTGACCGATCCGGAATCGGACCTGGCGAATGTGCAAATGCCCGTGCTGGCTAATTTCCGCAGCCTCATCTGGATGAAACCGGGAACAGGCGGGGATTTTGTGCCGGAGCTGCGCGTCCGCAAGGCCGATGATATCACGACGCTGAGCTCCACCGTGGAGATCGCGCCGATCGTCATCACCGGGTTCCTGGCCGATCCTGCGGGGAGTACGGACAATAACTACGAGTACATCCAGCTGATGGCTACCCGCGATATCGACTTTGCCGTAACGAAATATTCGCTGGTGACGACCAATAACGCCGGCGCCTCCACGCCTACGGGCATCCCGCAAAACGGGTGGGCTACAGGCGGCCTGCGGACGTACAAGTTCAACCTGACATCGGGTACCGTCAGCAAGGGCGAGTTCTTTTACGTGGGCTGTTCCACCAAGCTCATTAACGGTACCGGTTCTACGAGCATCAGCAACGCCAAATGGATCCGTTCTTTCAACTACGGCAGTACGGCGGGCGACGACTTCGGCCAGAAAACGGGCAACCTGCTGGCCAACAGCGGCAACGCTTCCGGTATGGCGGTGTTCGAAGGAACGGTGGTCACGAAGGAATCGCGGCCGGTGGATGTGGTGATGGTGGGCCAGAACGGCCAGATCCTTTCCGAAGGCGCCAACCAGATCGGGTACCGCATCACCAATACCGACTGGTACGACGTGATCAATCCTATTTCCCTGGCATCGCAACCTTTCTTCCGCTCCGGCACCAATACCCTGAGCGTGAGCTATGTGGCGGGCGTGTTCATCAAGCTGGGCGGGGAGTATAGTCCTGCCCTGGGCCGCTGGATGAAAGCGAGGATCCAGATCAATACCAAACTGACGACCGAGTCGCAGTTGGTGGATATTGAAGGGGAAGAGGCTACCAAACTCCGGTGATTCCTGTTGTCCTATAATGAAAGGCCGCTCCATTTGGGGCGGCTTTTCTTATATTTACCGCTATAATCCCCAATTCCTATGTCAATTACACTTGTTATCCTGTTGCTGATCGTTTTGTTGGTGTTGGTGGTGATGGCCCAGAACCGGAATGCCGAAAGGATGTCGGAAATATTGTACCGGTTGGATAAGCTGAGCAAGGAGCTGGAAAAGCGGGAAATATCCCCGGCCCCCGGGCGCCCGGCTTCCCCGGAAATTTCCCCCGATTCTGGGACGGTGGTCGAGGCGCCAATTGCGCCGGAGCCCGTTGCGCTGCCAGCGCCCGTTCCCCTGCACCAGGAGCCCCCGGTACCGCAGTTCGTGGAAGAGGTGCCCGAACCCGAAGAAAAGGAAGAAATGCGCGCGGCTTTCCAGGCGGCGGAAATGAAACGCGGGCCGGAAGCAATATATGTGGAGCCGGAGCCGCAACCCTCGTTCTGGGAGAAGTTTATGGAAAAGAATCCCGACATCGAGAAATTCATCGGCGAGAACCTGTTCAACAAAATCGGGATCGCGGTGCTGGTGATCGGGATCGGGTTTTTCCTCAAGTTCGCTATCGATAAAAACTGGATCAACGAAATCGGCCGGACGTTCATCGGGTTCTTATGCGGCGCGGCGCTCATCGGATTGGCGCACCGCATGCGGAAATCGTTTGCTGCATTCAGTTCCGTACTGGTCGGCGGCGGCGTGGCGGTATTATATTTTACCGTGGCCATTGCGTTCCATCAATATGCGCTGGTGGGGCAAACGACGGCTTTCCTGCTTACGGTGGCCATCACGGCGTTTACGGTGTTCCTTTCCATTTCCTACGACCGGAAAGAGCTGGCGGTGCTGGCGATCCTCGGTGGGTTCGGGGCGCCGTTCATGGTGTCTACCGGTCATGCCAACCTCATCGCCTTCTTCTCCTGGATGCTTATCCTGAACGTCGGGATGCTGGTATTGGCGTATTTCAAAAAATGGAACCTCGTCAATATTATCTGCTACGCCCTCACCTGGTTGATTTTCGGGGGATGGATGGGTTCCGGTGCGCTGGAGGGCGACAGGATCGTCCTCGGCGACGTGCGGACGGCTTTCGTTTTCGCGACGGCGTTTTATGTGGTGTTCTTCCTCATGAACGTGATCAACAACGTGCGCAACGGTACGCGTTTCCGCGCGCTGGAGATCGGGATATTGCTCAGTAACACATTGTTTTATTACAGCGCGGGCATGTTGTTCATGGAGAAATGCGGCTGGCAGGATTGGCAGGGGCTGTTCACCGCGCTGATGGCCGTTTTCAACTGTGTGTTCGCATATTTCCTCTTCCGCAACAGCAAGGCAGACCGAACGATGGTGTACCTGCTCATCGGTTTGGTGCTTACGTTCATGAGCCTCGCTGCGCCGGTGCAGCTGAACGGAAATTATATCACCCTTTTCTGGGCGGCGGAATCGGTATTGATTTTCTGGCTGTTCCGGAAATCGGGGATCGTGCAGATGAAGTACGCGTCTATGGCGGTGCTGGTGTTGATGCTGATCAGTTTGATGATGGATTGGTCGCAACTGTATTTCCCGGGGCCCGAGTTGCGGCCGGTGATCAATAAAGCCTTCGTGACGGGGATCGCCGCCATCGCGGCGGTGTACCTGCTGCGCAGGCAGGTGGCGCAGGACGAGCCTTCCGTTCCCCTGTTCCCTGTAATGAGCGCAGGCGGCGTCTCGCGCGTGTTGCAAACGATTCTCGTGATATTGATATATGTTGTTTTCCTTCTCGAGATCGTGCACCAGGTAAACAGCCATCAGCCTTCGCTTACCGCGTTGGCCACCGGTTGCTTCAATTTCGGCTACCTGTCTGTGCTTTTGCTGCTGACACGCCGGCGGAACGATAAAGGGGCGGTGGTACTGATGTTCCTTTCGCTCTTCGCGGCACTCGCCATGCTGGGCTACTTCAATTTGTCCGTGATCCGGGTAAGAACGGAAGTGCTCGCCGGCGAAACCCCGATGTGGGTTTTCTTGTTCCATTATTTACAGACCGGATTGCTGGTGTGGCTGCTGGTGGAAATGAAGAAAACCATCCCGCAATTCCGCATTCCCCAGCTGGAAACCGGGTTCAACTGGTTCCTGTCGTTCATGGCGTTGTACCTGCTGAGTGCGGAGCTGGACCATCTCGTGGTGGTGCTTCGCGCACCGGTGTCGGCCGCCGCTACCCTGGGAACGGTGCATGGAACGGGATATGCGCTGCTGTGGGGATTGTTCGCTTTTGTGCTGATGTTCATCGGTCTGCGCCGCAAATCCCGCGACTTGCGGATCGTGGCCATCACCGTATTCGGAATTACGCTCGTGAAGCTCTTTGCGTTCGACCTTCGCGGATTGGGCGAAGGCGGAAAAATCGCGGCGTTTATTTCGCTGGGTATATTATTGTTGCTGATATCGTTCATGTATCAGCGGTTAAAGAAAATAATCCTGACAGATGATCAACCTGTTGAAGAAAAGTTGCCGGATTAACCTGTTCCTGCTTGGCTGCGCGATGAGCGCCTCCGCGCAGGACAGCGCCAGATTTACCTGGGAAGCGAAACTGCCGAAGGTAGACAGCTTCTTTTTTTACCGTATTCCGATAACGCCGGCCCTCAGTGCCAAAGCCTTTCGTGGCGGAGAATGGGACATCCGGATTTTTGGTGATGCGGGTGAGGTGCCTTATTTGCTGGAACGCAAATACCGCGTGATCTCGGAAGGCAATTTCATCGCTTATGCCACACCGAAGCTGGAATCCGTGCCCGGAAAGGAAACGGTGATCGTATTCGAGCCCAAACCGCAGATGTCGCTTAAATCGTTCGGCCTGCGGTATTCCAATACCGATGTGGAGAAAACGGCGGTGCTGACGGGAAGCAACGACGGTGTGCAATGGTATGCCATTCGTCCGGAGTTCCTGTTGTCGCCCGCTACCGCCATTCCTGTAAAAGGCAAGGAAACGATCGTGGAACAAACGATCGGCATGCCGGTTTCCGGTTACCGGTATTTCAAACTGGTGATCAACGATTCCGCCAGCGCGCCGCTGCATTTCAATTGCGTCGGCTTCAGGAACAAGCCGCAACTGGTGGAGGAAAAAATAAAAGCGGCGGATGTGGAGCTGGTGTTGATGGATGGGAAAGACCGTCGTACCGACCGTTTCCTCCTAACACTGCCGGCCGCTTTGCCGGTGCGGGAAGTGACGATCCCCATATCGCAGCCGGCGATGTATCGGAGGGATGTGCAATTGCTGTCGATCGAGAACGGCGCGGAGCATTTGCTCACTACAGCGGTGCTGTACTCCGAAGATTCGGTGAACGTCATCGAAATGGGGCCCAATACGGTGTTCGATAGCCTGGTACTGAAAGTGGAGAACGGGGATAATCTTCCGTTGGTGCCGGGAAGCGCCGGGATCTGGCAGGATGCGTATATGCTGATCACGAAACTCGAGCCCGGGAATTATACTTTGCGTGGCGGTGCGGCTGGTATGCGTGCGCCGAAATACGATGCCGAGTTTTTCAGGTTTGCGTATCATGAGCAGGCTGGCCGGGACCTGGTGCCTGAAGCGCCCGTTACGATCGATCGTCCGCAGCCGGTGCCGGCAGCTGCAAGCGTTTTCACTTCGCGTTGGTGGATATGGTTAGGGATCGTTGTGGTGATAGGGGTTTTGGCGCTGGTGGTGCGCGGGTTGTTGCGGGATATGAAGAAAGAAAAAGATTGATTATTTAATGTGTTTGGGGAAGGATTGGCTATTTGCCAGATAGGGCGGAGGTGCTGCGAATTCCACCCATCAAATAGCTGAAAAACGGATATCCTGATGATGAATCAGGAAAACGGAAGGATCGATTACATATTTATATTGGGGCTGACTAAAAAAATGGTCAGTCCCTTTTTTATTTGCGTGCCTGATGGAAGCCTGCTATCTTTTTAAGCGATCCGCAAAGCCTGCGATTTATTGTTAGTTCCATTTTATACCCATGAAATACCCTCGTTTTTCCCGCAGGATTTCCGAAGGAATGTCCGCATTTCAAGCAAAGATTCTTGCGCCACATTTACAGATCAATAAGTAATGGTCAGTTCCTATTAATTGCGCACCGATGGAGGTCTGCTATCTTTTTAAACGATCCGCAAAGCCTTTAATCTACTGTTGGCTCCTTATTTATACTCATAAAATCCCCTTGTTTTACCCGCAGGATTCCCGAAGGAATGCCCGCGTTCCAGGCAAAGATTCTTACGCTACGTTTACCGATTAATTCCATTATTGTATACAAATAAACCCTACATTCGTTTAATACAATTGAGAAACAATAAATTACCATCATCCAAATATTTTTTGAAAGAAAACTGCTGAAAGGGATAAATGTTTACATAAAAGCACTACATTTGTTTACATAGTCATTCAACCAAAGTAAGCGCAAATTCCACCAGAGGCGTCATCGGGGAGACGGATACGCATCTCATTTTTTCCATTTTAATACAGCGATCATTCCGGCCGTCGGGTCGGAGAGGGGTGTATTTTTTATCGCCGGCCAAAGGTTGGTTTTGCACATTTTGCCTATGACGATACATGCAGACATGAAGCACCGCCGCGGCATATTTCTCCGTATGCCCGATATGGCTTTTTACTCAGGAGCACAACGGTAATTATTCAATTCTTTAATCTTCTATTTCACTGAAGTATGGATCGTACAATTCATATCGGGAAAAATGCACGGTTGTCGGCCGTCCGCAAATCGGCGGCGGTAAAGGCCACAGCGCTTTGCATCGCGGTGATGAGCGCAGGCGTTTTGCCGGGCACGGCCAACGCAAGGCCCGTATTGGTTACCGCCAGCGAACGCATCATTCTCAGCCAGATTTCCGGTAACGTTACCGACGACGAAGGCGCCCCCATGCCGGGCGTTGTAGTCGCCATCACCGGCACCTCTAAAGCCGTGATTACCGACGGAAACGGCTTCTACACACTCAAAGACGTGCCCGAAGGCGCCACCCTTACCTTTAAAATGGTAGGTTACGTAACCCGCCAGGTGCCGGCCAACCAATCCGTCATCAACATCAAACTGGAAAAAGACATTAAAACCCTCGGCGAAGTAGTGATCACCGACGGTTACCGGAATTTCACCTCCGCTACCTCCACCGGTTCCATCAACACCGTCAACGGCAGCTCCCTCGAAAACAAACCCTTCGCCAACTTCGCACAGTCGCTCCAGGGCCAGGTGGCCGGTCTTACGGCCCCCATCACCAGCGGCCAGCCCGGCGCCAATATGGACATCCGCATCCGCGGCGTCAGCTCCCTGCAACTGAGCAATAACCCGCTCATCGTTATCGACGGGATGATCGTGAACTCCGGCCAGCTCACTTCCTATTCCACCACTTCCAACGCCCTCGCCGGCCTCAACCAGAACGATATCGATCGCATCGACGTGCTGAAAGACGCAGCCGCCACGGCTGTGTACGGCTCCCGCGGCGCAGCCGGCGTGATCCTCATTACCACCAAACGCGGTAAATCGGGGAAAACGCAGGTAAGGGTTGATGCGGAAGGCGGCGTTTCCAGCGAAATTCCTTTGCCGAAAGCCGGGAAAATGCTGAACGCAGAACAATACGCGATCATGTTCCGCGAAGCACTCGCCAACGGCGGCAGCACGCCCGCGCAGATCGAAGACCTCGCCAACAGCTACGGCCTCAATAGCGGCAAAAGCAACGATTGGTACGACCTCATCACCCGCACCGGCAAACAGCAACAATACAATGTCAGCCTCAATGGCGGCGGCGAAAAAACGAAATTCTTCGCGTCGGCAGGATATTTCGGGCAGGAAGCCACCACCATCGGCGCCGACCTGAAACGGATCTCGGGGCTCGTGAATCTCGACCACCAGATCAACAAACGCCTGCAACTGTCGCTGGGCCTCAATATCTCGAACATCGGGCAGAACACGCCCACCACCACCAACTTCTCGTCGAACCCCATCTGGGCCGCACGCGGCCTCCGGCCGTTCCAGCTTGCGTATAACGACGACGGTTCCATCAATAATTCCACTTCCGGCAATACCAACTTCCCGGGGATTTACAACCCGCTGTGGACAACGGAGAACGACAAACGCTTCCTGTCCATGTTCAAAACGCTCGGTAACGCCAAGCTGCGGTACAATATCTGGGACAAGCTGTTTTTCACCTCCTACGTGAGCGCCGATTACAATACGCTGGAAGAAACCACCTACCTCAACCCCGTGATGGGCGATGGTGGTGGCACGCTGAAAGGCCGCAGCCGCAATTATTACTCCCGTTTCTTCAACTGGCTCACCCGCAACCAGCTCGATTACCGGTACGACATCGACGCGGCCAAAGATTTTTACGCCACGGCTTCCGTGGGCTACGAAGCGCAGCGTTCGAAGGAATATAAAATGTCGGCGGACGGGATCGGCTTCCCGTCGTCGCACTCCGGGCTGACGGCCCTGGGCAACGCTGGAACGCCGCAAAGCGTGTATGGCGATTACAGCAATTATTCTTTCGTATCCACGTACGGTAACGCCAGCGTGAACTATCAGAATAAATACGCGCTGAATGCGTCGCTCCGCCGCGATGGTTCTTCCCGCTTCGCGTCCAACAACCGTTTCGCGACGTTCTGGTCGGTAGGCGGCACCTGGAACCTCCATGAAGAGGCGTTTTTCGAAAAGCAAGGCATCTTCTCCGCGCTGAAGCTCCGTTCTTCTTACGGTACCACCGGCAACGCGAGCCTCGGCAATTACCAATGGCTGCCGCAAGTGAGCTATGGCCTGGGATCTTCCTACGCAGGCGTCATCGGGCAGGCATACAACGTGATCGGCAACATCGACCTTACCTGGGAAACTTCCCGCAAGTTCGATGTGGGCGCCGATTTCGGGTTCGCGAAGAACCGGTTCATGCTGTCGGTGGATTACTATTATAATAATATCGACGGGCTCATCCGCAGCGTGCCTACTTCCTCACCACCGGCTTCCCGTCCGTATTACAGAACGTGGGCGCCATGGCCAACAAAGGCTGGGAATTCATGCTCCGTGGAGATATCATCCGCAGCAAAGACTTCACCTGGAACAGTAATTTCAACGCCGCTTTCAACCGGAACGAAATCACCAAACTGCCGGCCAATACGCCCGTGCAGAACGGTAACTTCTACCTGAAGGAAGGCTACAACTTCAATACGTTCTACATGCGGGAATATGCCGGTGTAGACCCGCAAACCGGCGATCCGCTGTTTTATACCGACGAGTCCCATTCCGCCACTACCAACAAACCGGGCGATGCGAAAATGATCCCGCTGGACCGGATGTCTGTCCCCAAAGCGACCGGCGGCTTCAATAACATGTTCACGTACAAGGGCGTTTCGCTGGGCGTAGACTTCAGTTATGCTTTGGGTTATTCCATCCTCAGTGCGCAGGACGTTTACTTCACGCTGGGCAACTATTACATCAATAACAAGTACCAGTACATTTACGACAACCGCTGGACCACGCCGGGCCAGATCACCGATGTGCCGAAGTTCACGACGAAGTCCGACCTCACGGTGAGCACTTACCGCTTGTACAAAGGCGATCATATCCGCTTGAAAAACATCCAGCTGGGATATGATTTCAACAACCTGGCATTCGTGAAAAGACTGGGCGTTTCCAAACTGGCGCTGTACGGAAGGGCTACCAACCTCTTCACCAAAACGTTCGACAAGCGCCTACCCTTCGATCCGGAAGTGTCCTACAGCGGGCTCGACTCGCAGGATATGTTCCAGTACAAAACGTTCACCATCGGCATTAACGTGGGCCTTTAAAAAACCAGACACATGAAGAAAAGACATGCATATATCGCCATACTGACTGCCGCCAGCTTCACGGCAGCGTCTTGCGGGAAGAACTTCCTGGACGAAGAGCCCTCCACCAGCGTGTCGGTCGGCAACGCCATCATCTCCGAAGGCAGCATGCTGGAAGCCATGAACGGCGCGTACCGCAACATGACCGGTTCCTTGTATTTCGGCCGGAACGTGCCCCTGTTCGGCGATCTGCTGGCAGACAACGTGTACCTGTCCAGCTCCAATTCCGGCCGGCTGATCCCCATGAACAACTATACGTTCGTGGGCTCTTCCGCCGAAGCGGCCAATATATGGTCGTCGGCCTATTACGTCATTCAACAGGCGAACCGCGTCATTTATGCCGACCTGGCCGCCACCAATAACGTGAACCACATGCTGGGCGAGGCTTATGCGTTGAGGGCGCTGAACTATTTCTATCTCGTGAACCTCTTCGCCAAACCTTACGCGGAAAACCCCGAGGCAGACGGCGTTCCGGTGGTGATATTGCCTACCAGCGTCGGCGGATCGCTCATCAAACCCGCACGCAACAAGGTGAAGGAAGTCTATGCACAGATCGTTTCCGATCTCGACAAGGCGTTCGACCTCATGCCTGCCACCGGCATGAATGTGCACCCTTACAATACGAACTTCCTGTCCAAATACGCCGCAAAAGCCCTCCAGGCCCGCGCTTACCTCTATATGGGCGAATACGCCAAAGCCCGCGATGCGGCTAAAAAAGTGGTGGATGAAGGTGGGTATTCGCTCGCAGCCACAGAAGCGGCTTTCACGGCTTTCTGGGCGTCGAACGCAGCGCGGACGGATAAGCAGGAAACACTTTTCGAACTGAACAACAACGCCACCGCCAATGCGGGCGTGGAAGGGCTGGACGCGATCTATTCCTCCAAAAGCCTCGGCGACATGCTGGCTACCGATGAGCTGTACGATCTCTATTCCGCCACCGACCGCCGCCGCAGCCTCATCGTGGACGGTGCGCGCAGCACGCAGACTGTTCATTACGTGAACAAATACCAGAACGTCACCAATACCGACCGCGACGAGATCAAGCTGCTCCGTTATGCGGAAGTGCTGCTCATCCTCGCCGAATCGGAAGCGCGGCTCAATAACAACACCGAAGGACAGAAATACCTGAACATGGTTGCGCAAAACCGCGACCCCGACCAGGTGGCCTATACGTTGACCGGCGCCGCGCTGGTGAATGCGGTGATCGTGGAGCGCCGGAAGGAGCTGGCTTTCGAAGGGTTGCGGCTGTTTGACCTCTACCGCCAGAATGCTACCTTTAACCGGCCCGACATGGGCGCGAAAGCGCATTCGGCTTACGTGGAAGTAAAAACGACCGACTTCAGGAGAGTGCAGCCCATTCCCGAAACGGAACTGGCGGCCAATCCGAATATGGCGAAGAATCCCGGGTACTAAGATACCGCTGTAGTTTGTACCGGTTCCCCGGGGGCGAAAGCTCCGGGGAATCCGGTTTTTATCAATGATCATGAGATGGAATAGTTTATGAATATGAAAGTGAAATCTGGCTGGATGATCTGGGCCTTGCTGAGCTTCGTTTCGGTGACCGTGTTTGCCCAGCAGTACCCGGCGGTAGTGGGGGATAAGTACGTGAACCGTCTGCCCGCCCGCCTGGCGAAACTGAACGGAAAATCGGCCGTGGTAGTGAATGCCGGCGAAAACGGAAAGGTAGTGGGATTGAAGAGTGGCGTGAAGGCAGACCCCTCCGGCCCGGCAACCCTCACCTTCAACGTAAAAATCCCGGCGAAAGGGTGGTACGAACTGTCGACCTTCGCCGTTCCCGAACTGGAAGGCGCGCCGGCAATAGCCGCCCACGTCAAAATACAGATCGGAAGCCACCGGCCCACAAAGCGCATTTTGTTCGACGCCTACCACGGCAACCGCCAGGTTTCCGGGAAATTCGAGATGGAAGCTGGCGAACAATCCATAAAAATCTGGCTGCCCGACGGCGTGCGCCTCGCCTGGATCGAATGGAAAAACGCCAACGATCCCGCCATCCCGGAGAAAGCACAACGCTACGAGCCCCGCATCACACCGCCCGCCGGGCATCCGCGCATCTGGACAACGGCGCAACAGCTGCCCGTCATCAAAGAGCGCCTCACCCAGGGCGAAAACAAAGCCGCGTGGGAAAAAGTACGTGCCGCCGCCATTTCTCCCTTCCCGTTCGAATTCGATCCGCAGGAAGAGATTTTTTACCGGGAAGATGTGGAGAAAGCAGTGGAAACGAAAGCCTTCTATTACCTCATGACCGGCGATAAAGCCGTGGGCCGCGAAGCAGCGAAACTCATGCAGGATTACCTGTCTGTCCTCGAATTCGGGAACGTGACCTATGGCGACATCACCCGCGAGATCGGCCGGTCGATTTATGTGACCGCACTGGTGTACGACTGGTGTTTCGACCTGTTGGGCAAATCCGAACTGGAAAACCTCCGCTTCCACATGCTCCGCCTCGCGCGCGACATGGAAATCGGATGGCCGCCGTTCATGGATAGCATCATCAACGGCCATGGCAACGAGGCCCAGATCAGCCGCGACCTGCTGGCCATGTCTATCGCCCTGTACGACGAAGATCCCCTTCCCTATAAATACACTTCCTACACCGTGCTCGAAGAACTGGTGCCCATGCGCAAATTCGAGTACGAATCGCCGCGCCACAACCAGGGCGTGGATTACGGCGCATACCGCCTCATGTGGGAAATGCACGCCGTTTGGCTGTTTTATCGGATGACGGGCCACCCCGTATTCGACGACAACATCAAACATCTCCCGTACTATTGGCTCTACATGCGCCTGCCCGACGGATACATGCTCCGCGATGGCGATATGTTTTCCGTGAAAGGCGGCGGCAACGCGCCCCTGTACTGGAAGCAGCCCATGGCCATGTTGCTCGGTTATGCCTACGCCAACGACCCCCTGTTGAAAGCGGAGTTCCAGCGGCAGGGCGGTTTGCCTGACAACCCGGTTTTGTTCCTGCTGGTGAACGATCCCGCATTGAAAGCGGACCATGATTTGACGAAACTCCCGCTGACGAAGGATTTCGGGAAAGTGCTCGGTGGCGTGGTGGCGCGGACGGGATGGAACAACAAACCCGAAAGCAACGATGTGATCGCAGAAATCAAAGGCGGTGGTTACCATTTCGCCAATCACCAGCATGCAGACGCCGGTGCGCTGCAGATTTATCATCACGGCATCCAGGTGGGCGATATCGGTTTGTACCTTTCCTACGGAACACCGTACGATTTCAATTTCAATAAAAGATCGATCGCGCATAGCATGATGCTGGCCATGGACCCGCAGGAAAAACTCCGTTTCCGCACAAAGCTGCAGGACGGCGGCGCGCGCTTCAACCAGCGGTTCCCGCAATCGCCGGAAGAAACCACCACCGATCCCTGGTTCGATAACGGGAAAGTGATGTCTGCCGCGTTTGGGCCCTCCGCGCAAAAGCCCGCCTTCAGCTATTTCAAAGCCGATCTTACCGGGGCGTATTCCTCGAAGATCGCGCAGTACGCCCGCGGGTTCCTGTTCCTGAACCTCTTCCGCGAAGACGTGCCCGCCGTCATCATCCTGACCGATGATATGAGCACGGCCGATCCTTCGTTCAAAAAATACTGGCAGATCAATACGCTGCACCAGCCGCAGACCGATGGCGATACCTGGGTATTGCACAACGCGCTGAACGGCGCCGAAGGCAAAACCCACGTGCAAATGCTCCTCCCCGCTGCGGCAGACCGTAAGCTGGATGTGCTCGGCGGCCCCGATGCCAACAGTACTTTCGGTAACCGTTTCGAAGTGAAATCCACCAAGCCGGAAGCCAGTGCTTTCCGCATGTTGGTGTCGCCCGCTGCATCGCAATCCCGCGACCGCTTCCTCACCGTTTTCCAGATGGCCGAAGGCGACGCAAAACCGCTGCCCGTTCAGTTTGCGGAAAAAGACGGTATGTATCAATTGATCGTTGCCGACAGGGTGGTATGCATGAGCGCAGGCGCCGCCGATGTGGAAAAACCTTTCACTTTGGAAGTTCCAGCTGGTGCGCAATGGCAGGTGGTGCTCGCCGGCCTGAAGCCGGGATTCTGGAATATCCGGCAGGAAGGCGGTGGAATGGACGTCAATATGGATGTGGTGGCCGGTAACAATACCGTTCACTTTACCGCCGGTGCAGGGAAATACCGCGTGACCCCAACCAGGGCTTACCACGCGAAAGACGTAGAATAATCCAAAAGTATGAAAGCCGAATCTCAATCGGGGAAAGTATATGAAGTGCTGCGAAGCAAAATCCTCGCGAACCAGGTGATCCCCGGATCGCGGCTCAAGGAAGATGATTGGGCGGCGCGGGCGGAGGTGAGCCGCGTATCGGTACGCGAGGCGCTGAACCGTTTGCTGGGCGAGGGTTTGCTGGAGAAGGGCGCCAGGGGTGGATATTTCGTGAAATCGATGACGGAAGACCGGTTGCGGGAAGTCCGTGAAGTGCGGGAACTGCTGGAGATCGGCGCCCTCCGCCTCGCGGGGAGCCGGCTTACGGCCGAAGACATCGCCAGCCTGGAAGTGCTTTGTGAAGATTTCAGCGCCATGGTGGCCAATGGGTATTGGTCGGGCGCCTGTGAGGCGGATATCCGTTTCCACGAAACGCTCATCGGCATTTCCCGCAACTCGAAGCTCAGGTTGTTGTACGAGCTCAGCAACATTCCGCTGTTCCACCTGAAGCGCGGGCCACAGGCTTCACAAATGGACGATTACGAAGAAACCGACCGCGAGCACCGCGAAATCGTGCGCTGGCTCAAGGCCGGGAAGCCCGCCCGGGCGCAGGAGGTGCTGTCCAGGCATTTGCACCGCGGGGAGATGGCGGCGAAGGAATAATTCCCAACGCCAAAAGGGCTGCCCGTGGAAGAGCGGCCCAAAGGCTTGCGGGTGCTGTGTTTAAGAGGGTATCAACGTAATCCCGCTCACATCCGCCTTCCCGCTTTTCAGCATTTCCATCGTCAGCCGGTCGGCCTGGCAATTGACGAATTTCAGGTGCTTCAGGCTCCGGGTGCTGCATTTGAAAAAGGTGTTGATCAGCCGTGTGTTCTGAAAAGTAACTTTGGAAAACGCACAATTGTCGAAATACCCGTCTTCCACCGTTCCTTCGAAAATCACTTCCGAAAAATCCGATTCGCGGAAAACCGTACCCTGTACAATAGCGCCCGCCAGACTGCTTTTGTGTACGCTGCTGTGTTCGAATTCCGCGCGAGACAGGTCGGAACCGGTAAAATCACAGTCCTTGAAGTGACTCCAGGTGAATTTGGCGTTGCGGAGGGAGCAGTCGGTAAATTTATCGTGGGTGACGTACGATTTTTCGAGCTGGCTGCCGTTCATGTCCGACCCCGAAAAATCACACCCCTCGATCATATTGCCTTTCAGCAGCAGGCCTTGCATGTCTGAGCCGATGAATTTGCAGCGTTGGAGATTGGAGCCGCTGAATTTTTCGTGGAGGTTTTTCAGCCCGGAGAAATCCGCGTCCACCCAACTGCCGCCAGACATGTCCCAGACCGGTTTTTTATCTGGTGGCGCCGCCGTTTGCGCCGCGGGCGGGAAGGCCGTGAAGATCGTTTCCGATTTTTCGGTGGAAGGGAAGCCATCCGAAAAGTAGTTCAGGTCTACCTGCAATATTTCCGCGAGGCGGTTGAACGTAACGATATCCGGCATGGATTCTCCACGCTCCCATTTCCCCACTGCCTGCGAACTGATAAACAGGGATTGCGCCAGCTGGGCCTGGGAGATATTCAGTTTCTTGCGGGCTTCGGCGATTTTGTTGCCGATGGTTCTGGAATTTAGCATAACGATGTCGGTTTTTAGTGACGCCACAAAATTGATCCCTTCCCTTTTCCGGATCAAATTAAAGCCACCACATTTGGTTGTGAAACCGCCACTATCCGTTGTTTTTCGACAACCAACAGTAGTTTCCCCAAGGAAACGATGATTGCGGGCCCACAATCGAAAGGTATATATAATACTGATAATCAAAAGGATAAATGAAAACCACCGGCAGTTGTTTCTTCGGTAATTGATTTGTTTTCAGTGGATTATGAAAAAATAATGACCGGCCGGCGGAAAGACGATTTTAGTCTGTTAAAGTTTTTCTTATTTTGTATCAAATCTAATTCGCGATGTTGGAAGCAACAGATGAAGCGTTGTGCGGCCAGGTTCGGTTGGGTGATGCCGCTGCTTTTAATGTGCTGTACGACCGGTACCGCCACCAACTATATGGTTACGTTCTGAAACTCTGCGGTTCGCAGGACGTGGCGCTGGATGCTGTGCAGGAGGTGTTCATGCATCTTTGGCTGCGCGCCGAAGCCCTGGACCCCGCCCGTTCCATTAAGTCCTATCTCTTCCGTTCCGCCCGGAACTATGTGCTCGACTATCTGAAGAAAGCCGTGCATCAGCAGGCATTCCGGCAATATTTCATGCACGCGTTCGAAGAAGGGACGGCTTCCTCCGATCATCTGCTGTATTCCAAACAGCTCGAAACGCTCAAACACAATGCCGTATCCCGGCTACCTGCCCAGCGCCAGCTGATTTACACCATGAGCAAGGTAGACGGGTACAGTAACAAGGAGATCGCCGACAGGCTGGGCATTTCCATCAACACCGTCCGCGATCAGCTCGTGAAGGCGTCCCGTTTCGTCCGGGTTTACCTTTTACGGAATGCGGACATCGCCATGTTGCTCGCCGCGGTATACGCCGCGCAGCAGGGTTAAAATTTTTTTCGACGGGGATCGTCTTTCCCCATTTTTCGATCGTATTACTTGTGATGGAGGACAAACAGCAAAGGATCAGGCAATTGTTCGTCAAACTGGCGGATGGCACCTCCACGCCCGATGAGCGGAAGGAGCTGCTGGATTACCTGGAGGGATCGCCCCTCCCGGAAGCCCTGCCGCTGGCCGATGAGCTCCCGCTGACCGGAAACTGGCCGCGAATGCCGGAGGATGCCGGAGAACAGATCAGGATGCGCATCCTGTCTGAAGCCAGCCCCGCCGCGCCGGCGCGCGTCCGCAGGATCGGGTGGTGGAAAGCCGCTGCAGTATTGCTGCCCGTTGTTGGATTAAGTACCTGGCTGCTGTGGGACCGGTCCGCCGACAGCCAGCTCTATGTCAACAATGCGCGATCGGTACAGGTCATCCGGCTCGAAGACGGCTCCGAAGTCAGCCTCAACCGCAACGCCCGCCTCACGTTCCGCGGCGGCGCCAACCGCGAGGCCTGGCTGGAAGGGGAGGCGTTCTTCACCATCGCCGGCCATGCGTCCAAACCCTTTATCGTCCACACCCGCCAGCAGCTGGATATCACCGTGCTGGGCACTTCCTTCAACGTAAAATCCGGTGAACAGGCCACGGAAGTGGTGCTCAATACGGGTAAGGTGAAGGTGGGAGACGGCGGGAAAGCAGTGATCCTGCAACCGGGCGAAATGGCGGTGTACGACGCAAAAGCGCATCAGGTATCTACCCAACAGGCGGACACGCTCATGCACACGTCCTGGAAAAACGAACTGTTACCTTTCCGCGAACGCCCGCTCAAAGAAGTGATGGGCTTCCTGCAGGCACAATTCGGTTATGCCGTTACGTTCGACGGGCCGGAGACGGAAAATCTCGTCTTTACCGGCTACCTGTCTACCAGCGACCTGCAGCAATCGATCCTTACGCTGGAACAAACATTCTCTATCAAAATCAGTATCGGGAACAGACGACTACATGTGAACAAACAATAGCGTTTCAGCCAAAACTAACACATCCTCGCTATGAACAGAATCAAAACCATCAGCTCCGGGCTGATCATGGTTGCACTATTGCTATGCAATCTCCCCGTCACGAGCGCGCAACCGGGGCGCGAAACAGCCACCCCGGAACAGGTTTCGCTCATTTCCGTTATGAACGACATGGAACACCGGTTCGATGTCAGGTTCAACTACAACGCCACTTTACTTAAGGGAAAGAAAATCGCTTCGCCCGATAAAACCGGGTTCCGCAAAGACAACATCGAAGCCGAGCTGAACCGCTACATCGCCCCGCTGGGCCTCGTTTGCCGGAAGATCGGCGGCAAACTGTACGTGGTACGGGCCGAAACGCCCGCCCAAAGCGCTGTTACCCAATCCGGCAGCCTCACCGCGCAGGAAATCACCCTCCGCGGCTCCGTGGCCGACTCCACCGGCGCGCCCATGCCGGGTGTGGTGGTAAGGTTGAAAGGCGCTTCCCGCGGAACGATCACCGACGGCAACGGCGCGTTCACTTTAGCCGGCCTCAAAGCCGGCGATGTGCTCGTGTTTTCACTCGTGGGGTATAATCCGCAGGAATATACCGTGGGTGCGGAAGAGAACGTCCGCATCACACTGCATGTGTCTGCCATCGCGCTGGACCAGCTGGTGGTAACGGCCCTGGGGATCCGGCGCTCGGAAAAAGCCCTCGGCTACGCCGTGCAAAAAGTAAAAGGTGAAGCCTTGCAGACGGTGAAAGGCGTGGATATGGCCACTTCACTGACCGGCCAGGTGTCTGGCCTTGTCGTGAAAAACTCCACCGAATTTTTCGCCAAACCGACGATCGAACTGCGGGGCGAAGGCGCCCTGCTGGTGGTAGACGGCGTGCCGTACGGCAACCTCACCCTCCGCGACGTACCGTCTGACGATATCGAAAGCATCGACGTGCTGAAGGGGCCCACGGCTTCTTCGCTCTACGGCTCGCGCGCGTCTGGCGGTGTGATCCTCATTACCACGAAGAAAGCCTCCGGCGGAGGGCTCTCCGTTTCCGTCAACAGCAACACCATGCTGCAAACCGGATTCCTTGCCATCCCGAAAGTGCAGGGCTCCTACGGCCGCGGTCAAAACGGACAAATCGATAACGACTACGTTTGGGGCCCCAAGCTCGATATCGGCAACACCGCCACAGACTGGAACCCCGAAACCAAACAGTTCGAAGACAACCGTCCGCTCCGCTCCATCGGGAAAAACAACCTGCAAAACTTCATGGAAACGGGCGTTGTGACCAATAATAATATCAGCGTGTCGCAAAGCGGGCAGAACGGCAGCTTCCGGGCATCGCTCAATCATATATATAATAAAGGACAATTCCCCAACGCCCGCGCGAACATGTTCAACTTCACCATGGGAGGCGAACTGAAAGCGACCGATAAATTTACCCTCGAGGCGCATACCGGCATCAGCAAAAGGATGGCGCCGCAGGTCTGGGGCTCGGGATACGGCAACCAGGGATATATTTACCAGCTCACCATGTGGACCGGCCCGGAATATGACATCCGCCAGTACAAGGATTACTGGAAAGTGCCCAATAAAACCCAGAACTGGATGTACACCAACTGGTACGATAACCCTTACCTCATCGCCAACGAAAAACTCAACGGTATCCAACAGAATACCGTCAACGCCAGCCTGACTGCCAATTACCGCTTCACGCCAGACCTGAACCTGCTGGTGCGGATCGGATTTGATAACTACAGCAACGAAGAAACTTATCAGAACCCCACCGCCAACATTTTCTCCACCCGCGGTGGCTGGGATGCGAAAGGGTATTACCGCAACATCGCCTCGAAAGGCTGGAGCATGAACGACGATATCATGCTTTCCTATAAAAAGAAAGTGAAAGATTTCACGATCGACCTCATGGCCGGCGGAACGATCTATTATTATACGAACGATACCGTTTCCGCCGCAACGCGCAACGGGCTGTCGTCTCCCCGCTATTTTTCCATCGCAGGATCGGTAGGCCCGGCGGCGATTACGCAGATGCATGGCGCGCGCCAGGTAAACAG
This sequence comes from Chitinophaga caseinilytica, assembly GCF_038396765.1. Classification (NCBI taxonomy): domain Bacteria; kingdom Pseudomonadati; phylum Bacteroidota; class Chitinophagia; order Chitinophagales; family Chitinophagaceae; genus Chitinophaga; species Chitinophaga caseinilytica. Next base: position 193,833 of record NZ_CP150096.1, on the reverse strand, counting down.
CTTGTACGGCCGGGCAGCGTTCGGCTGGAAGAATGCCGTGTTCGTGGAAGCAACAGGGCGTAACGACTGGAACTCGGCGCAACCGAAGGAGCACCGCGATTATTTTTATCCTTCCATCGGCTCGAGCGTAGTGCTGTCTGAACTGTTCAACATGCCGAAGTTCACGGATATGTGGAAAATCCGCGGATCTTGGGCGAACTATAAAACGCCCGCGGACGTTTACGAGATCAACCGGTTGTATTCCACCACGCCGCAGGCCTGGAACAATCTGAACTCGGCCAATTATCCCAGCAATCTGCTGCCGCTCAGCGTGCTGCCGACTTCCATCCGGACCTGGGAAATCGGTACCGCCGCCTATTTTTGGCGCAACCGCCTGAATGTGGACATCGCCTTTTTCAACAAACTGTTTTATAACCGGAAATTCAATCCCCAGATCCCGCAATCTTCCGGGTTCACTTCCACCATCATCAACTTCAACGAAAACGAACTGCGCAAAGGATTCGAGATCACCGTTTCCGGCAGCGTGATCAAAAGAGCGAATTTCGAATGGCAATCCACCATCAACTATACGGTGAATCACAGGTATTATGCCTCGCTGGATAGTATCTATTCTCCGAAGAACCCCTGGGCTGCCGCTGGTAAACGGAAAGACGTTTATCTCGACAATTACTGGCTCCGCGATCCGCAGGGCAACGTGATCCACAATAGCGGGATGCCCGTGCTGAGCGATTATGACATGAATTACGGGTACACCGATCCCAAGTTCAGCTTCGGCCTCATCAACACCTTCCGCATCGGCGATTTTACGGTGGGCTTGAATGTGGACGGGCGTATCGGAGGCGTGATGTACAATTACGTGAACGACAAGATGTTCGATACCGGCACCCATCCCGATACGGATAATAACTGGCGGTACGATGAAGTGGTGAACAACAAAACGAACTACGTGGGCCAGGGCGTGAAAGTAGTGTCGGGCGATGTGACGTACGACAACTATGGCAACATCCTCACCGATACGCGTAAATATGCGCCGAACGACGTGGCCGTTTCCTACCAGGACTACACCCAGAAATTCAGGGCCGGCGATTATGGCGTACAGAAGAAATCTTTCGTGAAAGTGCGGGAGATGTCGCTGGGTTACCGCCTTCCTTCCGGGTTCCTGCACCGTTACGGTATCCGCAACGCTTCCGTAGCGGTAACCGCGCAGAACCTGTTCCTGTTCACCAAATTCCGCTTCTCCGATCCGGACGTTGACACGGAAAACCTGAATTCGCCTTCGGCGCGGATGCTGGGCATGAACCTGCGGGTAAATTTCTGATCGGGTCATTCATCCATCAAAACATCGACACATGAAACAAAAGCAACTTTATACGATCATACTGGGAGCAACCGTTCTGGCGGGCTGTTCCAACTTCGAAAAGATCAACACCAACCCGGATAAGACCGACAAGGTAAACTCCGGTATGCTGGCCACCAGCATGCTCCTCAGCGTTACGCGCAGTACTATTGCCTCTACCAAGGGATTTATGCAGCCTTATATGCTGGGCAAATACATCACCTGGGGCGAGAACCAGGAAAACTTCCAGTTCAACCGCCTCAACCGGGCCAGCTTCGAGCGGCTGGCGGTATTGCGCAACGTGTCGCCCATGGTGGCTGCTGCGCTGGACGACGCACAGCGGAATTCGTATTCCGGCCTTGCGGCGTTCATCCGCGCCTGGCAGTTTTACCAAACCACCATGCAGGTAGGCGATATTCCGTATACCGACGCCATTAAAGGAGAATCCGACGGTGTGGTACAACCGAAGTACGACAACCAGAAAACCGTTTTCCTGGGCATCCTCCGCGAGCTTGACAGTGCCAACGCGCTGCTGTCCCGCGGTTCCAACTTCGACGGCGATCCTATCTTCAACGGTAAGGTCGACAACTGGCGCCGGGTGGTGAACGGATTTGAATTGCATGTGCTCATGCAACTGTATCGCAAAACGGCGGATACGGACCTCAAGGTAATCCAGCGTTTCCAGGACATCGTGAACAACCGTCCGCTGATGCGCAATTACAACGACAACTTCGCGCTGGCTTACAACAATACGCAGGGGCAGAACTATCCCTGGTCAGACGTGCCGGCCGGTTCGGGGAACTCTTTCGTGAAATCGAACTACACGATGCTCACGTCCACTTTCCTCGATCCGCTGAAAGCCCTCGGCGACCGCCGTCTTTTCTATTTCGCGAAACCTTCGCCCGTGCAGATCGCCGCAGGGAAGCTCCCTTCCGAATGGGACGCCTATCCCGGAGCGGAGCCGTCCGATCCTTTCCCGGTGCTGCAAGACAAGCGTGTGTCTAAAGACTACGCCGACCTGAACAACCGCTATGTGCAGTTGGTGAATGCGGAGCCGGTGAGCGTGTTCGGGTATTGGGACCAGCAGTTCGTATTGGCGGAAGCCGCGCTCCGCGGATGGATCGCCAATTCGCCCGCCCAAACGTATTACGCTGCGGGTATCGGCGAGGCGATGCGGTTTACGGCAGATTACACGCCCGATAACATCGACTATCACCACAACATGAAAATCGACGCCGGATATATCCAGAATTATATCACAACCAACGCGCTCACCGGGTCTACGGCGCAGCAGCTCCAACAGATCATCACGCAGAAATACATCGCCGGGTTCCTGCAGGGCGCGAATTACAATGCCTGGTTCGAGAACCGGAGAACGGGGTACCCGGTCTTCAAGCTCAATGCCAACTCCAACCTGAACACGCCCAGCACTGCGTTTCCCGTGCGCTGGCTGTACCCGTCCAACGAGCTGACCTACAACAACACGAATATGGACGATGCTGTGAAGCGTCAGTTTCCCGGTGGCGACAATACCAACGGGGTGATGTGGATTTTGAAAGATTGATGATTTTTAGGACTTGATAGGGGCGCCCGGGCTGAGAGGTCCGGGCGTTTTTTTTATGCTGGTTATGGCGGGGAATAGCCTTGAAATTCCCTGGGCGATAAAAAATATATCTTCCATGATAAACTGATCACATGGCATACATCATGGTTGATGTGGAAACCGACGGCCCTATACCTGGCGACTTTTCCATGATTTCTTTCGGGGCGGTGTTGGTGAACGAATGGCTCGACACCACGTTTTACGGCAGGTTAAGGCCGGTTTCAGAAAAGTACAATCCCGAAGCATTGGCGGTTTCCGGCCATACCCGGGAAGAAACCCTTGGATTCGATGATCCGAGGGCCGTCATGGAATCCTTCGCGGATTGGTTGAGGGCGAACTGTAAGGACAGGCCCGTTTTCATCAGCGACAATAACGGTTTCGACTGGATGTTCGTCTGCTGGTATTTTCACCATTTTACCGGTTCCAATCCCTTTGGCCACAGTTCGCAAAACCTCGGAAGTTTGTATAAGGGCATGGAGAAAGATATGTTCAAAAACTTCAAGCACCTTCGCCAGACGAAGCACACGCATCACCCGGTAGACGATGCGAAAGGGAATGCGGAAGCATTGTTGACGATGAAGCGGGAATTGGGGTTGAAGATAAAGTTGTGAAGAAAGTGCATTCGGCGTTTGTTACTCCCCGGATGGAAATAACGATCCGCTTTTGCGCTCCATCAATAGCCGGAACTCCCCGACATGCCCGCTTCCCCAGGCGTCCATGGCGTTAATGACGGGCATGAGCGACTGTCCCAGGGCTGTGAGCGAATATTCCGAGCGCGGTGGAAGTTCCGGGTAAATCTCCTTTTGGATAATGCCATGAAACTCCAGCTCCTTTAATTGCAGATTCAACACCCGTGCCGTTGCAGTCGGGATCTGCCGGTGCAGCTCACTCGGCCGCCGGATGCCATTGCTGATGAGAAACAATAAATAAGATTTCCACTTTCCTCCGATAATTTCCATCAAAACGGCCATGCCGCAACTGAAATCTTTCGGGATCTTTTTCTCATACATATCGCCTGGGTTTTACATCCCCGAAATTAAGGGTTTCGGCGGACAGGGATAAAATTATCCCTACCTGACTATTCTTTCCCGTATTGTCAGCCGTTTCCGCTTGCCGTTTCTTTGTGTTGTGAAAGCGAAGAAGGGCTGGCGGACCCGCGGCGCTGCCTTTCTTGCGATCCAGCCATATTCAACATTTAAAAAGAAAACAAGATGAAAGAAAAGATATTAATGATCGGATTAGGCGCTATGGGAAGCGTATTGGCGCGTTTGCTCCTGGAGCAGGGAAAACACGTAACCGTTTGGAACCGTTCGGAGGCGAAGGCGGGTAAACTGGTGGAAGCCGGCGCTACTTTTACCGCGGATATTCATCGCGCGGTCGCGGACAGCGATATCATATTGATTTGTCTGCTCGATTATCCTGCAACGGAACAGGTATTGACGGGTGTATCGCTGGAGGGGAAAACGGTTGTCCAGCTCAGTACCGGCACGCCGCAGGACGCCCGTTCCATGGCGGCGTCGTTCACGGAGCGGGGTGCTGCATACCTGGATGGCGCTATACTGGCTACACCTTCGCAAATGGGCGCGGCGGAAACGCCGATCTTTTTGTCGGGCAGCTCGGCGGCCTGGAAGCACGCGGAGCCTGCGTTGCGGATCCTCGGTGGCGGACTGAAATACATGGGTGAGGCGCCGGGTGCTGCTTCCGCCTGGGACCTCGCTGCGTTGTCGAGCATGTTCGGGATGATGATCGGATTTTTGAACGGCGCTGGGATCATGGAGTCGGAAGGTATGTCGGTGGCGGACCTTGGCCAGATGGTGCGGGATATTTCGCCGGTGCTCGGGCAGATGATCAAGGATACCGGCGACGATATCCAGGAGCAGCGCTATGCCGAGCCGCAAAGTTCGATCGATATTTGCGCCGGGACGTTCGAGCTGATGGTGCGGCTGTCGGCCGAGAACAAAATCGACGGCGGGTTTGCCGGGTTCGCGCAGCAGATGTTCCGAAAGGCGCAGGGCGCGGGATTCGGACAGGAGCGCATTTCCGCGTTGATGAAGACGTTGCGGTAGGGAGTTTACTGCTGGGTTCAGGGGATAGGGGCACGAGGGATCGTGCCTTTATCTTTCTGCCTGGGAGAGGCGATGCGAAAGGAATGCGGAAGTATTGCAGACGTTGAAACGGAAGTGGGAGTTGAAGGGAAAAAAATGAGAAATCAGAGGCTCTTCAAAATTGCCATAAAAGTATCTGCCTGCTCGCGTGTTTTAATCACTGCATGCAAAGAGGAAGTATGCGGCTGGGCAATTTTGAATTTTTCTATCCGGCCACTATTTTCTTTGGCTTTTTTCTTCAAGGCGGCTATTTCCCGGATTAGTTTCTTATTCATAACCTTAAAATTAAGTAATGTCTTTGAGTTGGCTTGAAAACGTAAAAGAACTTAAATCCTTACTGACATCATTAATCTTATAATGATTTTCCAAATCGATTTTAACCTTTAAAGCCATGCTTGCGAAAGAGAATGATGAATTAAAGAATTGGAATTACCCAAACAATGTGAAGAGATGCTGGAATTTTGGAAGAGGGTGAAGAAGTTGGGTGGGGAGGAAGATATAAAAAACAAAACGGGCTGCTCGTAAAGAACAGCCCGTTTAAGATTTTGTACCGTGATCGGGAGTTTGCGGAGATTATTTCCAGGTGATGGGCAAGTCCTTAAATTCAATTTCCACGTTTGAAGGTTTTTCATACAGAAATTCGATATGTATCAACTTCATCATTTTCACGGATGGCAATACTTTGTGGAAAGTAACAGTGGATTTGACCGGTGTATCGGTGTACAGTGTATTCCTGCTACCTGAACTTCCTATGGAACGGTTTTCCCCCTTATACTCATTGCCTTCTACGTCGATCGCCCTGATTTCATAATACTGGATAGCTTCATTTGCATTGTGATTTACAAATGTCATGTGTAGTGTAACGGACTGATCTTTTGTATTCCCTTCCAGTTTTATGATATTGAAATCTATGTTGGCTGTGGTGACGGTTTTTGTGGGGGTTGAGATATGCAATGCTTTTTTCAGGTATTCGTTCTCTTTTTTTACATCATCACAATTGGATTGTGCATTAGTAATATTGGTTTTCAAAAAGAAGGATACACAGACAATTGTCATAACTAAAATGGGTTTCATAAATAGCAGTTGTCAGGGTTAAAAATGCAGCCAAATTGGCTGGTTAACGTAATAAATATAGGAAAAACTAATAGTGTAGCCTAGATCGCTATTGGATAAATCTGGGGTTTTGAAGCTTACCCCAAAACAAAACGGGCTGTTCGTAAAGAACAGCCCGTTTAAGATTTCGTACCGCGTACGGGAGTCGAACCCGTCATTCCTCCGTGAAAGGGAGGCGTCTTAGCCGATTGACCAACGCGGCATTTCCCGTTTGGGATTGCAAAGGTAATATCCATTTCGAAATTTCCAAAAAAAATTTCAGTTAAGTAAATAGTTATTGATTAATCCCCGCTAACCTTGTAATTTCGCTACTCAATTTTTCATCTACAAACTACAGTGTAAAATGGGAACTTCTCTTAAAATTGGTATTAATGGTTTCGGTCGCATCGGCCGCCTGGTCTTCCGCCAGATTTACAACATGCCCGGCATCGACGTGGTAGCGATTAACGACCTGACCAGCCCCGCGGTTTTGGCACATTTGCTGAAATATGACTCTGCACAAGGTAGATTTGGACAGGACGTGAAGCACACCGACAACGCTATCGTTGTAAACGGCGAGGAAGTGAAGATATATGCCCAGAAAGATCCCTCCCAGATTCCCTGGAAAAACCACGATATCGACGTGGTAATCGAGTGCACCGGCTTCTTCACCGACAAAGCCAAAGCCGAAGCGCACATCACCGCCGGCGCTAAACGCGTGGTTATCTCCGCCCCCGCCACCGGCGACCTCAAAACCGTTGTATTCAACGTAAACCACGATATCCTGGATGGCTCCGAAACAGTTATCTCCTGCGCTTCCTGCACCACCAACTGTCTCGCCCCCATGGCAAAAGTAATGAACGATAAATTCGGCATCGTTACCGGCCTCATGACCACCATCCACGCCTACACCAACGACCAGAACACCCTCGACGCTCCGCACCCGAAAGGCGACCTCCGCCGCGCCCGCGCCGCAGCCGCCAACATCGTGCCCAACAGCACCGGCGCCGCTAAAGCCATCGGCCTCGTACTGCCCGAGCTGAAGGGTAAACTGGACGGTAACGCCCAACGCGTTCCCACCATCACCGGATCCCTCACCGAACTGACCACCATCCTCTCCAAAAAGGTAACGGCAGAAGAAGTGAACGCAGCCATGAAAGCCGCCGCTAACGAATCTTTCGGCTACACCGAAGACGAAATCGTAAGCTCCGACATCATCGGCATCCACTTCGGATCCCTGTTCGACGCAACACAGACCAAAGTGATGACGCAGGGCGACGTTCAAATGGTGAAAACCGTTTCCTGGTACGATAACGAAATGTCCTACGTTTCCCAGCTCGTACGCACCGTGAAGCACTTCGCAGGCCTGATCTCCAAATAATCAAGCCCGCCGATCATATCGCCAACCCTCCGCATCCAGCTGAAACCCAGCCGTGCGGAGGGTTTTTTGTCTTACTTTCCTAAAACTCACCCAACAATGAGCCAATTCTCCCAGCATAATTTCAAAGGCCAGAAAGCCGTAGTGCGCGTGGATTTCAACGTGCCCCTCAACGATAAGCTCGAAATCACGGACGACACCCGCATGCAGGCCGCCGCGCCCACCGTCAAGAAAATCCTCGCAGACGGCGGCGCCGTCATCCTCATGAGCCACCTCGGCCGCCCGAAAGACGGCCCCACCGATAAATATTCCCTCCGCCACCTGGTAAACCACCTCATCAAACTGCTCGATGGCGCTACCGTGAAATTCGCGGAAGACTGCATCGGCGAAGCCGCCGAAAAAGCCGCGGATAACCTCCAGATGGGTGAAGTCCTCCTCCTCGAAAACCTCCGTTTCCACAAGGAAGAAGAGAAAGGCGACAAGGGTTTTGCCGAAAAACTGGCCAAACTGGGCGATGTGTACGTGAACGACGCATTCGGTACCGCCCACCGCGCCCACGCCTCCACGGCCGTGATCGCCGAATTCTTCCCGAAAGAGAAGAAAATGTTCGGCCTCCTCATGGAAGCCGAAACCGCCAGCGCCGAAAAAGTGCTCCACAGCGCGGAAAAACCCTTCACCGCCATCCTCGGCGGCGCCAAGGTGTCCGACAAAATCCTCATCATCGAGAACCTCATGTCCAAAGCCAATAACATCATCATCGGCGGCGGCATGGCATACACTTTCCTCAAAGCCCAGGGCAAGGAAATCGGCAACTCCCTCGTGGAAAACGATAAACTCGACCTCGCCAACGAACTGCTCGCCAAAGCAAAATCCCTCGGCGTACAACTCCTCATCCCCGAAGATTCCATCGCGGCAGACAAGTTTGCGGCAGACGCCAACACCCAGGAAGTCTCCAACGACAATATCCCCGCCGGCTGGATGGGCCTCGATATCGGCAAAAAATCCATCGCGAAATTCAGCGAAGTGATCGCTGCCAGCAAAACCATCCTCTGGAACGGGCCCATGGGCGTGTTCGAAATGCCCGCCTTCCAGGGCGGCACCAAAGCCGTGGCAGAAGCCATCGTGAAAGCGACCGAAAACGGCGCGTTCACCCTCGTAGGCGGCGGCGACTCCGTAGCGGCGGTCAACCAGTTCGGCCTGGCCGACAAAGTAAGCTACGTATCCACCGGCGGCGGCGCCATGCTCGAATTCTTCGAAGGCAAGGTGCTCCCCGGCATCGCGGCGGTTAGAAAGTAAGAAGGTATTAATACCATAATAAAAAAGCCCGGCCTGGTCGTACCAGCCGGGCTTTTCCGTTAAAAACGGTCATTATTTACCGCTCAGTTCCGCAAAATACTTGTGGAAATAAGGGATGGTTTCGATGCCTTTATAATAGTTGTCGAGCCCGTACTTCTCGTTGGGGGAGTGCAGGTTGTCGCTGTCGAGCCCGAAGCCCATGAGCACCGTTTTCAGCCCGAGGATCTTCTCGAACAGGGCCACGATGGGAATGGAGCCGCCGCCGCGAACGGGGATGGGCTGCTTGCCGAAAGTGGCGTTGATGGCCTCGCTCGCCGCTTTGAAAGCGATGGAATCCGTGGGCGTAACGTAGGGAGCGCCGCCATGGTGGGGCGTTACCTTCACTCTAACGGACTTCGGAGCGATGGCCACGAAGTGTTTGGCAAACAGGTCGGAGATCTTTTCCCAGTCCTGGCCGGGCACCAGGCGCATGGAAATCTTCGCGAACGCCTGGGAAGGCAATACGGTTTTGGCGCCTTCGCCGGTGTAACCGCCCCAGATACCGTTCACTTCGCAGGTAGGCCGGGTGCCGGTGCGCTCGAAAGTAGAATAGCCTTTCTCGCCCCAGAGCTCGTCCACGCCCAGGTCCTTTTTATAGTCTGCCTCGTCGAAAGGCGCGCTGTTGAGGGCTTTGCGCTCTTCGTCGGTCAGTTCCACCACGCCGTCGTAAAAACCAGGGATAGTGATGTGGTTGTTTTCGTCGTGCAGCGAAGCGATCATTTTCGCCAGGATGGTAGCCGGGTTGGCCACCGCGCCGCCGTATACGCCGGAGTGAAGGTCGCGGTTCGGGCCGGTCACTTCCACTTCCATGTACGCCAGGCCACGAAGCCCCGTGTCCAGGGAAGGCGTGTCGAGGCTGATCATGGCCGTGTCGGAAATCAGTACCACGTCCGCTTTCAGGCGGTCTTTATTTTCAGAAAGGAATTTGCCGAGGTTGCCGGAGCCCACTTCCTCCTCGCCTTCGATCATGAATTTCACGTTGCAGGGGAGGGTATTGGTGTTGAACATGGTCTCGAACGCCTTCACATGCATGTAAAACTGGCCTTTATCGTCTGCCGATCCGCGCGCGAAAATCTTGCCGTCTTTGATCACGGGCTCGAACGGCGGGCTGTCCCACAGGTTCAGCGGGTCGGGCGGCTGCACGTCGTAGTGGCCGTAAACGAGTACGGTAGGGAGTTTCGGGTCGATGATCTTTTCGCCGTAAACAATCGGATGACCGGCAGTCGGGCACACCTCCACTTTGTCAGCACCTGCTTCCACCAGCCTTTGCTTTACCGCTTCGGCGCAGTTTTTCGTGTCTTCATTGTGGCGGGAGTCCGCGCTGACGGAGGGGATCCTCAACAGTTCCAGCAACTCGTTCAGGAAACGGTCTTTGTGCTGGGCCTGGTAATCTTTCCAAACTTGCATTTTTGAGCTATTAAACGTTCACAATGGACGCAATTTAGTGGAATTTGGCACTCGGCCCGTTTCCGGAGGACGAAAAATGATGGCCGGCCGGTCTGGGGCCCGCTGGCCGGGCCGCCGTTGTGTCACTCCCTTGTGCGGCTGAAAGGCTGTTCGGCATTGCTTCCGGGCGGAAAGGGCATAAAAAAAGGAAGGGCGTACCCTTCCTTCTTGGAGTATAACGAACGGTTTGCTTTCTCAGGAAATGAGCTTTTGCCGCAGCAAAAACTCGAGTTGCTCGTTGACGCTCAGGAGTTTCTCCGTCAATTCCCGGTTCTCTTTACGGAGGGCGTACACTTCATATGCCTTCTCGATGTTGTGGCGAAGCTCGTCCTCGTTCCAGGGCTTGGAGAAGTATTTATATACCTGTCCCTTGTTGATCGCGTCGATCACGGCATTGATATCCGCGTACCCCGTGAGCAAGACCCGGATGGGCTCGGGGTATTTGTTGAGAATGGATTCGAAAAATTCGATCCCCGTCATTTTGGGCATTCTCTGGTCCGAAATGATAATGTGAAACTCGTGGTCTTCCAGCAACTTGTAAGCCTCTTCGGCTGATTCTGCGGTCTGCACCGTATAAATTCTTCTGAAAGAGGCTTTAAAAGCATTCAGATTGTGAATCTCATCATCTATATAGAGGATGTGAATATGTTGTGCACTCATTATGTACGCAGTAGACTTTAAGTAAGTTAATAAAAATAAGCGAGTTAGCGAACAATGAAATGTTACGTGGGTGTCAAAACTGTGAAAGGATCGGCATTCCCGGGCGTTTCCCGCGGCCGCCCCCGTTTGGCGGTGTGGGCGGGAAATCCGATCCAAACATAGATATTTTTTGGTATCCCGTTTTCAACTTTCTGACGACCGCCGTTAATGGATTGGTAACCGCTGGAAGTTGGCTGGTAACCGCTTTCAAGATCAAACCTATTTTTGTGCTTTCCGTTATTGTTTGTAGGTTTGAGCATACCCGTTATTTTCATTAAAAATAGAATCAATATGAAAACTGGAATCATTGTGATCATTCTCCTGGTATTGCTGGGCTTTTTTGGTTGCAGCAAGTACAATGGAATGGTAAAGAGCGACGAAACGGTGAAAAAGGCCTGGGGTAACGTAGAAACCCAGTACCAGCGCCGGGCCGATCTGATCGATAACCTGGTAAGCACCGTGAAAGGCTCCGCCAATTTCGAACAGGAAACCCTTACCAAAGTGATCGAAGCCCGCTCCAAAGCGTCTTCCGTTCAGGTAAACGCAGACGATCTCACCCCCGAGAACATCGCGAAATTCCAGCAGGCGCAAAGCGAACTGGGCGGCGCGCTCAGCCGTTTGCTCGTTACGGTTGAACAATACCCTCAACTCCGCACCACCGAACAGTTCCAAACCCTCATGGCCCAGCTCGAAGGCACGGAAAACCGGATCGCGGTAGCCAGGAACGACTTCAATACCGCTGTTAACGACTTCAACAGCAGCATCCGCACCTTCCCCAGCAACGTCATCGCCGGCATCGGCGGGTTCAAGGAGAAAGGTTACTTCAAGGCGGCCGAAGGCTCCGACAAGGCGCCTAAAGTGCAATTCTAATCCAAACGCCTCCGCAGAAGGCGGCCCGGGGGCAGCGAAACACTGCCCCCGGCCGTCTTTTACAGGATGCCCAACATACGTTTCCCAATGAAACTGTTCCCCTTCAGGAAAAAGAATTCTTTACCGAAGACGAGAAATCCCGCCTCGTTCAGGCCATCCGCCACGCCGAAAGGCTCACCTCCGGCGAAATCCGCCTGTTCGTGGAAAGCCATTGCGAGTATGTGGACCCCATGGACCGCGCCCGCGAAGCATTCCTCTCCCTCGGTATGGAAAAAACTAAACAACGCAACGGCGTCCTCCTCTACATCGCCCTCCGCGATCACCAGTTCGCTATCCTCGGCGATCAGGGCATTCATGATAAAGTGGGCGACGACTTCTGGAAACACGAAGCCGACATCCTCCGCCACCACTTTTCAGGCCAGCGCATCGTAGAAGGCATCGAAGTTTGCGTGAAGGAAATCGGGGAATCGCTCCTGCAGCACTTCCCCTACGAATCCGGCGACGCCAACGAACTGCCGGACGATATTGTTTTTGGAAAGTAGACCAGGTAAATGATGCACAAGCTAACAAACAAGACATTCTTTCGCTGGTTCCTCGCCATGGGACTGGTTTGGTTCGGACTGGGCGCCTTTGCCCAGAACATCCCCGCCAAACCCGTACCACCCCGGCTCGTCAACGATTTCGCAGGCATCCTCGTGCAATCGGAAGTCAACGAGCTGGAAAGGAAACTCGTGGCATACGACGATAGCACTTCCACCCAGATCGCCATCGTCATCATCAAAACCACCGGCGATTACGATATCTCCGAATACGGCCTGAAAATCCTCCGCGAATGGGGGATCGGTGGCAAAAAAAACAATGGCATTCTCATCCTCGCCGCTATGGACGATCGCAAGATCCGCATAGAAACCGGCTACGGCATGGAAGGCTCGATCCCCGACGCAGTCGCCTTCGGGATCATTAATAAAATTATCAAGCCCACGTTCCAACAGGGACATTATTACCAGGGGCTCGATGAAGCGACCGACAAAATCATCGCCGCAGCGGCCGGTGAATATACCGGCGTTCCCCGCAGCTCGAAAGACGGCGGCGGAGGCGGCGGCATTTTCGGCCTCATCATCCTTATTATTATCCTGATCGTCATTTTCGGCTCCCGCGGCGGAGGCGGCGGTGGCGGACGGGTGATCAGCCGGCGCGGCGACAGTATCTTCGGCGGTATCCTCGGCGGCATGATCGGCAGCAGCCTCGGTGGAGGCAGCCGTGGCGGCGGATGGGGCGGCGGCGGAGGCGGTGGCTTCGGCGGTGGAGGTTTCGGCGGCTTTGGCGGCGGCTCCGGAGGCGGAGGTGGCGCCAGCGGCAGCTGGTAACAACCGTACCGTTCCCTGCAACGGATTTTCAGTCAGCGCATTGCGGAAGAAATCGTTACATTCGCTACCTGACTGAAAATCCGTTTTTTTATGTTACTCCACATCCTGAACGGCGACGCAACCCTGGAAATATTCGAAAAAAGCGGCGTACCCGGCCGCCCCCTCGTTTGGCGCGAAATGCTCAGCGAAGGCAAGACCCCCGCAGGCTGTGACCTCGGCCTGTTTTTCGAGAAAAGGGGCGCTTACCTGCACGATGTGTACGGCATAAACCGGGAAGCATACATTTCAGACATCGGCAACACCCGCAAAATACTCCAGCAGGCCTCCCAGTTCGAAGAGATCGTACTGTGGTCCGAATTCGACCTGTTCTGCCAGGTGAACCTGATCTTCCTTATCAATTACCTCCTTCGCCTGAATACGCCCATGCCCCGCGTCAGCGTGGTACAACCGGGCAGTCACCCCGAGGTGCCCGATTTCCGGGGGCTTGGCATGCTGAAACCGGAACACTTTCCACCCCTTTTCGAAAGCCGCAGGTACCTCGAAGCGGGCGACTGGCAGCTGGCATCCTCGGCCTGGGAGGCCTATACCGGCAACGATCCCCTCGCCATAGCAGCCCTCACCACCCAGTCGGCCCCCAACCTGCCGTTCCTCGGCGGCGCCCTGCTGGCCCACCTGCAAAGGCTCCCGTCGGAAGAGAACGGGCTCAATAGCATTGAAAGGTTCTTTATGGAACAAATCACCCTGGCGCCGCTCTCCGAACGCGCGCTCTTCTCCATTTTTTGGGACGAAAAGAAGATTTTCGGGTTCGGGGACTTCCAGTTGCGCGCCACCCTGCAGCGTATGGCAGACGCGGGCGTGGTGCAGCACGACAGCGAAATGGTGCGGCTGACGGACCTCGGCCGTGAAGTGCTTCGCGGTGAGCAGGACTACCTGGCCTTTGCGCCGGTATCCAATGCCTGGCTGGGCGGCATCCCGCTGGGAGGAACGCCCTGGCGCTGGAGCAACCGCGAAGGGAAAGTGGTGAAAAAATAGAAAATCCCCCGACACAAACAACCTTGCGGAAAGTGAAATAATGATGCAGGCAACCCTTTGCCCCGGCGCTCCGTATTCATCAAAAAACCGATATGAAAAACATGCGAGCCTGGGCTTTAGGCCTGATTCTGGTGTGCTGCCTGCCGGCGGTTTCCTGCAAAAAGGACAAAGACAACAACAATAACATCTATTCCGCGAAAAACACCGCCATGACCGGCGCTCAGGAATTTCCGGCCGTCACCACAACGGCTACCGGCAGTTTCGACATCACCTACAACCGCGATTCCAAAATGCTCAACATCACCGTGCGCTGGCAAGGCCTCAGTGGACCAGTAACCCTGTCGCACATTCACGGCCCTGCCGATAAAGGCGTAAACGCCGGCGTTCTGGAAAATTTCACCACCATCATCCCGAAAACGGAAAGCGGCAACTTCTCCACCAGCTTCACTCTGAACGGGACCACCCAGAAGGAAGAAGACCTCCTCGCCGGGAAATGGTACGTGAACATCCATACGGCGGCCCACCCCGGCGGCGAAATTCGCGGGCAGATCGAACTGACTTATTAATAATAGAAGACGACCGGAGGCTACAACAAATCCGGTTCCGGATCGGTGAAACTGGCCGTGTGACGAATGATAAACTGGAAAGCATCCGAAAAAGAGCGGCGATGATAGCCACCCCGCCGCTCAAGTGAGTGACACAACGGCGGCCCGGCAGCGCATCCACTGCCGGCCGGCAAGAAAACGCATACGGCATGAGGCCGTTAAAAGACACACCGGTTTCTCGAAAAACAGGAACAAAACCCCAAAGAAAAGGGCTGATTTTTATCGGCCCTTTTTTGCTATCTATGAGGAGGATGTTTAACGGGGTACTTTTTGCTCAAATTTGTCAATTCGTTCTTCCAATTTTTTTAGTTGATATTGGAAGATGGTTTGCGTATTTCGATTGGTTTGAAAAAGCACGTAGTTTAAAACCAAGCTTGCAAGAGCAATTACCACTAAAGCCGAATCTTTTACCCGGCCAAATAAAAAGTTGTTATCCTCTTTTTGAAAGTGCTTGTCGGAGATCGCAGCAATGCCTTTTTCCGTTATTAGATACCATTTTGTGCTGGAATCAGGATCATGTGAATACAATCGAATGAACTCGTCATGAACCAATGAATCACAATACTTGTTCACATTTTGCAGGCTTATATTGGTCCTCTCGTGAAGCTCATTGTTTTTAATGCTCCTGCCCAATTCGGTAACCTCATAACCTCTCTGTGTTTTTCTTTCCCCTTCTTTGAACTCGTTATATAATTCAATTAATATCTTTTGTTTGGATTTATTTCCATTCATAGAATTTGCTTTACATGCAATGTTACTTGCTACAAACAGAAGTTCCTACAAACAAATATCAATTCAGATTTTCTTTGATTTATAAAAGTCAAGTGATTGATTTTTAATTCATAGGATTAAATTAAATGTATGTTAAAATTGAAATTTACCGAAGGCTGGGTTGATTTTTAGTTTCCGTATTAAGTGAAAATGTTATGTATTTCGACTCCTGAAAGGTACTGTTGTAAGTAACCTTTCAGGAGTAAGATGCAATTTATTTCCAGGCATCCAGCAAAAAACGGATCCAGTTTTTGTACATGATATTGTCGATGTCGTTACTCTTATAGCCGCGCTGACGGAGGATGTCAGGTACTTTCTGCAATCCGGCGATCGTGCCGAGGTCGCCCGGCGATTGCTCGGTGCCGAATGCTCCGTCGAGGTCGGAGCCGATGGCGGCATGTTGGGAATTGCCTGCGAGTTGACAGATATGATCGATGTGATTGGCCACGTGCTCCAGCGAAACACCGGTGTTTTCGGGCGTGCTTTTGCCGCGTTCCCAGCCGGGGATGAGCATCCAGGCGTCGAATGCCGTGCCGATCACGGCGCCCCGCTGGATCAGCAGGGAGAATTGTTCGTCGCTGAACTGGCGGTTGTGCGGCACCAGGGCGCGACTGTTATGATGGCTGGCCCAAACCGGGCCGGTATAGAGGTCCATGGCTTCGGAAAAGCTTTCGTCGCACAAGTGGGTTGCGTCGAGGATGAAGCCGAGGCGGTCCATTTCCTTGAGGAGCGCGCGGCCTTTGGTGCCGAGGCCACCGGTGGAATCGGTGCCGTAGGCGTACACGCCGGGGCCGTAGTGCGCAGGGCCGATGGCGCGGAGTCCGTAAGCCCAGGCTTTTTCGACGCAGGCCAGTTCATAGAACGAATCGGCGCCTTCGAGACTGAGGATGAACCCGACGGGCAGGGAGCTGGTGTCTTCCGCCGTTTCCCAAAGTTTGAGATGGTCGGAAAGCTCGTCAGCATTGGTGATCTGTTTCATCTCGCCCCGTTTCACCATCGTCTGGTACCAGGCCAGTTGGCCCTGCGTCTGCGCCCAGGCCTGTTCCTGCGAATGCCAGCCGGGCAGGGGATTATCGAGCCCCACGTACCGTGCGATCTGCGTAGCCACGCAAAGTCCCACGCGGCCTTTGCGCATTTCGGGAAGGGACACGGTGCCGCGCTCGCGGTCGGGTTTATCGGTAAGGCCTTTCTCCCGGTCACGAATGGCCTGCACGGATTTGGTAAGGTCGCGGTTCCACTCCATGGCGTTCATGCTCAGGTCCAGGTGCGCGTCAAAGATCATTGATTGCATAGATATATTCTGGTTGAATGATTCATAGTTATATTAACCTTCCCCGCGCGATCGTCCAGGTATCGGAATGGTTCCCGTTTTCGATCACGATCGCTTCGTTGTACAGCGCCACGGTGGGGCATATGTGCCAGGGCGTTCCGTAAAGTACGTCGCCCACCTGCAGCGTGGCGGCTTCGGGCGTTTTCACGACCAGGTGCTCTTCGCTTTGGGATATCACTTCATATTCCTTCAGTTGATGGAAGAAAACGCGGCGGGTGATGGGGTTTTCGGCGGAAACGGCTTTGTGCCCCAGGTCCAGCGTCACGAAGCCTTCCTGTGGTTTCGAAATGACGCGGGTGAGCAGCTGGGCCGCTACGAGGAATGGCTGGTCGGGCAAGCCGGTACCATACCCTTCGTCCCA
Source organism: Chitinophaga caseinilytica (assembly GCF_038396765.1). Lineage (NCBI taxonomy): Bacteria > Pseudomonadati > Bacteroidota > Chitinophagia > Chitinophagales > Chitinophagaceae > Chitinophaga > Chitinophaga caseinilytica. The sequence goes on along the minus strand of NZ_CP150096.1, from coordinate 176,503 downwards.
CAGCAGGCAGGTGCCGGGGCTGCAAACGACGGTTCCCCGGCGTGCGTGAACGGGGAAGGTGGGCGTTCCGCCGGCGATGATTTCCGGTGGCTGGATGTCTGCGGCGAGGCGTTCCACGGGTTGGAAGGCGGCGTCGCATTCCCGGGTACGTTCGGCGAGGTCGGGGTTGCGGATGTGGCCGTCGTAGACGTGCAGGCCCGCGGGGTCTATGTTCCCGAGTTGCAGCATGCCGCGCCAGAGGTCGGCCGCTTTTTCGGGGGAGATGCCGGTGCGGTGCATGCCGTCGTCTATATCTATGTACAGGCGGGCTTTTGAGCCGAAAGCTGCGTGAAGGTCGTTCATCAGCCGGGCGGATGCGATGTTATCTGCCAGCGAAGCGAAGCGGGAAGCGGGGAATTGGCGCTGGAGGTCGACGAAAGCCTTTGCCATGGGGGCGTTGAGCTGATAGGCGAGCAGGATATCGGGAGCGCCGGCTTCTGCCAGCATGCGGGCTTCGGCAATGGTGGCGCATTTGAAGCGGCGGATACCTTTTTCCAGCTGCATGCGGACAACGGGGCCCATTTTGTGGGTCTTGACATGCGGCATGAGCTTTTCCGGGCCGCCAGCCATGGCGATCATGCGGTCGATGTTTTCGGCGATGCGATCGGGAAAAACGAGGAGCGCGGGCGAGGGGAGGCTTCCCGGAAGCGCGACGGGTGGCTGTGCGTCAGTTTGCATGAATGGTTCAGTCTGATAATTCAAAAATAGCTTCGATCTCGACGGTGATGTTATCCGGCAGTGAGCCCATGCCCACGGCGCTTCTCACGCCTACGCCGTTTTCCGGTCCCCAGATTTTGGCGAACAGTTCGCTGCAGCCGTTGAGCACATGCGGATGGGTGCTGAATTCCGGGGTGGCGTTGACCATCCCCAGTATTTTGATTACCCTTTTGATACGGTTCAGGGAGCCGAGTTGGGAAACCAGGGTGGAGAGGATGGTGAGGCCTACTTGCTGCGCGGCGAGCTTGGCGCCGTCTGCGTTCAGTTCCAGGCCGGCTTTGCCGCGAAGGAGCGAGCCGTCGGGCAATACGGGCCCGTGGCCGGAAACGTAAACGAACTTATCGACGATCAGCAGGGGCCTGTAAACCCCTTTGGGCGCGGGTGGCGGCGGAAGCACGAGGCCCAGTGCGGCGAAGTTGTCGGCTGCGGTCATCACGAAATTTGTTTAAAGTTAAACGAATATTTTTTGCAATTCCAATAGAAACATTTGCAGTATTTGCAGAATTGTCTGCTAGCGAGCCATGGTTTAGTTGCAGTTTTGGCAAAATGCCGGGGCCGGGCCCTGGAATTTTATATTGGTTTCGCGTTTCAAGATTAACTTCCGACGGAACTTTTATGGGGTTCCGTGTGGTGACTATGGGTTACCTGTGCCGAAGGTATCCTCAATCTTTTGCGCGTCTCCCATGGTAGTACGCCGTTGCATCTTATGCGTAACCTAAGCCGGTGGCGTCTTCAATCATTTGCGCGTCCCTAAGGAGGAATACGCCGTTGCATCTTATGGGTAACCTAAATAGGAGGCATCCTCAATCATTTGCGCGTCCCCATCGGAACACGCCTTTGCAGCTATGACTATTGTTTTAAGATGAATAGTATTTTAACCGGTTAAACCATTCACATCTTGCTGAATTATCAGCTTGTGATTTTAGCCCAATGGAAATTACGCAATCTTCCGGCTACGCGGAATGACCGATATCATTCATTTTTATCCATTTTTCGGAGGTATCTATACCTGCAATAAAAACTGAACAATATGGCAAAGCATTTCCTGCTTATACTTGCAGCCTTCCCGGGGCTTACAGGAATTGTTGCAAAACCAGCACACCGATGAGCCCGCACACAGACACGATCGTTTCCATGACCGACCAGGTGGCGAAGGTTTGTTTGAGGGTCAGGTTGAAATATTCCTTGAAGAGCCAGAACCCGCCATCGTTCACGTGGCTGAACATGAGGCTGCCCGCCCCGATGGAAAGCACCATCAGCTCCGGATGCACCTGCTGTTGCTGTATAATGGGGAGGAGAATGCCGACGGTGGTCAGGCCCGCCACCGTAGCCGATCCTACGCAAACGCGGATCGCCGCGGCAATGAGCCAACCCAGCACCAGCGGGGATACGGAAATCCCTTGCATCGACTGCCCGATGTAAGTATTGATGCCGCCATCCTTGATTACCTGCATGAAAACCCCGCTGCCCGCAATGATGAGCATGATCGGCGCCACATCCTTGAACGCAGTCTCAAGCGATTTCATGAGCGCTTTCATGGGCGTGCCGCGCCGGAGGCCCAGTAAATAAATAGCCGCCAGCAGGGAAAGCAGCATCGCGATATTCGGATCGCCGATGAGCGACACCGCCGGGCGAAGCACACTGTTCGCCGCCAGGAAAGGATCCATCGCCGTGGTAATGGTGAGAAGGATGAGGGGGAGCAGCGCTGTAAAAAGACTGATGCCAAGGCCTGGAAGCGCATCGTCCGGCCGCTGCTCGATCTGGATCAGTCCCTGTTCGGGCGTTACCTCCATTTTACGGAGGGTCCTGCCGAAAAGGGGGCCGGCAATCGCGATGGTTGGTATGGCGATGATCAGGCCGTACACGAGGGTTTTGCCCAGGTCGGCCCCCAGTTGCTGGCTGATCGCCGTGGGAGAAGGATGCGGTGGCAAAAAGCCGTGCGCGGTAGAAAGCGCCGAGATCATGGGGATGCCGATGTAGAGCAGCGGCAGCCGTGTGGAAAGCCCCGTGGCAAAGATCAGCGGCACCACGATCACGAAGCCCGCCGTATAAAACATGGGGATGCCCACCAGCAGCCCTGCCAGCGCCATGCCCCACTGGATATGCCGGATACCGAAAATCCGGACCATCGAGGAGGTAATCCGCTGCGCCGCGCCGCTGTCGGCCACCAGTTTGCCCAGCATGGCGCCGAATCCCAGGATGGTAACCAGCGAGCCCAGCGTGGAGCCGATACCGCCGGTGATCGACTTCCCGATGGCAGGCCCGTTGAGCCCGCAAGCCAGCGCGAGGAAAATGCTGACGATGATAAAAGAGATGAAAGTATCGAGCTTGACCCACATGATCAGTGCGATCAATAGGAGAATGGACAGTACGACGAGCAATAAGGGCGATAGCATGGACAGTGGAATTTATTCCCCTGAAGATAGCAAAGCCGGTTTATAAATACCATAAAAAAAGCAGCTCCCCGCGGTGGGAGAGCTGCTGAAAAGGATATTGGAATAGGAATGAGCGGTACAACGGCGTCCAATCGGGGAACGCCCGTTGGCTACCGTCATTACTCTTCCTTCGTCTGTTCTTTTATTTTCTGAACGGTCTGCAGGATGTGGGTCGCCTGCTTGCTGAGCTCGTTGCGAAGCTCGCCGGTAGTAGCGGCGGCGGCCTTTTCCTGTTTTTTCTTGGCGAGCGGCTGCATCAGGTTGATGATGTAGTTGTTCACCCAGCTGTTGTTGAATTGCGTGATGGCATCGTACACATCGGTCACGCCTTTGTTGACAAGGGCGGTATTGTCGATCTGGCCGAGGATGCCAAGGTACAGGATGGCTGCGCCGATCTTGTCCTGGCCGGTGCTGTTCGCGAGATTGGTTGCGAAGTAGGGCACGTCTGCCTCGCTGCCGTTCTGTGCGTACACGTTCGCGATAGCAGTGCCCAGTCCGCCGCGGGCGGACTTTTCCATGGTTTTGGCAAGGGCGTAGGCTTTCTTTACGTCGAGATCGGCGAGGCCCACGAGGCCGGCGCCTTCCACGAGGTAGGAGCGGTCTTTCAGCGCGTTTTCGAAGAGGGTAGCGTATTGCGGGTCCTTCAGTTTGCTGAGCTGCTTCAGCGAAGCGGCGCGGACCGGAGCTGCGGGATCGTTTTTCGCGAGATCGGTCAGTACCGGGATGGCAGCGGTTTTTACGTCGTTGTTGTCCATCTTCAGGCCGGAAATGGTGAGGGCACGCAGGCCTTCGTATTTATCGCGCAGGGCGGCTATAACGATGGCGCGTGCGTCTGCGTTGCCGGTCTGTTGTTTCAGGCACTCTTCGATCGCTTCGCGGCGGTCGCGGTAGGTAGTAGCGTTTTTATACTGGAACACGTATGTAGCCAGATTGCGGCGGTCGGTCTTCTCGAGAATGAGGATTTTGTCGCCGTCCACATTCACGAAATCAGGTTTGCCACTCACCGGGAAGCTGAAATTGCTCGTTTTTTCGGTGATGCGCACGTTATGCCGTGTCTTCTTACCGCCTTCGTATACGTCGATCGCGATGGGCAGGTCGAAGATCTTCTCGCCTTTCTGCTCGATGGTTACGCCCGCAGAGCCGGGCTTGCTGTAGTCGTAGGAGATATCGAGCGTGGGGTAACCCTGGCCGAAATACCACTGGTTAAAGAACCAGTTGAGGTCCTGCCCGGTCACCTCTTCCGCTGCGAGGCGGAAGTGATGGGCTTCTGTTGCCTTGAAAGCGTTGGTCTTCAGGTAAAGGCCCATCGCTTTGAAGAATGCGTCGTCGCCCATGTAATTGCGCAGCATATGGAGGATGCGACCGCCTTTCTGGTAAGTAACGGCGTCGAACATGTCTTCCTGGCTGTGATAATGGAAGCGAACGAGGTGACGGTCGCCACGGTATTGTGCGGATTCCATGTAATTATGCATGGCCGCATACCCGTGTTCATCTGCCGCGTCTTTGCCGAATTTGTGCTCGAACCAGAGGTATTCGCTGTAGTCGGCAAAAGATTCGTTCATGGTGAGGTTGCTCCATGATTCGCAGGTGGCGAGGTCGCCGAACCAGTGGTGGAACAGCTCGTGCGCGATCACGGATTCGCCGAGGCGATCGTCATCGTCCAGCAGTTCGCGGTCGGTTTTCTGCACGAAATCGCCGTGAACGGTAGCCGTGGTGTTCTCCATGGCGCCGGACACATAGTCGCGCACTACCACCTGGCTGTATTTCACCCAGGGATAGTCGTACCCTACGAGTTTCGAGAAGAAGGTCATCATTTCGGGCGTGTTGCCGAAAATAGCCTTGGCGTGGGGAGCGTATTCCTTTTCCACGTAGTAGTTCACCTCTTTCCCGCGCCAGCTGTCTTTTATAACGGCGAAGTCGCCTACCGCCATCATGAAGAGGTAAGGGGCGTGAGGAAGCTCCATGCGCCAGGTGTCAGTGCGGGTACCGTTGGCGTTGGGCTTCTGGCTTACCAGTTTACCGTTGGAGAGGGTGACGTACTTTTTGTCGACCGTCATGGAAATCTCCGAAGTGGTGCGCTGGTTGGTTTTGTCGATGGTGGGGAACCACGCGGAAGAGGCTTCGGTTTCGCCCTGTGTCCAGATCTGCGTGGGTTTGTTGGGCTCGGTGCCGTCGGGGTTGATGAAATAAAGCCCCTTGGCGTCGGTGATCGCCTCGCTGCCTTCGACTTTCAGTTCGTCGGGCTTGGCGGTGTAATCGATATAAACAATATAGGAATCGTTGCTGCTGTATGTTTTGTTCAGTTTGACGCGGATCTCCTTTCCGTCGTATACATACTGAAGCGGCGTGCTGCGCGCGGTTTTGAGAAGCCCGTCGGAAGGGAATTTCGCGACGGATGCGCCTGCCGGCTGAACGAGGGTTACGGAGCGGATGTCCATACCTTTGGCATCCAGTGTCAGGCTGTCGGTCGGGTAAAAGTGGGGTTTAAGGGTCAGCCAGGCCTTGCCGATCAGGTGGCGCTTGGCGTAGTCGAAACGTACGTCGAGTTTCGTGTGGACTACATTGTTGATTTTGGTGGGGGACGCCCGGTAGATGCTGAGCTGAGGATCCTCTTTTTCCGCCGCGCTTTGCGCGAAAGCAGGAGCGTAGATGCCCAGCATGGCTACCCCGGCCATCAGGAGAGCCGGAATGTTCTTAGTTGGTAAATACATGCAAAACGATTTGTTCAAAAATAAGCGCCCTCGGGGAGGGCAGGGGTCAAATTTAAACAAATGGCCCAAAAACGACGCAAGCGGTTAAAATTGTTATTTTTGTACAGATAGGACATGTTATTTATATGATCAAAGCTACCGTAAACGGCCGCAAGCCGTATGAAATAAATCTTTCCGGCGCCGATGGCGGGCCGGAGTGCGACGGGAAGCCCGTATCCTGGTCTGCCGAGCACCTGCCTTCAGGTGGGTTTAGCTTGCTGGTAGACGGGAAGAGCTTCGTTGCCGAAGTAGTGGGGACGGACCGGTCGGAGAAAACCGTCACCCTTCGCATCGGCCAATCCGTATACGAAGTGGGGCTCGAAGGGCCGATGGACCGCCTCCTGGCATCCATGGGGCTTACCCAGGCTGCCGCCAGGAAGGTGAATGATATCAAGGCGCCTATGCCCGGCATGGTGCTGAAAATACTCGTGGAGCCGGGGCAAACCATCAAAAAAGGCGATCCGGTACTCATCCTGGAGGCCATGAAGATGGAAAATGTATTCAAATCCACTGCAGACGCGGTGGTGAAAGAGATCAGGGTCACTGAGCGGAAGGCCGTCGAAAAAGGCGAAGTGCTCATCGTGCTGGAATAATATTTGTATCAGTCATCATTATGCAATCAATCAAACTAAAACTGTTGTATCTGGCGTGCTGCCTGTTCATCGCAACGGGCCTGGCCGCGCAGGATGCGTCGTATTTTGTATATATACAGCACGAAAAGCAGCAGCCTTTCTACGTCAAACTCGACGGGAAGCTGCTCAGCTCGTCCGTGAAAGGGTACGTGATCCTTCCCAAAATGGAAGCCGGCAAAGTGCCGGTAACCATCGGTTTCCCCAAAGGAGAAGCCCCCGAACAGCAATTCACCATCCGCCTCGCCGGTAACCGCGATTACGGATACCTGCTTAAAAATAGCGGCGACCAGGAATGGGCGCTGTACGACCTTCAAACCTTCGCTTCCCTCAAATCTGCCGGTGCCGGCGGCGCTCAACCCGCCGAAAAGCCCGCTGAATCGGAGGCCGTGGCCGTAACCCGCATTTCCAGCGATAGCGCAACGCCCGAACAGAAGGAGCTGATCAATAACGTGCAGGCCGATGTTGAGGCCGCTTTGGCGAAAAAGAAAGCGGAAGAAAAGGCCGCCGGAGAACAGCCCGTGGAAGAAACTCCGGCCCCGAAGGCGGAAATGCCCGCCGATACAACCCCCGTTGTTGCGCAAACCGCTCCGAAGGCCGATCCGAAAAAGAAAAACAGCTTTGCTGAATCGTTGGATAAGGTTGTGACGGATGATCGTCCCGCTGAGATGAATCTCCCCAAACCCAAGCCAGCCGCCGCTACTGAAGCACCTGTAGACGTATCGGCCCCTGCTGCCGAGCCCGAAAAGCCAGCCAAAAAGCGGAAAAAGGGCCAGCGCGACCCCCTGACCGAAGAAGAAAAGGAATTGCTCGGCACCGTAATGGAAGAGGAAAAACGCGCCGCGGCCGACGAAGCCCTTAAGGAAGCAGAGGCCGCCGCCACCGGAGAATCCGCGAAAGAGTCGCCCAAAGAAGCACCCAAAGAACAGCCGGTAGAAGAAAAAGCGCCGGAAGAAAAGCCGAAAAAAGCGAAAAAGAAGAAAGAAGGCTCCGAGCCGGAATTCATAGATTTCGGTGAAGCGCCCGCTGCTACGCCTGCTGCTACGCCCGCCGCCACTGCGCCGGAACCGAAATCGGTACCTGCTGAGGAGGAGGAAACCAGCGCGAAAGACGCCCGCGAAGCCCGCCGCCAGCAAAAGAAAGCGGCCCGTGAAGCCGCCGACCGGGAAGCCCTCTCGCGCGACAGCCTCGCAAACGTAGGCTGGCACGATGCTGCGCCGGAATCGAAGGATAAGAAATCCGATCTGAAAATGGTGAACAGTGATTGCCCGAAAGTCCTGGAAACAGAGGCCTTCCGCAAACTGCTGCGCACGATGAACAGCCGGAAAACGGACGCGGACATGGTCGATGCCTTCCGGAAAGGCACCCGCAACACCTGCGTAAGTACCGAGCAGGTGAGGGCGCTCGCACAGCTCATCTCGTCCGACGAAAACCGCTACCAGCTGATGGATGCGGCTTATGCGCGGACGTACGATTCCGACAATTTCTCCAAATTGTCCGATCTGCTGAGCGATAATTACTACAAGAATCGTTTCAAGGCGATGCTGAAACGGTAACGATAAAAAAGCGAATGTCAAATGGTGAATGGATGCGTCCGTTCACCATTTGTCGTTTTAAAAATGCCTACTTTCGCGCATCATGGCCAGGTATTTTATCGAAGTTGCTTATATGGGCGCCCGTTTCAGCGGGTTCCAGGTGCAGGAAAACACCTTGACGGTGCAGTCGGAAATCGACCACGGCATCAGCGTGCTCATGCGCGAGCGGGTGGAAACAACGGGTTCCAGCCGTACGGATGCGGGTGTGCATGCCCGGCAGAATTTCCTGCATTTCGATATGGAGCAGCCGCTCCATCCGCAGTTCGTATATAAGATGAACGCGATTTTGCCGCCGGATATCGTGGTGAAAGGGGTGTACCCGGTGGGGGACGAGCTCCACAGCCGCTTTGCGGCCACGGGGCGTTCTTACGAATACACGTTATATACTTCGAAAGACCCGTTCCTGCGCGATCGTGGCTATTTCTTCCCATATCGGCTGAACATGGATTTGTTGCAGGAAGCGGCGGCGGTATTGATGGAATACCGTGATTTTACTACGTTTTCGAAGCGGAATACCCAGGTGAAAACGTTCAATTGCACGATCCGTGAGTCTGTATGGAAGCAGGAGGGCGAGCGTATAGTCTATAACGTGAGTGCGAACCGTTTTCTTCGCGGGATGGTCCGCGGGATGGTGGGGACGATGCTGCGTGTGGGCCGGGAGCGGATTTCGCTGGATGAGTTCAGGGTTGCGATAGAAAGCAGGGATTGTACGCTGGCGGATTTTGCGGTGCCGCCGCAGGGTTTATGTTTGATGGAAGTGCAGTATCCCGAGGGTTCGTTTGGAAAAAGTTTGTAGCTGGAAGGCTTGCCTATGGCTGTTTCTGTGTTTTTCTTCGGG